>DASUGQ010000024.1:0-15530 GCA_036273935.1 Cyclobacteriaceae bacterium | reverse complement strand
ATGCGAAATAAAGACATCTGAAACTACATCCAACAGAATAAGGATTGAAACGAAAACTGTGGAACAATTGTTGAACAAACCAGCCAACATCTGAAACTACATCCAACAGAATAAGGATTGAAACGCGCTTCGACTGCATCGAACCGGCGAAGGACTCCTATACTGACAATCAGTATCGACTTAAGTCAGAGCATAGCGGGCAGCTTCCAGATGGGGTAGTCCGTTTACTTCGTCTCGCCCCCGCACTCAATTTCCCAATCCTTTGCAAGGGCCAAATCACCAGACTTTACTTTTTTAATCACATCATCAGTCTTCTTAAAACGGCAACCGATATCTACATACCTGAACTTCGCTCCGTCCACTTTGAAGTTGTAATGGCACCGGTTTGTCGACATCTGCTTGCGCTTGCAAACAAACTCAACGTGTTCATCCTGGTGAATAGAAAAAGACAAAAGGAGAAAACTAAAGATTGAGAGCGAAAAAAATTTCATGGAGTGTCTATTATTCATCCACCGGTTTTGGTCAAAAATAACAAAAGCAAAAGACAGAAAGCAAAAAGCAATTATACTGCCAACCGGATAATAATCTCCGTCACTCCTCATTTTATTTACACATGAATACACGAAGTCGGTTTCGTAAATCCAGAAATTCCAGCCAAAAAATAAAACCCCGAGGTTAGTCCCCGGGGTCCTCTCATGTTTAGCAAGCAGAGAGAAATTTTTATAAATCTATTTTGGCGCCTCAAATCCCTCTCCTTCGGAGATTGACTTAGACTGAGGCCAAAAACTCAATACCTGTAATACTCCGGTTTGTAAGGTCCTTCTACCTCAACTCCTATGTACCTCGCTTGCTTTTCATTCAGCACTTCCAATTCCACACCAATTTTCTTCAGGTGAAGACGCGCAACTTTTTCATCCAGATGCTTGGGCAACATGTAAACCTTATTCTCATATTTTTCAGCATGGTTCCAAAGTTCAATCTGCGCAATGGTCTGGTTGGAAAAAGAATTTGACATCACGAAAGAAGGATGGCCTGTAGCACAACCGAGATTCACAAGGCGTCCCTCCGCAAGAAGGAGGATTTGTCTGCCATTCTTCAAAGTGACTAAGTCAACCTGAGGTTTGATGTTATCCCATGCTCCATTCTTGCGCAACCACGCTACATCAATCTCATTGTCGAAGTGACCAATGTTACACACAATGGCCTTGTCTTTCATTTTTTCAAAGTGACGATCTATAACGATATCACAGTTACCTGTTGTCGTGACAACAATATCTGCATCGCCTACGGCATTTTCGAGCTTCTTGACAGCAAAACCATCCATCGCAGCCTGAAGTGCGCAGATCGGATCAATTTCAGTTACGATCACACGTGCGCCTGCGCCTCGTAACGAGGCTGCAGAACCTTTACCAACATCACCATAACCGGCAACAACGGCCACCTTACCAGCAATCATCACATCGGTTGCACGGCGAATAGCATCCACGAGAGATTCCTTGCAGCCGTACTTATTGTCAAACTTTGATTTTGTAACCGAGTCATTGATGTTGATGGCAGGAAGCGGAAGTTTTCCATTATTCATCCGCTCGATCAGGCGGTGAACTCCCGTTGTCGTTTCTTCTGAGATACCACGGATTCCAGGAACAAGTTCAGGAAAGCGATCCAACACCATGTTGGTCAAATCACCGCCATCATCCAGGATCATGTTCAGTGGCTTTCCGTCCTTAAATGCATAGAGGGTTTGTTCGATACACCAGTCGAACTCCTGTTCATTCATCCCCTTCCATGCAAAAACAGGGATGCCCGTTTTCGCAATAGCGGCTGCAGCGTGATCTTGTGTTGAAAAAATGTTGCAGGAAGACCAGCTTACTTCTGCTCCTAATTCGATCAATGTCTCGATAAGCACAGCCGTTTGGATGGTCATGTGCAAGCACCCGGCGATACGGGCGCCCTTTAACGCTTTCTTGGGGCCAAACTCTTCACGGATGGCCATCAATCCGGGCATTTCGGCTTCTGCCAGTGTAATTTCCTTCCTGCCCCATTCGGCCAGGGAGATGTCTTTTACCTTAAACTTAAGTTTTTCGTCTACTGTCATGGTTATTTTTCGTTTTTAACGCCAACTCGAAAGCCCAAAAGTACTATAACGACCAAAAATTACCTAACGATTTTGGTCATGTAATCACTAATACAAGCCATGATTCTCGTTGAACTTAAGTGGCCCACCGTCAATGCTTGAACCAAAACTTCCATAAAACAGCTTATGAGCAAAATTGTTACAAATTGACATTGTATCAGATGTAGTTTGTCCCTGGTATTGTATTGGCATGAGGAGATTAAAAAAATTCATTGACGGATTCTCTTCCCGAATACGATTTAGATATAGAATACCATCCTTTGAACTAAACCCATTACTGCCGTCCACCCGGGTGAATCACAAAGAGTACTCGCCGGGAAATTCGGAAGCACTGAACAATACGAGCTTGTCGCCACGAGAACCAGCGCCGTTGCAGCACAGGAAGGTTTAACGTTCAACCTTGACAAACAGCCCGCGTCGCCAAACACAAGAACGGCGCACGACAACCTGTATGACATTATCTGGAGCCCAGGCAACTGAGACGTTTGTAAAGGCGTGACAGAAGTCGGTGAAAAGATGGAAGCCGATGGATAAACGTGCGGGTTTGGATGGAGACTGTTGAGTAGAGAATTGTTAATTGCTTCGTTGAAGAATTAATTAATTTTCTCGTACCTATAAAGGCAGCCCTCTGTGCAAAACACGGATGCAGGCGTCAGTGTCATGGAGGTTTGTTTAAATTCTACCACGCGAAAATCGAGTATCTTATCAATACAAGTCAAAGAAAAGCGTGTCACTATTAATCTCAAATGTACCGGCCTGACAATCAGGAAAGGATGTGCTTGTAAATGAATGATCAGAATTGAATGACTTCGCCATCGTCAACATCCACCCACTTCCCCCGGGGACCGACACCAACTTTCTCTTCAACCAATTGCAACTTCCCAATCAATGTCTCGGGCCGAATATTAACTTTTTCTTCGTCATCACAATCCGTTAATAAGCAGCAAATGACTATACGAACCGGAGCTAAGAATTTAGCTTGAAAATCGGACGTCGATGGCATTTTGAGAAGTGGTTTAGTTGTAGACCCAACCCATGCGAACCAAGTTGCAATAGCCCCAACGATCCCAGCTACTCAAGATATTCGACCTCCTTGATATCGAACGCACGTTCCCGTTCGCCAAAATCGATCAATAATTTCCCCGCAGCATCAACACCACTAATGATGCCTTTTAACGTCAGACCTTGAATTGAAAAGGTATGAGGTTCACCTTTCCAGTAAAGGACGCTAACATAGGCCGCCTTCAGTTCAGTGAACTTTCCACTTCTTAACATCAGGTATCTGGCTTCAATATTTTCGAGCAGGTCGTCCACCAACGAAGGAAGATAAAATTGTTTGTTCAATACCTGGGCAAGCGATGTTGCCGATGGAAATTCAAAGTGTTTCTGATTTACATTCAATCCGATACCTGCGATGGAGTGAGTGATTTCATTGCCCTTCAATTGATTTTCAATTAAAATACCGCAGACCTTTTTGCGTTCAATCATTATATCATTCGGCCATTTGATAAAGGCAGCACAATTCAAACCCGATTGAATCAGATCATGAACGGCGAGTGAAATGACCATCGTCAGTAGAAATTGATTTTTTGGCTCGACAAAGGCTGGTTTAAGGACTACTGAAAAGGTTAGATTTTTACCTGGCTCCGTGCGCCAATAATTGCCCCTTTGTCCGCGGCCCATTGTTTGTTTATCAGTAATAACCACTGTGCCCTCGTTGGTTGAAGGCTGTCTAACGATTTGAGCGGCCAAATCATTTGTTGAATGACATTCTGGCACGTAAATCAAGTTTTTACCAATGAAAAGAGTTTTGGCAGGAATTTTATACAAGGTTTTTAGCTAGTTTTGTACCTATTTGACTTACTGAAAGCTGCAAATCAAACAAAAATCGAATATACATTAATGACGAAAAAGAAAAGGGCTGGCAACTCGGAGGCGCTGAGTGATGTGATTGTAAAGGGAATGCAGGAAAAGAAAGCTTCGGACATCGTTATTTTGGACCTTCGGAAATTAAACAATGCAATTGCCGACTTTTTTGTAATCTGTTCCGGAAATTCAGACAAACAACTTGATGCCATCGCCGATTCTGTAGATCAGGAAGTGTTCAAAGCATTAAAAGAAAATCCCTGGCACGTTGAGGGCAAAAACAATAAAGAATGGATGCTGCTCGACTATATCGATGTTGTAGCACACATTTTCCGAAAGGACCGAAGAGAATTTTACGCCCTCGAACGATTATGGGGAGATGCAGGAATCACCGAGATCGACCAGAACGGGAAGCAATAAATTGATGTTAAATGGTGTGAATATTATTTATTTTTAATGACTATTAAGTGAAATGACCGACAAGAAAGATAAACCGCTTTTACCCAATAAACCCCCGAAGGGAAACTACCAGATCTGGGTCATCATGGTCTCGATCGCAGTAATCTTTGGGATTTTCTACCTGAATAATTTCTCCGAGTTGCCCGAGAAGACCTATGATGAATTCGAGGAGATGGTGAAAAGCAATGATGTAAGCCAGGTCTTGCTTATCAAGAACCAGGACATCGCTGAAATAACCCTCAAACCGGAGGCACTACAAAATGCCAAGTACAAACAGGAACTCGAACATAGCCCGCTTGGAGTGAGCCCAAAAGGACCTCATTTCAAGGTTAAGATCGTGTCTGTCGATCGCTTCGATGCGCAGTTTGAGCAACTTCGGAGCAAGAATACCAATGCGAGCAATATTGAATACAAAACCACCAACAGGGAAAACTACCTTGGCGTTTTTGCTCAGTGGGGTTTCCTCTTCCTTTTGCTGTTTGGCTTCTGGATGCTCATGCGCAGGATGACGGGCGGTGGCGGCCCCGGGGGACAAATTTTCAACATTGGTAAATCTAAAGCCGCCTTATTTGATGCAGAAAACAAAGTCAAAATCACGTTTGCTGACGTTGCGGGGCTGGACGAAGCAAAAGAAGAAATTCGTGAGATTGTTGAGTTCCTGAAGAACCCATCCAAATTCACTAAGCTTGGTGGAAAAATTCCTAAGGGTGCATTATTGGTAGGCCCTCCAGGAACAGGGAAGACCCTACTGGCTAAAGCCGTTGCTGGCGAAGCCGCTGTGCCTTTCTTCTCGCTGTCAGGTTCGGATTTCGTTGAAATGTTTGTTGGTGTTGGAGCAGCCCGTGTGCGCGACCTGTTCAAACAGGCGAAAGAGAAGGCGCCGTGCATTGTATTCATTGATGAAATTGATGCTATTGGACGCTCCCGGGGAAGAGGCCAGTTACCTGGTGCCAATGACGAACGCGAAAACACGCTGAATTCATTGCTTGTAGAAATGGATGGCTTTGCCACCGATTCTGGTGTAATCATCCTTGCGGCGACGAACCGACCCGATGTATTGGATTCTGCTTTGCTTCGTCCCGGTCGGTTTGATCGTCAGATCAGTATTGACAAGCCCGATATAGTCGGACGTGAAGCTATATTTAAAGTACACCTCAAGCCACTCAAAATGGACCCGGAGGTAGACGCCAGAAAACTGGCAGCACAAACGCCCGGATTTGCCGGAGCCGAAATTGCCAATGTTTGTAATGAAGCAGCATTGATCGCCGCCCGTAAAGACAAGAAAGCTGTCGATATGCAAGACTTTCAGGATGCAATCGACCGTGTTATCGGTGGTCTCGAAAAGAAGACCAAAATCATTTCGCCAGAAGAGAAAAAGATCGTTGCCTATCACGAGGCGGGCCATGCGGTAGCAGGATGGTTCCTTGAACATGCCGATCCATTGGTAAAGGTGAGCATCGTTCCAAGAGGGGTAGCCGCGCTAGGTTACGCGCAGTATTTACCGAAGGAACAATTTCTCTACCAGACAGAGCAGATGATTGACACGATGTGCATGGCTTTTGGCGGAAGAGCGGCTGAAGAGATTGTGTTCGACAAAATTTCAACGGGAGCCCTAAGCGACCTTGAACGGATCACGAAGATGGCCTACAGTATGGTAACGATATACGGAATGAATAAGGAGATTGGAAACCTCTCCTACTACGATTCCAAGGCATCTGATTATGCTTTCCAGAAACCGTACTCAGAAGCCACCGCTGAAAAGATTGATAAAGAAGCTAAGGGAATTATCGATGCCGCCTATGAGCGCACAAAGAGACTACTTATTCAGCACCGAAATCATGTGGAAACCATCGCCAAGGAATTGCTCGAGAAAGAGATCATATTCCAGGCAGACCTGGAAAGGCTAATCGGTAAGCGTCCATTTGAACATCAGACCACCTATCAGAAATACACGAATGGCCAGCAGGGCGAGGAGAAAAAGGACGATACAAAGAAAGAAGAAGAACAGCCAAAAGAGCCCGTGGCAGCCGGGAATCCTTCCGCAGAAACAAAACTGTAAGGAGAACATATTGACAAATAAAAAAACGAGTCAGGCGAGTTGGTCTGACTCGTTTTTTTTGAGAATAGAATGCGTTTAAATATCACCTGTTAGGGCATACAATTCACTTTTTATTATCATTGTGCTGACTATGCTTCTAAACATCTCGCAGCTTCAGGAAGATAAAAAAATTTACTTCGCCTCTGACTTTCACCTTGGGGTACCTGATCATGATGCAAGTTTATTACGCGAGCGCAAAATTGTAGCCTGGCTTGACTCCATCAAAGCCGATGCTCATACCATCTTTATTATGGGCGATATCTTTGACTTTTGGTTTGAGTACAAGTATGTAATACCCAAAGGATATATTCGTCTGCAGGGAAAACTTGCCGAGTTAAGGGACAGGGGTATCCCCATAGTTTTCTTTACCGGCAATCATGATATGTGGATGTTTGATTATTTTCCACGTGAACTTGGCATTCCTGTTTATCGGGACCCTCAATTACTTTGCATCGGTCGACATCGCCTTCTCATCGGTCATGGCGACGGACTGGGACCAGGTGATCGCACGTACAAGCTCATCAAAAAATTCTTTAACAGCTCTATGTGTCAATGGCTATTCGCCCGCATTCATCCAAATCTTGGTATAGCCATTGCTAACTATTGGTCACGGCAAAGCCGAATCAGCAATGAGAAAAAAGAAGAACAATTTGCCGGAGAAGACAGCGAGTTTTTATTGACATATTGCAGAGAACTGGAAAAAAAAGAGCATCACGACTTCTATATTTTCGGCCATCGGCATCTTCCACTTGACCTAAAAGTGAACGAGCGAAGCCGTTACATAAACCTGGGCGAGTGGGTTCACTTCGATACTTATGGAGTGTATGATGGAGAAAATGTAGAGCTAAAGAAATTCATTATTTAATCAGTGACTGATGAAAGGTTTCATCCTCGCATCACTATTCCTTTTATCTCACCTTGAAACGAGCGCACAAACTGGTTTGATAAAAACAATTGATCTTGACAAGATCAAACACGTAACCCTTGATCGGGCGGGAGATATTTATGTCAATACTTCTTCATCCCTTATAAAATTCGACAAGGATGGAAAGAAATTGGGAGAACTATCGAATTTCCAATGCACTTCGTTTGACACCGGAAATGGAGTCCGCCTTTTGGCCTACAATCGTAAAGAACAGCAATACACTATACTGACCCCAACATTAACGACCGTAAAGAAAACTCCAATTGACAACTCAATTGCCATTACACCCTGGCTGGTGTGTTCGTCTGGAGACTACAATATCCTTCTTCTTGATGTAGCCGATTGGTCTATAAAGAAAGTAGACACACGACAAGGCAAAGTGCTCAATGAATTCAAAATCGATTCGACGTTGACCGAATCATCTCAACTTATTTCATTGTGTGAATATCAAAATTTCATATTCTTACTCGATACTCAAACAGGCATAACTATTTTCAATAGCCTCGGGCTAAAAGTAAAAACCATTGAGGTGAAAGGTGTACCCGCATTTCATTTTCTTGGTCAGGAACTTTATTATTACAGGGACGGTCGCGTTCATTTCTTTGATCTCTTTACAACGGAAACTCGATTCGAAGACATTCCTGGGTCGTTTGATTCGGTCCTTCTTACAGATGAGCGCATGATTGGTATAAAGCCCGGCCGACTCGAAATCGATACCTACGATTCCAAATAATTATATCCTCTCATTGGATTGAAAACTGTTCAGTTTTGAACATCTTTGTACACCTTAGAACAACGATGTTCAAGTAATCACCCGGTTTCCGCATTTATTGCGTTGGCACAAAATTTTCCGGGATACCCATTTCACTAAACCTTTAATCCATTTCACGTGAGCACAGAAGGTGGCAAAATTTTAATGATTGATGATGACGAAGATGTATTACTGGCAGCCAAGATGCTATTAAAGAAACAGGGACATCATGTCATCATTGAGAAGAATCCAAACAAAATTCCTTTTCTCCTCAACAATGATACCTATGACGTGATCTTGCTGGACATGAACTTCAGTAAAGACATTACGAGCGGAAAAGAAGGTTTTTATTGGCTCGAGCAAATCCTGGAACGCGACCCACAGGCAGTCGTCATCCTGATTACAGCATTTGGTGACGTTGAAATGGCCGTTCGCGCACTCAAGCAAGGTGCTACAGACTTTATTCTCAAGCCATGGCAAAACGAAAAGTTAGTGGCGACAATCAGTACAGCGATCAAACTGAGGCAATCCTACAACGAAGTGGATAAACTCAAAAAGGCCAAGGAAATGTTGGAAGAGCAAATCAGCAGGCCATTCGCCGATATCATCGGTCAGAGCGTTGCCATCAACAACGTATTCAGCCTCATTGACAAAGTAGCGAAAACCGATGCCAATGTTTTGATCCTTGGAGAGAACGGAACAGGCAAAGAACTTATCGCGCGGGCTATTCATCAGCGCTCGCTCAGGCATGACAACAGCTTCGTGTCGGTTGACATGGGCGCAATAACGGAGACGCTGTTTGAGTCAGAACTTTTTGGGCACAAAAAAGGGGCGTTTACCGATGCCCGTGAAGATCGCCCCGGAAGATTCGAGCTTGCCAACAAGGGAACACTTTTTCTGGACGAGATCGGAAATCTGAGCCTGAGCCTTCAAAGCAAGTTGCTGAGTGCTTTGCAGTCCCGGCAGGTAACGCGGGTTGGTTCGAACCAGGCAATGCCGGTCGACATTCGATTGATCTGCGCAACCAATATGCCCCTGCACAATATGGTAAATGAGGGTACCTTCAGGCAAGATCTTCTTTATCGGATCAATACCGTTGAAATACGAGTGCCACCACTGTGTGAGCGTGTTGAAGATATTCCATTGCTTGCCCAGCACTACCTGAATTACTATTCAAAAAAATATCACAAGCGTGTAGCCAAGATTGACGACACGGCGATGGATAAATTGAAACGTTATGCATGGCCCGGAAACATTCGCGAGCTGCAGCACTCGATCGAACGCGCCGTGATTATGACCGACAGTGATACCCTGCACGACAGTGACTTTCTGCTCAGCCGGTCTTTATCGAACACCACACCTAACGATACCCTCAACCTGGATGATGTGGAACGCGCTGCTATTGCCAAGGCCCTCCAACTTCACAACGGAAATATTTCTAAAGCGGCAGATGAGCTGGGATTGACGCGAGCCTCCCTCTACCGCAGAATGGAAAAATATGGACTTTAACTGGCGGTCGCCCATCTTCACAAGGATACTCCTCCTATCAATCACTCTCCTGGGACTGGGTTACTATCTTTTTGGTCGATTTGAAATTTTTGCCATTCTGATTTTACTTGCTGCGATCGTTTACCAGGCAAAGCACCTGCTTGAAATGATGGATCGTTCAAACGAAAACATCACTTCGCTGCTGGATTCCATTCGCTTTGACGATCCTTCCAATGCATTTAAAACGACCAGCAACGATCCGGCGGCAAGAAGCATTCACAAGAAATTAAACGAGGCGATGACCAGGCTTCGAAATTCGAGGAGGGAACGTGACTCGGAATCCCTTTTCTTTCGAAACATCGTTATGCATGTCGGCATCGGCATTGTGGCCTTCAGGGAAGATGGTGCCATTGAAATATTTAACGCGGCTGCCCGGAAACTCCTTAAGGTTAACAAAGCAGAGAACATCAGCGACCTTCACGAAGTGAATGAAGCCCTGGTCGAAATATTTCGCAAACTGAAGACCGGTGGACGGGAATTGTTTCGCCTCAAAATCAATGATGATATCATCCAGTTATCCATCTACGCCATTGAACTTACCTTGAAAGGTGAAAATGTAAAACTTATTTCGTTGCAGAATATTCAAAGTGAATTGGAAGAAAAGGAAATGGAAGCGTGGCAAAACCTGGTAAAAGTGCTTACCCATGAGATCATGAATTCTGTTACGCCAATTTCATCCCTTGCCGGCACAATTGAAAACGAGTTGAAAGAGCATCTGCATGACGAATCCCCTCTTACACCTGATGAATTGCAGGATGTGCATTTGTCGTTACAAACAATTAGTAAACGGAGCGAAGGCCTGATCCAGTTTGTGCGTGAATTCAGAAGCCTCACCAGCATACCAAAGCCCCGTAAGAATTCCATTTCCGTGCAATCGTTGTTCGACGAAATATCCATGCTTCACAAACAGGAGTTGGCAGACAAAGAAATTGTGCTGGAAACATTGATATATCCGGATGACCTCACCATTGTAGCCGACAAAGGCATGATTGAACAGGTGCTCATTAACCTTTTAAAGAACGCCATTCAATCTTTTGAGGATCAAACAGAGAAAAAAATAACGTTGCGGGCGTACGTAAATGAAAAGTCGCGTCCTGTGCTTTCCGTAAAAGACAACGGGACGGGCATTGATCCGGAAGCTCTTGAAAAAATATTCATACCATTCTTCACGACCAAGAAGACTGGCTCCGGCATTGGTTTGAGCTTGTCGAGGCAGATCATGCGCGAGCATCAGGGTACCCTCAGCGTGAAGTCGACCGTTGGCCTTGGAACTGAGTTTTTTCTTCGATTCTAATCCATTTTAGCCGTTTGGAAGGCTAAAAACCATTTAATACATTTACGAAACTGTTTCCTCACCTATGCAAGACGTTCCCAAGAAAGTCGCTCAGATATTAGTAGACAAACTCGGCATCGCAGAATCAGAAATCACCCCGGACGCAAATTTTGTTAAAGACTTAGGAATCGACTCACTGGACTATGCGGAAATTGTCATGGAGTTTGAGCAAAGCTTTGACATACGCATTCCTGATGACGACGCTGAAAAGCTCCAGACCTTTGGAGAAGCTGTAAAATATATCCAGGGTAAATTAAAAAAGTAAGGATCTCCAGGGTTCTCACGGGCCCGTTGCTTGAAATCTAGTTACCCCATCAGTCTTTTGACATAGGTTTACGGCGAACCACATCGTCACAGACAATCAAAAAATGTTTCTTACCGGATTGAAGTTGATTCTGGCTCATTCATGAAAATTTTATCCGTGAAAGCGATGTCCGGATTCCGGCAGAGAATACCCGATATCGAAAAGAAAACTAACTTACGGCTCTTTTTAAGTCAATGGTTTACAAAAGAGCATTGTTCATCATCAACAAATATTCAGGAAAGGGATTCCAGCCCCGGATGGAAGGACGCATTCTGGATATTTGCCATGACCATGATGTAGAATGTTCTATGGAATTCACTCAAGGTCCCGGTCATGCCACTCAACTCGCTTCGTTAGGTGTAAATGAAAATTTTGATGTGATCATTGCGGTCGGTGGTGATGGAACGGTCAACGAGGTAGCCCGTGGAATAGTAAATACGCCAACACCATTGGGCATCATACCCAAGGGTTCAGGCAATGGCCTGGCACGGCACCTGGGCATTCCATTAAACGTTACGAGCGCCACACAATCCATCTTTGAGAGCGAATCTTTACGCATGGACACTTTTACAGTGAATGGTAAGCTGTCACTGAATGTATCAGGGATCGGCTTCGATGGCCACATTGCCAATCACTTCGGCAAAAACGGAAAACGGGGATTGGCCGGGTATACCAAATTAGCGATAGAAGACTATTTGAAGTTCGATGAGTTTGAAGCCACACTGATTGTGGATGGAAAACAATTTCATCGGAAAGCTTTTATTGTTGCAATCGCCAACTCATCACAGTATGGCAATAACGCACGTGTGGCTCCCAGGGCATCTATATGCGATCATAAATTGAATCTTAACCTGATCGGCAAAGTTCCACCCTATCGGTTGGATTTTATTTATGCCTTCTTTGCCGGCAACATCGATCGATCATCATTTTGTGAAGTACTGAAAACCGATGACCTGGAAATAAAACTTAACGAGTCAATGGAATTCCATGTAGACGGTGAACCCTGCGGAAGTGACTCACATTTCGAAATCAAATTGATCCCTTCCTCCCTTACCATTCTTCTGCCTTCGAGCAATGAGA
Source organism: Cyclobacteriaceae bacterium (assembly GCA_036273935.1). Classification (GTDB taxonomy): domain Bacteria; phylum Bacteroidota; class Bacteroidia; order Cytophagales; family Cyclobacteriaceae; genus ZC4RG29. Next base: position 3,032 of record DASUGQ010000024.1, on the reverse strand, counting down.
AGAATGTGTAAATTAAGATTCGATCAGCTTTCCTGGTTATTCAATTCCTCGACAATAATCAGCAAGTCCTCTAGTTCCTTGGGGTTGATTTTGTTTAACTTAACAGATTGACTTAAATCATAGCCTGTAAATTTTTTAAGTTCCTCTGTGAATTTTTTCTTATTCGAATCTACTCTCAGTAGTTTCTTTTCGCGGAGAATGTAATACACCTCTTCTTTAACAATCTTGTCATTTCTTTCGCCTACATTGAGGGCGGTATTAAAATTTGCAGGGATTATTTTAAACTCCAGTCCCATCATTAAGGAATATGAACCCCGTTGGATTATTTTTATGAACCCCTCTAATTTTGTACCGTTCAGCTCATATTCATCTGCGCGCTGATATTCTCCATCGGCCGGGTTTTGATTGTTACTCCAATCAAAATAAATAACACGTTTACCCGGCAGTATCTTTACTTCATGTTCTGTTTTTATCTCAAAATGATTTGCCTTTAAATTATACTTAAAAAACAACGCTTCAAGTCGCATACTATCGTTTAAAATGATATTACCCTGAAACCAGTCATTCGCTACATAGTAGTCACCAGTAGTTTCAGAAGGTGCCGGAGGCAGTTCAGTTACAAAAGCATATGCACCGGGTTTTAAAAAAAATCTGGACCCTCCCGTAGTGCCCATCGGTAGCGATTGAGCATCAGAAAAATTTGATGAGACAACTAAAAAGAATACAAGACTATAATCCTTCATCATAATTCACATCAAAAAGACGCAGCGAATAAAACGTACAACATTTTAAACGCTGCGCTATAACTCAAACATTTATTCAACGATATGAATTTCGATTGCTTTGTATCCGTAATTACCCAACGAATTTTTTGCGCGACAATACACTTGAATGATGTATCCCGGGTCGAAATGAAAACCATCGTCATCCTCTTCAGGTACAGTGTAACTGTAGGTGAAGTCAAATTGCGCACCGCTAATTGGATACACCCCCTGTGTATTTGGATCAACCGGTTTGGGGTCTTCCTGGAATCCTTCGAGGTAATAATATACCCTGAAAAATTCCAGCTCTTCAAGTGTTGCTCCCTTTCCGCTTGTTAGCTTCACATCAAAATTCAAAACATCACCAGTTTTTGCTTCAATCACACGCCGTGATTGCTGGTTACGTTCAACCACTGCGCCATTTACTGAAATACTCTCTACCTTCGGCGCTTTAGCCAATTCATTATTAAGTTCATCAAGTTGCTCATTCTCGTCAAATCCCCCCGACAGGCAAGAGGACAACCCAAAACCGATGAGCAGTAAATAATATATCTTGTTCATAACAATCATTTTATTGTTTTACAAAAACGATAGGTCCAAAATTTCCACAGCACGAAATGAATACGGTCCACGTAAATCCATTTGCGGTCAACGTTGCACTTGCACCTGGAGCGTCCGTGCTTACTACACCAAAGGGTGTTTCCTGATCCGGAATCATAATTTCATTACCTCCGATGTGAGCAAAATTGACACTAATACCGTTGGCACTTGAGAGAACATCGGGAATATTATACCATCCATCAGCGAGCTTGGTAACATGAACCGTAGAAGGGTTACCCGCAAAACCAGTTCCCACATAATCTCCGGAAAGGTCAACATCGCTCAGGTCTTCGGAAGTGACAATTACAAATCGGGTTTCTGTCACCGTCGATTGTTGACCGATTTCGTTTTCTACAGAAACCGTGTAGTCTATCGGATAGACGCCAGGTGTTGAGGTGTCAACTTCGCCATCCACGACAATCTCACTGGAAATATCATCCTCCCCGAGAAGAGCAACTGCACCCGGGTCTTCAAATTCACCACCTCCGGCAACGATAGAGTAAGCGTCTCCCTCATTTAAAGTTATAGATGGATACCGGATGATGCCTTCAGCAATACCCTCCGATTCCAATGTTCTTTCGCACGCACTGAAAATACATGCAAAAAGCAGAACACAAATTATTCTTATTGAAATTTTCATAGTCATCATGTTGAGGTTTAATAAGTAGTGTCCCACCAAACCGGAGTATCTACAGAAGTGACTGCAGGAACATTTGGGTTCGCAGAGCGCTCTGTAATGGGCCAGATTAATCGCAATGGAAAGGTATTCGGCAAAGGCCTTCCCTGGAGCGATATCGGCAGATCAGGCACACCTGTTCTTCTCCACTCAATCCATCCTTCCATGCCTTGTTTACCATTGAAGGCAAGCCATTTTTGGTAGTAAATAGTCTCCAGTTCACCATCGTATTCATAATCACCCCCTGCTCCGATAAACCCTGATGCGTCATCACCCCAAAAAGCAAACGATGCGCTCACAGCTGCATCATACAGTGCTTTATCATTCTCAGTGCTCCAACCCCTGGCCGCAGCTTCCGCTTGCATAAATAAGCTTTCGTAGTCAGTCATTAAGGATACTCCGGCTGTCCGGTTTATAATGGTAGTGTTATCAGGACGGGCGTAGTCATCGAACTGCCCGCCATCCTGCGTCCCTATCCCTTGATCCAGGCCAATATATTGACCGTTATCAGGGGAAGGATCATATAAACCATCAAGCCTGGGGTCGCCCGCGTTTTTAAGATCATCCAAAGAGGTATTACTGGCCACGAGGTTCTCAAATGTGGTTTGATTCAATTCCTGCCAGAGAGGATTTTCGTTGTGCACATTTGCGCTAAATCCTACAAAGGCATCATCTCCTGTGCCTAAAAAATTTGCCCCATTGGTATAGAGCGAGGCAATACCCGCTTGAGCGACCTCCGGACGAGCCAACGCCTGGCGAATGTATATCTTCAGTTTGAGTGTGTTGCCAAACTTTTGCCATTGCTCCATGTCTCCGCTGTAAATCAAATCATCGTTGCCTGGAGTAATTGCACTGGCTGATAAATCAATCCAGCCGAGGGCTTCATCAATTTTCAGAATAAGGTCATCATAGACTGCGTCACCATTATCGAAGGGTGCAGCAACCATTCCTTCCTTTCCCTTCAGGGCTTCCGTATAGGGAACCTTGTCATATAA
>DASUGQ010000023.1:0-3229 GCA_036273935.1 Cyclobacteriaceae bacterium | reverse complement strand
TTTAAAGTCAGGAACAGTCAGCAGTTTCTGATAAATCTCTTCATTAACTAACATCTTGGCGACTATTTTTAAACAATATACCTTCGACAACAAGCCTAAACCACAACTTCCCCCGGCAATCTCAAAATTTTATATGACAGAACCATAACTGGGTCAATTCCCTGAAATTTCGAGTTGATTTTTAGGCACTTGGGTTTCTACTGAAGCACTGGCGCAATAGCAAAACCAAACAAGCGGTGGGTTAATCCCGACAGGCAATTTACACAAGCACGGTCCTGCAATCATCCCGATTAATGCAATCCACATCGATTTCTTACACCTTGAATATTCAACCCTCAGTACAGCCTATATTTGTTATGTGAATGGCAAAAGGTAGAAGACCTTTTGAGGCCGGGATGTGAGGCAGTTGCCTGATCTTGATATTCGATTAGAACCAACCCCACACTTATTAATCGAATATATGAGAAAGGTTGTGTCAAAAGAGTTGGAGTACCAGTACAGAGTACTGATCGAACGGATGGAAAAGCTGATCACTCGCCTGGATACTTACCAGGGCGAGCACCACGTCTCAATGGGTGCTGATTTGTATTGGTACATCCAGAAGCTGCAGGAAATAGAGTTACTCACGGAGAGCGTTCTTCTCCGAAACCGCGTTGACCTAAAGCAGCAGCTTGATGAGCTTTGTGCAACGATCATGTTCAGACTTGAAAAAGATGAAGACCGAATAGAACATCGTCGTTCCGCCTGACTTTACCACTATTTTATCCATTTTGCCATAGCGCATCTACAAACCATCCTCGGCTGTCAAAAAAATTCCTGATAGGTCTGAATCCCGCTATGGTTGCCAGGTCATTAATTTGATCAATCGTATACTTCTGAGAGATCTCCATATAAATCCGTTCACCTTTTGAGAATTTGATTTGTGCCACCTCCCCAATATCAACTTCCTGATCTCGGGTGCTGACAAGGAAACTTTTGCAAGCCCCGGTAATCAGGTCATAGGTGGGGACGTGGTCGAATGCACTAAGGTCGAAATTGGCGTCTAATTCGCGGTTAATCCTTGCCAACAGATTTAGATTAAATTTTTTTGTGATTCCACCCCCATCGTTATAGGCATCCATGATTACTGCCGGATCTTTTTTTAAGTCAAATCCAATCATAAACAAATCACCAGGATAAAGTTGACGCTTAACACGGGCGCAAAATTCTTTCGCTTCCTGTATGGTGAAATTGCCAATGGTTGCCCCCATAAAAAGCACGAGTTTCCTTTTATCAACTGAAGATAACCGGCTTTCTTTCAGCCGGCTCAGATAGTCACCACAGCGTCCATGAACACAAAGTCCTTTTACAATCAAGGGTAGTTTGCTCTCCAGTTGATTAACAATGTTTTCTGAAATATCAATAGGAATGTAAGTGTCGGTTATTCCCCTCCCGGCAAGTTCCTTTAAAAGAAAAGTCGTTTTTGATGCGTCACCAGGCCCAAGCTCAACAACATCAAACATTTGTCTAAATGAACCAATGGCGTGCACCATATCCTTACTTTGCCTGGCCAGGATTTCCATTTCACACGACGTGAGGTAATACTCGGGACATTTCATGATCTGTTGAAAGATCGCATCTCCCGAAGCATCGTAGAAGTATTTTGAGTTTAGAAATTTCTGTTCTGCTGAAAGTCCGGTGACTACATCATAAAGAAAAATATCCTCCGTAGTTGCAAACGGTGAAAAACTTCTCATAAAATCTACCATATGAATTCAATTTTACTGCGCCAGTCGAATGCCCGTTAATTGCCAACGCAGGTGAGGGTGAAAAAAATTCCGATACGTATTCCGGCTATGCCCCGATGGAGTAAATAATGACGCACCCCGAAGTACTTTTTGATTTACCATGAACTTACCATTGTACTCACCAATTGCCCCAGGCGATCGTTTAAATCCTGGATAAGGTAAGTAGGCGCTTTCCGTCCATTCCCAACGTTCACCCCAACGAAAATGTTCCGATGAAACTTCCCATTCAAATTCGGTTGGAAGCCGTTTTCCCTTCCACGCTGCAAAAGCTGATGCTTCATAATAACTAACATGACCTAATGCAGCGTCCCGGCGCAGTGGTTTCAGACCTCCCAATGTATAATGAAACCATCGATTATCGATCTTATGCCAGTACAAAGGAGCACTGACGGAATTGTTTCTCACCCAATCCCATCCCTCCGCATGCCAATGAGCAAAATTCAGATATCCGTCATCGTCAATAAATTCAAGGAATTCCTCATTCGTCACAAGCGCACCCGAGATGCTAAAATCCTGTAGATACACTTTGTGGCGCTCAAGCTCGTTGTCAAAACAAAATCCATCACCTGAAAAGCCTATAGGATACACCCCACCTTTTACTTCAATGACGGGTGTTGGATGCTCAGGTAGTTCTGTTTTCCCAATGAAATTTTCCTCATAAGCTGGAAACAACGGGTTGTGTCCAAGAATGAATTTTATGTCGGTCCAAAGCAACTCCTGATGTTGTTGCTCATGGTGGCAACCCAAGGTGACGAGTGTTGCAACTTGTTCATTCACTTCCTGAACCAGTAGCATCTCCATGGCTTGGTCTACGTGGTCCCGATAATGATTGACTTCATCAACCGATGGGCGGCTAAGATTACCTCGTTGAGTACGGATCACCCGGGCACCAAGGCTTTCATAATAACTATTGAAGACAAAGTCGAAATCTGGATTAAACGGAATATATCCCTGAAGAAAAGGTTTCAGAATCATCGCTTCAAAGAACCACGTTGTGTGACCAAGATGCCACTTCGGTGGACTAACGTCGGCGACGGGTTGGACAACATAGTCTTCCGTCTTCAGTGGGCGGCAGATATCCCGGGTTTGGGAACGAACATCTTTGTACTTCGTCAGTAGAGGCGTCATCGACCACAATTAACAAGATTGATCGGCAATAAACAATTTTGATTTATTTTGAATCAGAACTGTCGGCTCAGAAACGTCAGGCACAACATTTGAAATCAACAAAAATAAATCGTGTGTGGAACGAACAACTTTATTTGAAAAAGAAAATGTAAGTTCCGTGAAAAGTTCTTATCTTATTTTACGTTAATATGAGAAAATACTCGTTTGGTTGACTACTACGAAATATTAGAGATAGCGCGAAACGCATCCGGAATAGAAATAAGAGCTGCCTATAAACGGCAGGCTATGCTCTATCACCCTGATCGCAATTCAGG
>DASUGQ010000022.1:0-11180 GCA_036273935.1 Cyclobacteriaceae bacterium | reverse complement strand
TCGCAGAGGTCTTCAGAAACGACCGTCTGCCCATCGATGTGTTGAGTGATGTCATCTGTTTGCGTTTAGCGGTTGGAAATTATTGTAACCATGATGCTCGTAATGATGTCTAAGATAACGCAATTCAACCACTATCGCCAGTATTTGTTGGATCAGAGGATTTTGGGCTTGATGATTAGAATTTTTAGGATGGCAGGGTTTGGTGGGATGACACGAGCGAAAATATCCAAACTCATTCCCGGCATGACCGACGATAAGAATGGTGTGGTGAGGGCGGTGGAATAGTTGGATGGAAAACGTCATGCCGTCTCTGCTCGTGATAACGTGCCATCGAAAAAGGAACAATATTTGTTAAATTGCTTAGTACCTTTTCATCTAAATAAAATCCTTTCACCCAATCACCCATTATATGTTATACAAAACCCTTTCATCCAAATCATCTTTCCCAATGATTTTGTTAGCGTTATTGCTTCTTCCAATGTTTTCATGGGCACAGGAGAAGAAGCCATCAAAGGCTAACACTTCTGTCAGTAAACCCATTAAAGGTTACGGTGAAGCATCCTATACGTTGTCCACGAGCGAACAATATATGTCCGCGTGGTTGGTTGCAGGACCGGTGCGAATGGATACGACTGCGGGGAATCCATCCACGGAAGCTCAAGTCAGTTTCTTCAAGGAAGACCTTCAACCCATAAGCGTTGTCGCTAATAAATCCCTTGTTCCGCTGGAGGTGAAAGGGAAGCTGTACCCCTGGATGTTAGTCAAAACATCTACGGATATCATCGACCTGGATAAACAGTATTCGGGAGCGGACTTCGCAGCAGCGTTTGCCGTCGCGGAGATCAAGTCGGATAAAGAAGTGAAAACATTTCTAAGCGTTGGTAGTGATGACGGAGTTCGTCTGTGGCACAATGGCAAGCTCATTCACGACAACTGGATACCACGAGGTGTAAATAAAGATGATGACCTCGTACCCATCACCCTTCAGCCCGGTAGTAACCAGATCTTGCTGAAGGTGCAGGACATGCAGCAGGGTTGGGGATTTGTGATCAGGGTGCTCAGCAAGGACGCACTCTCCGATCAACTCGTCACTGCCTCCGGTAAAGGTGACATCGATCAGATCAACCAGTTGCTGGAAGCCGGTGCAACCCTGGAGAAAAAGAATGCTTCCGGATTGACCGCTTTAAATAATGCACGCCTGCATGGTCGTGAAGAAGTTGCCCTGTTGCTCGTTTCAAAGGGAGCGAAGGAAACACCTTTCCCCCCGGTTGATGTTCTCATCGACGGGCAATACAATTTCCTGGTTGGCAAGGCAGCCTCTGGCATCGCGGTCCTTGTTTCCAAAGGTGGCGAGGTGATCTACAAAAAAGGATTCGGTTATGCTGACATCGAGAAAAAGCAACTCATCAAACCCGATACAAAATTCAGGATCGGTTCCATCACGAAACAATTTACCGGGGCGGCTATTTTGAAATTGCAGGAAGAAGGAAAAATTTCCGTTACCGACAAGCTCTCTAAATTTCTCCCTGACTTTCCACGCGCTGATGAAGTCACCATTCACCAACTGCTCACACATATTTCCGGTATTCATAGCTACACGAGTAAACCGGAGTTCATTCAGAAAGTGACAGCACCCATAACGGAAGAAGAGCTCATCGCCTTTTTTAAAAGCGATCCGTATGATTTCAACCCGGGCGAAAAATGGCAATACAACAATTCGGCTTTTTTTCTCCTCGGACATATTATCGGCAAGGTCAGTGGTAAACCGTATGGTGACTACCTGAAGGAAACCTTCTTTGACCCGCTGGGCATGACGAACACAGGAATTCACAGTTCGAAGTTGAAGCTGGAAAACGAAGCAAAAGGATATACGAAAGAAAACAGTGCGTATAAGCTGGCAACCAACTGGGATATGTCGTGGGCCGGCGGGGCAGGGGCGATCTACTCCACCGTAGAAGATCTGTATAAATGGAATGAAGCGCTGTTCAATGGAAAAGTGCTGCAGGAAAAAAGTTTGCAGGCTGGGCTTACACCCGTACTCTTAAACAATGGCAAGAAACCTGACAATGCAAGCTATGGCTATGGATTGGGCATTAACGAGTATCGCGGACAGGATGTCGTTGAGCACAACGGTGGATTGCACGGCTTTGTTTCCCAACTGGCCCGCTACCGGGAAGAGAACGTGACCGTTGTGCTGTTGACGAACCTTTCCCCGCCGGAGGTGAGTTTGAATAGCAATACCATTGCTGAATTTCTCTTGTGGGATAAAATGGAGAAACAAAAAGCGAATGTGGTGAACACATCGGTTTCGGAAGATGTGAGCCAGTATACCGGGCGTTATGACTTTGGGAATGGCGCCGTGATGATCATCAGTGCGGAGAACAATAATCTCTTCGCCCAACTTACCGGGCAGCAGAAGTTCCCGATTTTTCCTTCGGGAGAAGGTGAGTACTTCTGGAAAGTGGTGGAAGCCAAAATCGCCTTTGTAAAAAATGCCAATGGAGAAGTTGAATATGGAAACTTCGAACAGAACAGCAACAAACTCAGAGTAGCCAAAATGAAAGAAGACGTTATTGTGTCCATTGACAAGGCGCTCTATGTTTTGTATTCCGGGAAATACGATTATGGCAACAACATGGTCATCACCATCAGCACGGAAAGTGACAAGTTGTTTGTACAGGCTACCAACCAGCCGAAGTTTGAAATCTTCCCCGTTTCCGAAACCGAATTCATCGTGCGCGAGGTGAATGCAAAATTACTTTTTGTAAAGGAAGGAGATGGAAAAATATCCAAACTCATCCTCGACATGGCCGGACAGAAGAAGGATGTGGTGAGGATGGCGGAGTAGCTCGGGCTCGTCATGCCGATAGCAGGTCTTGTGATAGAACCACACACGATCTGTTCGGCACCCCCTGGATAGGACACTGAAATAGAACTACGCGATATTTCTTGCACACTAAAATAGAACCACAAAACTGAGCGTACTGATTTCGAAGAACACTCTCCATCATTCCTTCGATCATAGCATTCCAGTGGAAGTGCAGTGCTTCGTAGATCATGCGTAATCGTGGGGGTACCGCGCGCATAGTGAGTATTTCATAGACATCTTCCTGGCGCGGTATGACGTCCTATCGCTCAACATGGATGTGAGGATGACAAGATCTTTGCCCAGGCTACCAACCAACCCAGGTTTGAAATACTACCGATCTCCGAAAAAGAATTTACAATGCGGGAGGTGAATGCGAAATTACTCTTCGTGAAAGAACCGGACGGAAAAATATCCAAACTCATTCTCGACATGGCCGGCCAGAAGAAGGATGTGGTGCGGATGGCGGAGTAGTGGAGCCAATTGCATTGATCCTGTGCGGACAAAATCCTCGAAGTGAATAACTCGTTCGACGGGTCACTAAGCCCCTCTCCATTTTGGAGAGGGGTTTGGGGTGAGGTGAATGAAAGGTGTTGAATGAAAGTTAAGCCATATTTCCGGAATCTGATCTCCGCACTCACTCATACTTCAACTTCTCCACCGGATTCATCCGTGCCGTGTTGAACATCTTCATTCCCACTACAAGCATCGTGATGAACAACACCATCAATCCGGGTACGACAAACAGCCACCACTGCAGTTCAATTTGATTGGCAAAGTTGCTGAGCCAGTCGTTGGTGACGTACCAGGCGATGGGCACAGCAAGTACAAAGGATAACAGGATCAACCGGATGTAGTCTTTTGAAAACAAAACCAGGATGCTGGTGATGGTCGCGCCCAAAACTTTCCGCACAGCCACTTCTTTGCTCTTCCGGTTGACGAGAAATGTGATGAGTCCGTACAACCCCAGCGAACCAATGAGCAGAAAGACAAACGAAAACAGTTGAAAGAGTTTGGCGTATTTTTCCTCCTGCGCGTAGAATCCTTCAATATTTTCATCCAGGAACGTGTAACTGAACAAATGTTCAGGGAACGTCTCGGTCCAGATTTTTCCAACACCCTCGACGGCACTTTGAAGTGATTCACCGGCCTTCACATTCAATTTGACGCTGAGGGTAGCAAAGGCCTGTCGCTCGATGGTCATGATGACGTTGTCGGCTCCCTCTTTCAGTGAATTGCCATAATAGTTTTCAATGACGCCGGCAATTGTATAGTGCACATTGTCACCTCGTTTCAACTCTTTGCCAACGGCTTCTTCCGGGGTACCCAACTGAAGATTGTTAAGCAAGGCCTCGTTGACCAGTACATTCCCGACAGAGTCACTCATTTCGAGGTTTCTTCCGGAAAGAAGTTTGATCTGGTAGAGTTCCACGAATTTCGGATCAATGGGCACGCGCTCGTAGACAATGTAGTCTTTCATCTCGCTTGCACCCGGCAAACCGATATCGACATAAGAACGGTTCCGATCAACACCGGACGGAAGGGTATAGCTGTAACTCACGTTTTCTACATAAGGCTGAGCCAATAGCCTATTCCGAAGGGCTTCCAGTGTGCTGAGACTCCGCGTATGAACTTTGGTACTAATGATCCCTTCTTTGATGAATCCCATGTTCACATTCCTGAAGTAGTGCATCTGGCTCATCACGATGAACGTGCCTACCACCAGTACCTGGGTGATGGTGAATTGCGTCACGACCAGCACTCTTCTTAGATTGAAGGCTGACGGGCGACTCACGTTGAAGCTGTTTTTCAACGCTGTCACGGGGTTGAACCGTGATGCGACCAGCGACGGATAAAATCCTGCGAGTACGGTTACGCTAACAACGATGATCAGCAGGAATATCCACAAGGAAGGATCGGCGAAAATGTGATGCGTCAGCTTTATGTTCAGCAGGGATTGAAACGTGAGTAATGCAACGTCGGCGATCATCATCGCCAGGAGAGAAGAAAGCAAAACGAGCACGAAGGTCTCCGTGAGGAACTGGAACATCACATGCTTCCGGTTACTGCCCATCACCTTGCGCAAACCGATCTCCTTCGAACGCAACGTCGACTGTGCTGTCGAAAGGTTGATGTAGTTGATGCAGGCAGTCAGAAGAAGAAAGACGGCCACGGCGGACAACGCCATGATCGTCTCGCGACTGATGGTTCTTCTGCTGTAGTTGCCAAAACGCGCATCGTGGTGAAGGTCGCGTAATTCCTGGAGAAGGTAATGCCGGAATTTGTGTAACTCCTCCGACACATGGGCCGCATGTACCTTGGCGATCTGTTGTTCCATTTCTTCCTTTGACACGCCGTCTGGCAGGCGGAGATAAACGTGATGGCTGTCGTTTACGCTACCCCAGTCGTTGTAGTTGCCCCCCGCCAGCGTGGGCACCATTTCATAGGAGAACAAAACCGTAAAAGGAAAATCCGTGTTCGAAGGAAAGTCCTCGATGACACCGGAGACTTTGAAATCATACTTTTGCTGAAGCCGCAGTGTTCGGTTCATCGGGTCTTCATCACCAAAATATTTTTTTGCCATGCTGCGGGTGAGTACCACATCCGACGGTTCATCAAAGGCTTTTTCAGGATTGCCGGCGATCCATTTGAAATCCGTATCAGCGAAGTCAAACACCTTGAAGAACAAGGAATCCACGACACCGAATCCCGTCTCTTCACGGAATTTTCTTTCCGTGGCGCCCCTCTCATCCAGCACATCCACATAAGCGCCGCCAAAATATTCCACTGCTGTGATGTCTTTTAAACCGGCAATCTCTTCACGTAACGCACGGTGTACAGGAAAGGAGACACCCGACCGGAACTCCGCCATGTCTTCACCACTCACCCGCACGATGCGATAAATACGGTCAGCGTTGCTATGAAACGTATCAAAGCTCAACTCATAGCGAATGACAGTGATCAACGTGAGCGCTGCAGCGATGCCTGTAACGAGACCGATGATATTGATAAAGGAAGTACCCTTGTGTGTAAGCAGGCTGCGTTTCGCCATTTTAAAATAGTTTCCCAGCATGGTGATGGAGTTTGATGAATAGAAAAGACTTTTTTTCCAGAAGAATCGCTTGAAGAGGAAGCCGAGGCCGCGCCACACATAGCGCCTGCGGGCGACACGTGCATTGCTCTCCTTAAGGTCGTAGCGAAAGAGTTCATACAGGTCACCGCGAATTTCTTCCGCGAGGTGGAGCGGGGCGAGTCCATCAATGATGGAGTCGATCCATTGCGGGGGCTTTACGTCGTGCTTCATGACAGGGAGATGTTGCCGATCTGGTTCCAGATGAGGTTGCGCGTATCGCGTTGTTCGATGAGCACGTCGCGGCCATAGGCGGTGATGGAGAACAGTCTTTTTCTCCGGCCGCCGCGTTCATCCGAGGCGCCGCCCATCTTTGACCGGACGAATCCTTTTTCTTCCAGCCTGTGGAGCACGGCATGCACCGCGCTGAGGCTGATCTCACGACCGGCCTGCTTCTTCAGTTCTTCCATGATAGAAACCCCGTAGGCTTCCTTGTTCAGCAGGGCCACCATCAACAACGTCAGTTCTTCCAGTTCCCCCAGGTAAATGCGTGTACTCATTAATATTACTTCAACTTTTGTAGATCAAATTTAAGACCAAAGTGGATAGTTCAAAATTCTAACGTTCTGATGGGCAACGGAGAGGAGAGCGTGTTCATTTGAAAACAACGATTGGCCGGGAGCGGACATTATTGACAATGTTGGTCATGTCCACTTCGAGCTCGTCATGCCGAAAGCAGTCCTTCCGATAGAACCACACACGCTCTGTTTGGCATCCCCCGGATAGCGCACTGGAATAGAACTGTCAAATATTTCTTACGCACTTCAATAGAACCACAAACCCGGCGAACTGAAATTCGAAATAATGCCTCAATCGTTCCTTCGATCAAAACATTCCAGTGGAAGTGCAGTGCATTGTTATCGTGAGCAATCGAGGGATACCATGCCTTCGCAAAATGCTTCGACATGCAGGCTCGAGTATAGTGAGCATTTCATAGACATCTCCCTGGCGCGGTATGACGGGCTGTCGATTATTTATTATTGTGATGACAAGAGGGTGAGAGCAGGTAATTGACTTTTTATCAATGCGTATTTACGTGCTGTATCAAGATCACATTCAGCAACTAGAACGGTCTGGGCAAATTCTTCTATTCGTTTCACATTCAATTCCTTCTTACTGGATTGTTCGGCACCGTAAAATAACTCACCCAGAACTATGCTTGGAATTAGAATTATGCCTGTATGTGATTTTATTCTATCGAGTATGACGGTGTCACTTGCGAAAAGTCCGATAACGAAGTTGGTATCGAATAAGTATTTCTTACCATTCATCTTTATCAATATTTTCGCAGCCTTCTTCGATGGCTTCACTCATTTCACGAAGTGAGGTTGGGTCCAGGCTGCCGGCAAACTGTAACAATCTTTCATTGCCGCTATCCCGCTTTAAGAGTGATTTGATATAAGCAAGCGCTTTTTCTTGCTGCTCCTGCGTGAGCTTTTCAAGATTTTTAAGAAACTCGTTTTCGAAGGCTTTTGATTTCATTTAGTGATCTTAGGATACTTCAAAGATACACTATTTTTTGGCCTTAAGTTTCCTCCAAATGATGCCGTGAGTATAGGGTGAATGCAACTACCTGCAAGAGATTTTTCATCTTACTATCTGCCGTGGAGCACGGCATGCACCGCGCTGAGGCTGATCTCACGACCGGCCTGCTTCTTCAGTTCTTCCATGATAGAAACCCCGTAGGCTTCCTTGTTCAGCAGGGCCACCATCAACAACGTCAGTTCTTCCAGTTCCCCAAGGTAAATGCGTGTACTCATCAATTATTACTTCAACTTTTGTAGATCAAATTTGAGACCAAAAGACAAATCTAAAATTTTGCAACTTTTTAGGAGTAGGATCGTCCGTTTAGGCGAAGAGGACGGCCGGAAATGAACACTATGGAAATTGTCAACCAACCGTCGAAACCATTCAGTCATTTGCCATCATTTGCCCGCTAATAACCATTCCCACAAAACCTCTCGAGTGGCTCGCTGAAATCTGTTCAGTTGAGCTGGCAAATCTTTACTTCACATTCGTAAGTAGTCCAGAAAAAAAAATGCTTAAATTTGATCACTTTTCTGACTTTTGATATACAATTAACAACCAACAATATTATGGAATGGCTTTCGTCGATCACACTCAGAAGTACCGATTTAGCTACTGAGTTCCTAAATGATGATATTAACGATTTTACCTTAATTAGCGTAGCAGAATTTGATTTACTGCAGAACGGCGATTCGTTCGATCTCGAATATATAAATATCGACCCCGCTATCATTAGCGATTACCTCATACCAAGTGACATTGACGACTTCATCTTGTATGGTACCGCAGATTTAGAACCAACACGTTGCATGAGGTCGCTTAACTTTGGATGTGAAAGTCGCGTCATATTTAGATGTAAAGAATTTGTTTTAGATGATACTGCGGAATTCGGTGTATCACCGAATCTAGGCCTAACTGATAGCGGATATTTTGGCGAATACGTGAGCATTGGTGACGATCTTGCAGGCGAAGATATTTTGGACTATCCTATAACGATATTCTTGGACGTCGCTCCGCAGGAATCTTTTGAGGGAGTAATAAGTAATGATTTCTTAGGTCACTTGGGCTTCGACGGATTTGAGCCTTATTATATAGGGAAACAAAACGGAAACGTTATAAGCATGAATGTCAGTTTTAACATAACTGGCAACCTTAATCTAGTTGACAGTTCAAATAACCAAATGCTTACTGTCATCGAAGAAATTAGAGATCACGTCATTTCTATTAAGGAAAAATTCAATGACAAAGAAACTTTAGTGTCGGAGGCAAATAAAATCATCGAACTCAAGCCAAATATTGCTGGTATGGGGATTAATGTAAATGCCCTTATCGATAAGTACCTGAAACGCAAAGACAGATCATAGTAGTAGACCTATCGAAATCTCTCCTAACAAGCTCGATGCCACCAATAACATCTGTGAAAGTTGCTTCTGCTTCTTTGAAAACTTAATCTTAGCGATGCAGCTCTAAGGTTGAGCATGGGAAATGGGTTATCAAGATTTTTTTTCTAAATCTTTATCTTGCATCTTCTGCAAATGTATTTAAATGGGACTAGGCATCTATATAAAGGGAGAGGTAAGTAAACCTCTTTTTTCGCTTAAGAAACAGCCATTTGAATTTTCAGTTATTCAAAAATATATCACTTCCTATTCTTTCGGCTTGTTCAAAGATTTCCTTTCGTTTAGTGAGGATGAGAACACGTTGTACGCCACCCTTCACCCATGTGAAGAGCCAGTGTATTTTACCAGGTCGGAGAATGCTATTATTTGTTCTGCCAAGACCAATAGTGTCGGTCCGGGGTATCATGCTTATCTCGTGGAGTTAATTGAAAAGTTAGGGGAGGATTTAAAAATTCAATGGCAGTGGGATTTGGAAGAAGGTGAAGAATTCTACCAGGATGAAACGGGATACTACCAGCACAGAAACTACGAACAACTCCAGCTAGAGATGCTAGGTTGGCTGAGAGCGCTTTGCCGCACGTACGATGAGGATGGCAGTAAACAGATCATGGTTTCATTGCCAGCAGGTATACCAAGATTGAGACTTGACTATTTCGCTTTATCGCCCGTGGGAATTTGGTCAAAAGAATGGTTTAACAAAGTAGGAAGTCTGGAGCCTGAAGACATTCGTTGGGCAGGAGAGGAATTCTTCGTCTGGTGGAACAAAGGAATGGATGCGAAATTTTACAAGCAAACGGGAATTGCTTTATTGAACGTTGAATGTCCCTGGCATATCGCAATCGATGATAAAGAAAAAAAAATCATGTCGATGATCGATAAGTGCTTTGAGCAAGCAAGGAAAATAGATCCATTCATAGAGTTGCCGGAAGAAGATTGGGCAACCGTAAAGAGCCTACTTGCGGAAACTGATACAGACATTCCCAAGACTGAATATGGATATCGCAAGCATCTTATGACATTTGATCTCGCCGGAAATTGGCTTATCGATCTACCTGGAAGAATGTATGAGGCAACCGATGAAAGTACGTTGGTTCACTATGATCATATACACACTGTTCGGTCGCTGGCATATACGATTTCAGATATGGAAAAAACAGATGCCGAGTTTGCAGAAACGTTTTTTGATAACACCGAAAACGCAGGGGCCGAGACGATATACAGTGGAACGGATATTGCGGGTAAGGCTATCATCTACTATACCATCGATAAAGAACTTGAGTCTGAGTACTGGACGTTACAGGGCGTAAAAGTGAAAGACAACAGATTCCTGCTTTCAACAATTTGCTACCCGACGGAAGAATACAAAGGATGGGCAATTCAAACGTGGAATTCAGTTAGGAGGTAGGTTAATAGCCTAGTCCCTAAAAGCCAGCAACCTGGAGTTTCCGTTAACGAATTTCACTCCACCCTCAAACTCTCCACCGGATTTGCCCGCGCTGTCTTCACCGTTTGAATCGCGAGTGTAATCAATGCAGCAATGATCAACATCAACCCTGATGCAGCAAATACCCACCAACTCATCGATGTGCGGTAGGCAAAGCCATGGAGCCATTGATCCACGGCCCACCAGGCAAGGGGAGCAGCAAGGATAAAAGCAATCATCACCAGCCGGATAAACTGAACAGAGAGCAGGGACACGATCGCACCCACGGAGGCACCCAGTATTTTCCGTATGCCTATTTCTTTGGTACGGGTGGCCGCGGTGTACATCACCAACCCCAGCAAGCCAAGGCAACTGATGAGAATGGAAAGACCGGTCGCCCAGTTGAGCAGGCGGGAAATGTTTCTTTCGCGTGTATAAAGTTGCAGGAGGGTGTCATCAAAGAAACTGTATTTGAAATCCATGTCCGGGTATACTTCCGTCACAGTCTGTTGAATTTTTCTGATTGCTTCCTGCCATTGTCCGCCGGCTTCTTGCGGAGAATGAAGGGCTACATGAAAGAACCTGCCGTCTGTGCGGGACTGAAAAACCAGGGGACCGATCGGCTGATGAAACGAGCCTTCGTGGAAGTCGCGCATAACGCCTACGATGGTTACTTTCCGTCTGTTGCCGAATGTGAGCTCTTTGCCCAGCGGGTCAGTGGGTTGAAGAAAGCCAAGCTCTTTTGCATAGGATTCGTTGATCAGCACTTCGTCAATGTTGTCGCCCTCCCGCACATTTCGTCCGGATACTAATTCGATCTTATAAACGTCAAGG
>DASUGQ010000021.1:0-57616 GCA_036273935.1 Cyclobacteriaceae bacterium | reverse complement strand
TCGCCTGTCGTCTTATCAAGTTTGAGTATGTATCCACCGGTAAGGCTATTTCCACTGATCTCATCAGGATCAAGCTTGTTGATATCAACGCGGTTTTTATCACGCTTGATTTTTTCAATCAAGACATAGAGTCCATTGTATTGGTCGTTCAAGACAACTTCACAATACTTTGTTCGCGGGGCATAATGTCCCATATCTCTCCCGAGCTTATAAGCCATCACATCGCGCATCAGGCTCTTGTCGTTATACGGAGCGAACAGCACCCAATCTTCTTCTTCAGGCAGTCCAAGAAGCGAGGCATCTATTCCGTTACTGGCATCATCCCACAATTCGATACCATACTGCTTTTTTGGAAACATCTGCGACGACGACCCCCTTATTTCAATTCCCATTTTCCCGTCGTAGTTATTAAATGGATCCGCAAGATTGTTCCTTTCGCCGGCGCCATTGTCGATGATCCCCATCGAAGCCATAATTTTAGGGTCATCAAGAATCGGCTGATTATCAGTATCAATCACAATAATGGGAAGATTGGAAGAGCTAAACGTTTGCCCGTTCGAAGAAGAGGCCAGGCTTGCTAAAAGAACAAGTAAAAGTAAAATTCTTGCCATATCGTCGCGGGATAACTAATAAAGTTAATATAAAAAGGATATGGATAAAAATGTCGCAAGTAAACTTCCAGCATCCCGAGCATCGTTTCGCTTTACGCCGATAATTTTATTACATTAGAACTCAACCGAACCTATATGACTTCATCGACGCCATGGCTAAGTCTTTACCCTGACTATTTGCCAACCGAAGCACCCGCATTTGAACAAAATTCTTTACCAGAATTATGGGACGAGAATGTCAGGCAGTTCGCTCATCTTACTGCGGTGGAGAATATGGGAAAGAAATTAACCTTCCTGGAACTGGATACCTTATCAAATTGCTTCGCAGCATTTCTTCAAAACGAATGTGGATTGAAACCCGGTGACCGATTTGCCATTCAGCTTCCCAATACGCTGCAATTTCCGGTGGCTATACTCGCCGCATTGAAGGCGGGCCTGATACTTGTCAATACAAATCCGTTATATACCTCCCGGGAAATGGAATATCAGTTCAAGGACAGCGGCGCCACAGCTGTTTTGATTCTCGCCAACTTTGCTCATAATCTTGAAAAAATCATTGATAAAACTTCCATCAAAACGGTAATCGTCACGGAGCTTGGTGACCTTCTGGGCGGCGCAAAAAAACTGCTCGTCAATTTTGTTGTCAAGCGGGTGAAAAAGCTTGTTCCGCCCTTTTCAATTCGCGGATACGTCACGTTTGCTGATGCAGTAGCAAAGGGAAAGAAAGCTGCCCTGGTGCGGCCCAAAATCCTGCGGCAGGATCTGGCGTTCCTCCAATACACCGGTGGCACAACCGGAATCTCCAAGGGAGCCCAATTGTCTCATGAAAACATCTTGTCAAATGTATACCAGACAAAGCTATTACTTGAAAATTCTTCCAGGGGAAAGATGCAGGAAGGTGATGTAGCAGTTATTCCCCTGCCCTTGTACCACATTTATGCCCTTACCGCCACGTTCATTTATTTGAACCAGGGCATGACCTGCCGGATGATCACCAATCCAAAAGATCTGAACGCATTTATCAAAGCATTGAAGAAACCTTTTCACACCATGATTGGCGTGAACACCCTTTTTAATGCACTGCTAAACCATCCCTCCTTCCACGAAATAAATTTATCCGTGGTCAAGGGATTTACTGCTGGTGGAATGGCGTTGCAGGAAACAGTGTTCAAAAGATGGAAAGAAAAAACCGGCACCACGGTAGCGGAAGGCTATGGATTAAGTGAGACATCCCCTGTACTCACCTTTCAAATTGCCGGCAGGGAACGTATGGGATACATTGGAATCCCCATTCCAGGAACGGATATACGAATCATGGATGATGATGGAAACGAATTACCTCACGGCACATCCGGGGAGCTTTGTGCCCGCGGACCGCAGGTATTCAGCGGTTACTGGCAAAAAGACAATTCAAATGTATTTCATGAAGGAGGTTGGTTCAAAACTGGCGACATCGCTGTGATGGAGGAAGATGGTTACATCAAAATTGTTGATCGCAAAAAAGATATGATCATTGTTTCGGGGTTCAAAGTTTTCCCCAATGAAGTTGAAGGTGTCATTGCTTCACACCCAAAAGTGCTGGAAGTCGCAGCCATCGGCGTCAATGATGATCGCTGTGGAGAAGTGGTGAAAGTTTATGTCGTGAAAAGGGACTCTTCCCTGACAGAAGAAGAACTGCAAATCTTCTGCAAAGAAAACCTTACGCAATACAAACAGCCCAAATTCATCGAGTTCAAAACTGATTTGCCAAAAACCAATGTCGGGAAGATATTGAGAAGGTCGTTGAGGGAAGAGGTTGTAACATCGTGATTTCATTCACTCATCAACGCAAGCGCCACTCCATTCGTCCAGCCGAAGCCGTCCTGGTTGGGGTATTCACCTCCTCCGGCCAGCAATGTCGTATCCATGACGTTGTACTTCTCCATCATGCTGCCCGTGGATTTGAAGACGCGTGCGTTTAATTTCAACCATCGATTCTTTATTTCGCCGGCAACCGGATTCAGTTTATAATTCTTTAATCCCTTGTATCCCATCCATTGCAAGGGGGCCCATCCGTTGGGCGCATCCCATTGCTCGCCTGTATCGTTAAGTGTTGTAACCAAACCACCCGGTTTAAGAAATTCATTTTCTAAGACGCGCCCAACACGTTCGGCAGTTTCCTGGTCGACAATTTCAACAAACAAAGGATAAGTCGCCGCCAGTGTTTTAACCTTAGATTTTTCTCTCGTTACATAATTGTAATCAAAGAAGTACCCGGCCGCACTATCCCAGCAATACTTGATGATCGCCTCTTTTCTCATTTCTGCTTTTTGCTCAAATGAAGAAGCAAGATCTTCATCCCCTTTCAGACGATACCCCTGGCTGATCATTTTCTCCAGGTGATAGAGCAGACTATTCAGATCCACTGGAACAAACTGCGTGGTATGAATGGTTTCAATTCCCTTACCTTCATCAAACCAACGAGAACTAAAATCTATTCCTGATTCAGCCGCAGCGCGAAGATCCCGGTAAATTTCTTCCTGGTTTCTCCCCAATTTCTGAGCAAGGTTG
This sequence comes from Cyclobacteriaceae bacterium, assembly GCA_036273935.1. Classification (GTDB taxonomy): domain Bacteria; phylum Bacteroidota; class Bacteroidia; order Cytophagales; family Cyclobacteriaceae; genus ZC4RG29. The sequence continues at coordinate 54,455 of DASUGQ010000021.1, read as the reverse complement.
TAATCTTCCTTGTACGCTTCAGGACGGGGCCTCGGTATGCGATCCCAATAGCGGTTCAGCACGACCCCTTCTTCCACCATGACCACATGATCACTGACATCACCAGGCATGTTTAAGTCTTTTACCCCACTCATCCAAAATTCATATTCCTTGACCATAGCACCGAGATAAGTGGCCACAGCCATTGAGTCGCCTGATGCGAGCTCCTTTACCATCAGCGAGAAATAGGGAGGCTGTGATCTTCCCAAATAGTAATTGCGATTTCCATTTGGAATGAAGCCAATGGAGTCAATAAGGAAAGCAAAATTATTCACCATATTCCGGATCATATCATATCGCCCCTGAGCCTGCAGGCCGAGCATCGTGAAATAACTATCCCAATAATACACTTCAGAAAACCGGCCGCCGGGAACAATGTACGGATTTGGCAAAGGAATCAGGGAGGAGCCCTCGCGGTAATCATCTGGCTTGCGTGTCAGCACAGGCCACAATCTGGTGATGTGCTCTTCCATCGAACTCGTTAAATCGGTTTTAAAATTGGACGTCGGACTGACAGGAAGTTCAAAATTCGCATGGACAAACTGACTGATATCAAAATCAGGAGCGTTCTTTTGTTCGTCGAATAATCTTATGATCTCAGCAATGGGTTTTCTTGGAGTGCAATCCGCAAAAGTTTTTGAATCCGGAAACACTGCCTTGATCTGGACTTCGTGAAAGAGCGATGAAGAATAAAAGTCTTTTGGTGCAGGCGAAGTGCAGGCCGAAATGCAAAGGATCGCTAAAAGAGTTCGTACACGGTTCATGTTAATTTTGAAATGTTTATTACTCGATAATACTATAACAATCAAACCAAACAACACCACCGTTAACACAATAACGGCACAGGATTACCCGATTATTTTTCAAATAACCTGTCCAATTCCAACTCAAAGCCAGGTACTGCAATACTCCTGATCGTATCACCTCCCGCGTACATCCTCAGACCTTCAAACTTTCCAGATGTGCTGAGCGCATGAACAACAACATTTTCTTCAGATGGATTGATTATCCAGTATTCGCCAACACCGGCCTCTTCGTACACCTCATACTTTAGCCTTACCTCCTTTTTAGAATTTCCTGGCGAGAGTATCTCAACAACTAAATCCGGCGCACCACAACACCCACGATCGTCCAACCTGGTCTCATCGCATATCACGCAGATGTCGGGCTGTACAACGGTCATGATCTCATCGTCCTGAAGGCGCCCTTTAGCCGGGAGACGGACATCAAATGGCGCCGAAAAAACATGGCACTTTTGTCTTTCAAGATAGTGATGCAACCAGGCGAAAAGTCTCCCGCAGATAACCTGGTGCCTCGTGTTTGGCCCAGACATTTGAAAGATTTTTCCCCGCAACAACTCCAATCGCTCTTCAAATCGCCAGCGCAAATAATCCGTGTAGGTGTAAGTGAGCGATGGATCCGGCTCCTCCACTTTTACATATCTTTCCTCCTTCTCATCAAAAACGGTATACATAACGGTAAGGGTCAAAGTTGAACACAAAATATAATTTATTTGACTTCTTACATAACGAAAGATCAACTCTATGCGCGAAAATCCTTTGACGTTTCAGGAAAATATCTGCCAGCATTATGGCTTCTCACTGTGGAACTATTCCTATCGATTCTGCCCCGGGTAAACATAACTCTAACCCTCCCTTGTTGACGTTTTTAAAAGCGGTCTGAATAACTGACAACGCCCACGGCTCCTCCATCATTGGGCCTGATCGACGGAATATCACCGCCAAACAAATAGTCCGAATGACTTTATGACAATAATCTTGTATTGGCCCAACGGTCATCATGATGGGATCATAAGGAAAAGTGTAGCTTCAATTCTCTCAAATTGAAAATTCTATGAAAAGCAACAAAAAACTTATAAACAAGGGCAAGAAGGGGTCAACCCGGGGAGATGAATCCACCACCGAAAAGATCGATTCCTCCCACCGCGAATCAAATGGCACACACAGGGTAAGTGTCCTGTTCGATTGGACGAATGGAAGGATGAAACTTGTAAGTTAAGACCGCTTATTCCGTTTCACTCTTCCTTCAGCACCTCCGAAGGATTGGTCAGCGCAGCTTTGATCGATTGATAGCTCACCGTTAACCACGTAATCAGTAAAATCACAATTCCTGCTGTGACATAGACTGTGGCGTTGATGCTAATTTTGTAAGGGAATTGTTCCAGCCATTTGTACATTGCGTACCATGAAACAGGTACTGCCAGTACTAAGGAAATAACAATCAGCCTGGTGAAATTTCCATTCAACAAGACCACCATCTGCCCCACTGTAGCACCGAGCACTTTGCGTACACCAATTTCTTTCTTTCGCTGTTCCGCAGAATAGGTCACTAAGCCAATCATTCCGATCATGGCAATCGTAATCGATAAACAGGTGAAGAGGGTAAACAATCCACCAAGGCGTTCCTCTTCGTCATACTTATTGATCCATTCTTCTTTAAGAAATGAATATTCGAAAGGGGCGTCATGAACAATCTCAGACCACGCGGCTTTAAGGTTAATCAAAAGTCTGTTGACAGATGTCGTTGATATTTTGAGGGCCATTACACGATTGTTATTCCACGTTGGTGTATTTACATGATAAAACACCACCGGGGCGATGTTACTCTTCAAAGACTCAAAATGGAAATCGCGCAAAACGCCTTTCACTTCCTTCGCCCCCATCTCGTCACCCATATAAATGATTTTCTTGCCAATGGCTTCTTCAGGAGTCCATCCAAATAACCTGGCAGTGGTTTCGTTGATAAGCACCTTGTCTAAATCGGAGGCGACATCTTTTTTATAACCTTCCCCGGCTACCAGGCTCATGCTGAGGGCATCCATAAAATATTCATCCATCTGCATCATGCTGACGGGAAATTTCTCATCACTTCCCTCCTTTGTGAAAATATCTTCCAGTCCTCCGCGGCCCGGAACGTCCATGGCGACAGAAGCCACCTTTACACCTGCTACACCGGCCACCTGATTGCGGAATGCCTCAAGATGAGTCCCCAGTTTTTCGGCATGATTGATCACCAATACATTCTCCTGGTCAAAGCCCAGATCACTGTTTTTAAAATAATTGAGCTGCTGATAAACGATAATTGTCGAGGCTATAAACCCAATGGACACAACAAATTGTACAACCGTCAATGTATTCCGCAGCCCGGATCGCTTAAATCCTTTGAACAATTTTCCTTTCAGCACAGCCGCAGGTTGAAGTGCAGTGAGGTAGAATGATGGATAGGCGCCGGCAATGATACCCACCGCCAGCGTCATGAGCGGAAGCAGCCAGAATAGATCATTTTGCCACACGGAAAGAAAGGGTATCTGAACCCCCAACAGCGAACTAATTCCGATTCTCAGTAACTCCATCAACCCGAGACCAATAATCATCGCACAAAATGCGAGTGTAATACTCTCAAACTGAAATTGAAGTACCATTGACTGGCGGCGCGCACCCAGGACTTTCTTTACACCAACTTCCTTTGCCCTGTTTGCGGCACGGGCCGTTGTGAGATTGATGAAATTAATTATCGCAAGCAGTACGACAAATAAACCCACAGCGCTAAAAATATAAACATATTTTATATCACTTACCGGACCTAAGCGGTTGCCTTCTTCTTGCGAATACAAATGTATTCTTTGTACAGGCTGCAGATAAAAATTCCAACCATCCTTTTCTCGAATAAAGTCCTCGTAGTTAATATCAAATCTCGCGAAGGTTGGCGCAACATGACGGGATGCCAACGATTTGAATTTCTCTTCAAGGGTGGTCGGATCCTGCCCTGGTTTAAGCTTTATATAAGTCACCACTTGCGTCCAGATCCAACTCCATTCAAATTCCTTGATAAGGGGATTAGTGTTAATGGATATCAGGTAGTCAAAGTGAAAGTGAATATTTTCCGGCTGATCATCCGTTACGCCAGTCACTTCAACAGGGATTCGGTCATCCCCTAACAAGAGCGTTCTTCCGAGGGGAGATTTGTCGCCAAAAAACTTCCTGGCCGCTTCCGGCGATAACACGACGGAATTCACGTTCTTCAGCGCCTTTTTCGGATCGCCTTCCCTGAGGGGGAAAGAGAAAAAAGAAAAGAAATTGGAATCGGCGCCGATAATTTGATCCTCGTAGAAGGCCCTGATTTCTTTTCCATCATCGTAACGCATGATTTGTCCGTAGAGCATGTTGATTCGCAAGGCATCCTCAATTTCGGGGTAATCATTTATAAGTGTCTGCGCTAATGGTAGGCTGGTTGATCCCATCTTCCCTCCTTGTGGATTCCAGATGGCCGTTTGGTTGACACGGTAGGTCCGGTCAACATCGGGATGATCCTGATCATAGCTCAATTGCTGTTTCACATAGGAAAAGATGAGCAGACACGAAGCAAGTCCGATGGCCAATCCAACAACGTTGATAAGGGAGAAATACTTGTCCCGAAGGATATTCCTTAGCGTTATGGTAAAAAAACTTCTGAGCATTACTATAAATTTTTATGAGTTATTCCTTTCTTCTCCGCCAGCACCTTTTACTTCAACTGATATTTCAAAAAAGGTATCACCAACTGAAGTGCTTTATCATGAATCACGTGCCGGTCGATTGATTCGCCATCGCTGCAAATGACGGACGCAACTTGTCTTCCAAAATCAGTACATTCATTTAAGAATGTATAGTGACCAGCATTCAACAGTTCTAACCTGGCGCCAGAAACGTATTGAGCATAATAAGATGCATTTGTTTTGACGGGGGCGATAGAATCCATCTGAGCACCAACAATTAAAACAGGAATCTTAATTCCTGATAATCCATTTTTATCAAAGCCCTGGCCAATGGCAGGACAGATAGCCACAATACATTTAAGTCTTGAGTCATGAAGTTTCTCCTTTACAACGTCATAGTCTTTGCTGAAATCTGATACTTTGAAACGTTCAAGCAGTCCGGGCATCTCCGGAATGTTCGCTTCCTTTTTGCCTTCCTCCGTTTCGGTGAACGTTGTAAGTAAACGACAATCCATCTTTCCGCCGGCTGATGATATCACTGTATATCCTCCCAATGAAAAGCCAACGGCTCCTACCCTTTGCTCATCAATAAATGCCGACCAGTTTGAATCCTTCAGGAGATTTGTGAGAATGAAGCTCAGATCCTGTGGTCGTTCCCAAAATTTTATAAAATATTCAGGTATCGGATTATCAAACGTATTTCCCCAGTGATCCACCGCAGCAACAATAAAACCTTCCTTCGCCAACGCAGTTGCTAACCAGGACAATGTAAGTCGTCCTCCACCTGTTCCGTGAGAAAGGAGTATCAGAGGAAATTTTTTTTCTGTTGGCTTTGCATCCCGAATTGCATGGTAAGGTTTGAAAACGTCGCGTCTCGCTTCTGATTCTGTTGGAGCAGGTTGATCGCTTGTAGGATACCAAAGCTCAGTGACAAGTTTCCTGCTGCGGAATTCATCAACAAAAGTGATAGTGGTCTGGCCAATACCCTGTGCTCCTGAATCCGCGACAAAGGATATTAACGAGAAAATGAGAAGTGCAAAATTCAGTTTCATAGGATTCTGTTTTCTAATGAATGACTCACTTCAAGCCAGGGACACAAAGAAGTCCAATCTAAGTTTACTCATTTCTCAATGCATGAACAGGATTAGACGTTGCTGCCCGTATTGACCGGTAGCCAACCGTTACGAAAGCAAGGACTAGCGTTGTCAGTATCCCCGTCAGGAAGATGGTCCAGCCAAGCGGAGTACGGTAAGCAAAATTCTCCAGCCATTTATTCATCACCAGGCCTGCGAGCGGACCGGCAAACACAAATGCAATAGTGATGAGCACAGTAAACTCTCTTGAAAAGATCAGCATAATCTGGCTGACCGACGCTCCCAGTACTTTTCGTATTCCGATTTCCTTTTCTTTTTGCGCAGCCATGAAGGAAATCAAACCGTAAAGTCCAAGACACCCAATTACAATAGCCATGCTGGCGAATACGGCCAAAAGTACAGACATCTTGCGGGCTCCATCATAAAATTGAGCAATGTCCTCATCCAGGAAAGTGTAGCTAAAAAGGAAGTCTGGATATTGAGCAGACCATAAAGATTCAATCGACTTGATTGTTTGGTTTACTTGCCCTTCTTTAAGTTTAATGGCAATAGTGCGATAACCTTCCGGGTCTTTGAACAACGTTGTAGGTTCTATTTCCCTGGCCAACGATGTTGTATGGAAATCGCTGACCACACCGATAACGGGCAATGTACGATCCCACATGGTAAGATTTCTTCCAATTAGCTCCTCCGGGGTTACTTCCAGCAATTTGGACAGGCGTTCATTGACAATCCATCCATTTGTCGTATCAACCGGATCAAAAGATCTGCCCGCTACCAGTTTCAATTCAAATAAATCAAGGTAGGCCTGATCAGTCAATTTTATTTGCGTGTTATGATTACCTGCTACGCCGTCCACTTCAAAATCCGTAATAGAAATTGATCCGCTCGATGGTGGTGTGCTGCATAGGCTGACTTGGTCGACACCTGGCAAATTGTTTAACTGCTCTTTTAATCTGAATTTTTTATCAGTCTTATTCAGTTCCTGAAGAGGCACTGTTATAATCGCTTCCTTGGCAAAACCAAGGTCCTTTGAATTGAAGTAATCCATCTGCTTAAGCAAAATCACGGTACCCACGATGAGAAATTGAGAAATGATAAACTGGAAAACCACAAGACCTCTTCGAAGGAAGAAGCCGCCTGAACCACGGTTAGAGAGCTTATTCTTTAACGCCTGCACGGGATTGAATCCTGTCAACAGGAACGCCGGGTACAAACCGGAGATCAAACTAACGCCGATCCATACCGACAGCATGAACAGCCATAAACTTGTTTCATGAAGATCGATATGAAGATCCATTTCCAGGAAGACGTTGAGATTGATCAACGCCAGTTCTGCAAGCCCAACAGAAATAATCAGCGCCATGAGCGTTATTAAACTTGTCTCGCTCAGGTATTGAAGGAGAAGTTGCCATTGCTGGCTGCCCAGGACTTTGCGAATACCCACTTCCTTTGACCTTCGAACAGCTACCGCGGTTGTAAGGTTAATAAAATTGATGCAGGCTGTTATGAGCAAAAAGATAGCAACTACACCCATCGCATAAATAGATTCCTTTCCAATAGTATGCTGACTGTAATTTGAAAATCGGGTGTCATGATGAATATCTTTAAGCGGTTGAAGCCACCGTTTCATTGTCCTAGAGTTCTCCTCGCCATTATATTTTTTGACGAATGCCGGCATTTGATCGTTGATACTCTCCGGTTTGGTGCCTGGGGAAAGCATTAAATAACACTGATCGTCACTCCACACACTCCCCCATCCCTCATCGAGTTTAGATTTCTTAATTGTCTCGAAAGACATCAGCAAATCAAAAGGGAAATTGGTATTGGCCGGATAATCCGCCATAACACCGGTAACAATGAATTGTTGATCGTTATCCAGTGTAATACTTTTGCCGATCGGGTCCTCATCGTTAAAATATCGTTTTGCCCACTTTGTTGATATCACCGCTTCATTCGGTTTGTCCAGTGAGAAGTGTCCCGACAAAAGTTTTCGATTGAAAAAATAAAAGAACATTGAATCGGTATAGGCCATACCCTCACCTTCTTCAAACATTTTTCTTTTCCCATTGTCCTCAACAGAAACCAGTCCGCTATGTTTTCCTGAAATAAAAAGTACCGACTCAACGCCCGTGAAATCATTTCTAACAGCTTCAGGCAATGGCGATGGAACTCCACCGGTATTATCCTGCCGGCCGTTATTGTCAGATGACGTGACAATCCTATAGATCCGATCACTCTTTGCATGATAGTTATCAAAACTCGTGAGAAATGCGATCAGCAAGAACAATACTATGCTACACGTAATGCCCAGCGCCAATCCAGCTACATTGATTATCGTGTAATTAACATTGCGCTTAATGTTCCGATAGGCTATGGTAATGTAATTTCTGATCATGATATTCTATTCACTTCTTAATGAGTCAACAGGATTCGCCAGTCCGGCGCGAAGTGACCGGTAGCTTACTGTCAGCAAAGCAATAACAATCGTAACACCCAGGCCAATGGCAAACACTGACCATGGAATATCAATGTGATAGGCAAAATTCTCCAACCACTTATTCATAATAAACCAGGAAAGCGGTGCAGCAAGAAGAAAGGCGATGACCACAAGACGTATAAACTCTTTGGAAAATAAAAACAAAATGCTGGACACTGAAGCGCCAAATACTTTCCGGACACCGACCTCCTTCAATTTCTGATTAGCCATAAAGGACACTAATCCAAGCAAGCCAAGACAGCCAATGAAAATGGATATACCTGAAAAGATTCTGAACAGCACTAATTGTCGGGCTTCATTGCGATAGAGATCAGCAATGTGTTGATCGAGGAATTCATAGTGAAAGTAGTATTCCGGAAAAAGCTCGTTCCAGTTTTTTTGAATGAAGTCAACTGTGCCGGGCATATCAGCTGTGGTGATGGATATTCCTGCGTCAAAATAAAGGGAAGGATAAATCACCATTACTATCGGATGGATCTCATCGCGAAGAGTGGACGCATGGAAATCCTCTGTCACTCCAATCACTGGCGCTGAGATATCATCGAGGCCCACTGAAATACGCTTGTTCACCAACTCCTCAGGATCACTAACTCCCAGCTTACGGGCGGCGGCCTCATTTACAACAAACACATAACGTTCGTCATTCTTTAACGTAGTATCGGCAGCCCGCTTTGCTTCGCTCTCGTAAAACCACCGGCCAGCTTTAAGTTTAAGGTCATAGGTGTCCTTGTAGTAATAATCGACCGTCTTGATATCAACACCAAAATTTTCCGTAAGTCCCTTGTCAGCGAGATTAAATCCCGTGCCAATATTGGTGCTTGCAGTGGGAGCGCCAACAGCAAATGACACATGTCTTATACTTGAATTAGATTCCAGACGAGTGCGGAAATTATCCAGAATAGCTTTGTCATTCTTGGGTAAGGAAACGTTCACAATAGCTTGCTGATTAAAACCCAATGGTTTTGAATTAAAATATTTCATCTGGTCTGTTACAACCAATGTGCCTATAATCATCACCTGGGCAATAATAAATTGAAAGATGATCAACATCCTTCGTACGGAAGAGCTGGAACTTCCCTGTGCTGTAATTTTATTTTTCAACACGGCAACGGGATCAAAACCTGACAAGATGATGGCAGGATAAAAGCCGGAGAATAATGTGGCTGCGAATGTGAGCAGAATAAGAAATATGATCAGTGAAGGGTCAGTGTAAAGATTTACGTACAGTTCTTTTTCAACAAAACCTCTTAACCATGGCAGTGTCCATTCTACCAGCCCCAGTGAAATGACAATGGAGAAAAGTGTTAGTATTAAAGTCTCAGTTAAGAAATAGGTGGTTAATTGAATGCGCCTGGCGCCCAGCGTTTTTCGGATACCGATTTCTTTTGATTTCTTTACGGCAAGTGCAGTGGCGAGGTTGATAAAATTTATGCAAGCGATGATCAAAATAAAGAGACCTAAAACGCCAAGGACAAACAGATCGGAAAGTTTCACATTTGGAACATGTCCGGGAGTTTCTGAATACCGGGTATCAAAGTGAATTTCCTTGAGGGACTGAAGCTGATAGGTATTTTGTTGAGCTTCTTCCGGCTCATAGTACTTTTTCACAAAGTCTTTAAAACGATTAGTGATTTGTTGCTCAGAAACATTTTCGGGCAGCACAAGATAGCTAAAGCCAGCCGAGATTAGTCCCCAATGATCGACAGGCCATCCAAAAAACTCTTTCGTAAACGAAGGCATAGATATCACCATCGTGTAGCGGATGTGAGAATTTCGAGGCGGGTCTTTAACAATTCCTACTACGTCGAGCTCGAGTTTGTTGTCCAACCTGATTTTATCGCCGGTGGCTAACCTTAGTTTGGCAGCTAACGACTCCGTTAGAAAGGCCTTATTAGGCTCACCAAGATCTTTCGATGGGTTACCGCTTATCACTCCAAAATCAAAGACATCAAAAAACATCGAATCGGCAAACAAGATCTCTTCCACTTCCTGCTTTTCCACTCCCAGACTTACAAATCCATCGCTTTTAAAATGAAATTGCGTTACCAAAGGAATGTCTGAAAAATCCTCACGAAAAGCGCGGGCAAAAGGGTAAGGCGTGACTGCACTATTTTGAATACCGGAAGCACTTTTCACTTCCCGTACTACACGGTAAATCCGTTTGTAGTTGGAATGGAACTTATCAAAACGAAGGTCATAAGTAATAAGCAGGAAAATGATGATGCAGGAAGTAATCCCTATTGACAGGCCCAGGATATTAACGAGGGTGTAATTTTTATTCCTGAGGAAATTCCGAATGGCGATGGTGAAGTAATTTCGAATCATGACAACTGACTAGCCAAAGTCCGTACCATAATTATAATATATTGATTATCAGATATAAAAGTCACATTAACGGGATGTGAACAGACCTTAACTGTATCACTTACGATACACCAACGTGTTTGCATTTGATACAATAAAAGGTAGATTTATCTCATGATCACTGCTAAAATACTAATTGTTGATGACGACCTGGATGTGTTGGAGAGCGCCCGGATGTTTCTTAAACAAGAGTTTTCGCAGGTTCGGATCGAACAAAACCCTGAACAAATCCACCAGCATTTGGCCGAGCAGGATTACGATGTCATTCTCCTCGATATGAATTTTAAAAAAGGTGTTAATGATGGCGAAGAGGGTTTTTATTGGTTAAGCGAAATTCTAAAATCCGATGCAAACGCAGTAATCATCCTGATCACGGCTTATGGCGAAGTCGATCTCGCTGTCAAGGCGATGAAGAACGGCGCCACTGATTTCATCCTCAAACCTTGGAAGAATCAAAAATTGTTGGGAACTATTATGGCTTCGCTGCAATTGCGTCAATCCAAACGAGAAGTCGAGAAATTGAAATTAACGCAAGCCAAGCTTAGTGATGATATTGATTTCAACTACACTGATTTCATTGGCGACTCTCCCGCCATTAAACGCATTCATGAACTCATCGACCGGGTTGCGGCTACTGACGCCGATGTTTTGATCCTCGGCGAGAATGGTACCGGAAAAGAATTGGTAGCAAGAGCCTTGCACCGAAAGTCGAACCGAAATAGCAACGTGTTCATCAGTGTTGATCTCGGGGCGATTACAGAATCCCTTTTTGAAAGTGAATTATTTGGACATGTGAAAGGCGCTTTTACCGACGCACGACAGGACAAACCAGGACGTTTTGAAATTGCGTCGGGCGGAACAATCTTCCTGGATGAAATTGGAAACCTCTCCCTTCCCCTGCAAGCGAAGCTCCTCACTGTACTCGAACAGCGTAAAGTATTCCGTGTCGGTTCGAACAAGCCCGTACCGATCGACGTGCGCCTGATCAGCGCGACCAACCTGCCGCTTAATGAAATGACAGTAGATAAAAAATTCAGGCAAGACCTCCTTTATCGCATCAACACCGTAGAAATCCGTATTCCATCATTACGCGAACGAAGCGATGATATTCCATTGCTCGCGCAACACTTTCTGAATGTATTCGGAAAGAAGTACAAACGACCGGGAATGAGGATTGATAAGTATGTATTGGCGAAAATGAAGAAATACTACTGGCCCGGAAATATCCGTGAACTTCAACATGCTGTCGAACGATCTGTAATTCTAAGTGAGGATAAGTTAATCACTTCACCAGAAATATTAATCGGTTCTCAACATTCCCAACCCCACAAAGAAATAAGGTCGATGACAATGGACGAGATGGAGAAGGAATTCCTCCTTCAATCACTTGACAATAATGACGGCAATGTCAGTCAGACCGCCAAGGCATTGGGCATGACACGCACGGCTTTGTATAGAAGAATGAAGAAGCATAGAATCTGACAAAGCGGAAGAAATAAATCTACACGGCTATCATATGCGTTGAAATGGCAATTCTGTTCCAACTGTTAATTGTCATAATGATGAGTATTAGCTGCGCCACTTTTTGTTCTCCAAAATGGAGGATCGCCTTGGCAAAGGTCTCATCTGTCACCCCATGTGCTGAGATCATCGTGACTTCTTCGGCCAGTTTCAGTGCTGCCTGTTCCTCGTCAGAAAAAAATGGCACTTCCCACCACGCACTGAGAGCGTATAAGCGTTGCTCCGTTTCACCCAGTTTACGGGCGTCGCGGGTATGCATATTGATACAATATCCACAACCGTTGATCTGCGAAACTCTTACCTTGATCAATTCCCTAAGCTTCGGATCAATATCAAAACCCTGAATAATTTTTTCCGCAGCACCCATAGCGTCATATACCTTTGGCTCTATGTGTTTGATACTCATTCGTGCGTTCATAAACCTAATTGGTTAAAATATATTCATTTCTTCCATCTCGGATCAATCGGTTAACATTTTGACAGCCGGATTACTTTTGTCCCTTAGTATCAATCGCTTCCTTCGACAATTTCTTCCGATAAGCAATTTTTGTAATCAAGGCAAAGAGTACCGGGACAACAAATATCGCCAGGGAGCTTGCTGCGATCATACCGCCCGCAACAGTCCATCCAATGGTCTTGCGCGCCTCAGCTCCCGCACCGGTTGAAAATGCCAATGGCATTACGCCAAGGATAAATGCCATTGAAGTCATGATGATCGGGCGTAATCGAAGTTGCACTGCTTCAAGCGTAGCGGTTACGATTTCCATTCCGCGATCAACGCGATCTTTGGCGAATTCCACAATAAGAATTGCATTTTTAGCTGCTAGGCCAATAAGCGTGATCAAGCCAATTTGCGCATAAATATTATTGTTCAGACTTGGTATAAAAGTCAATGTCAGAATTGATCCAAAAGCGCCTATTGGAACGGCAAACAAAACCGAGAAAGGTACTGACCAACTTTCGTATAATGCTGCAAGGAATAAAAAGACAAAGACGATTGAAATGGCGAAGATCAAACCCGTGCTGCCGGCAGCTTTTATCTCCTCACGGCTCATACCGCCAAATTCATAGCCGTATCCGGTAGGTAACTCCTTTGCCACCTCTTTCAATGCATCGATCGCCTGCCCGCTGCTATAACCCGGAGCCGCTGATCCAATGATCTCGGCTGAGCGGTAGATATTGTAATGTGAGATCATCGCTGGCGTTTCAATGAGCTTTGTAGAAATCAAGGAACTCAGCGGAACCATGCCTCCAGAACTGTTTCGTACATAGTATTTTCCAACATCTTCAATGTTCTTTCTATACAACGTATCGGCTTGCGAGACTACCCGAAAATTTCTGCCATAGAGGTTAAAATCATTCACGTAGCTGCTACCTAGTAAACTGGACAACGTGCTGTATGCTTCCGCTACGGACACACCTAACTTCTTGGCTTTTTCCCGATCTAACTCCACCCGGTAACTGGGTGTTCGGGCCGAAAAGAAGGAAAAGGCCGCAGCAATTTCTGGCCGTTGATTAGCAGCCGCCAAAAATTTTTGCATCACACTCTCAAACGTTTTGATATCATCTGTGCTCGTGGTCTGCTGCAATTCAAATGTAAATCCTGAGGATGCGCCCAGCCCCGGTATGGCCGGCGGCGCAACCACCCGGATGCGGGCTTCTTTTATATCCGCTGTTATTCTTTGCACCTCCGCCATTATCTTAGGAACGCTTTCTGTTTCCATGTCCCGTTCATCCCAATATTTAAGGTTAATAAATACGGTTCCTACATTTGATTTATTGGAGAAAGTAAGAATGTTCAAACCAGCAAGCCCCCCTACAACGTGCACTGCCGGAATCGTCATAATGCGCCTTTGTAATTCAAGCTGAACCTCAATGTTACGCGTGGTCGAGGTCCCTTCTGCCATCTCATAGGCAACATACATCCGTTTTTCATCTTCGGTTGGAATAAATCCTGTAGGCTTGTTCTTAAATAAAAAGAATAATCCTACAAACAAACAGACCATCATCACCAGCACATGGGGTGTTCTGCGAATCGATTTATTCACACCGCTTGTATAGGAGTGCGTCACCCTCCCGAACCAATGGTTGAATAGATCGAAAAAACGCTCGATAAAATTCCCTTTTCCATTTTCTTTATGAGGTTTTAACAGCAACATACTCAAAGCCGGCGTGAGCGAAAGGGCAACGAAGGCGGAGATTATCACCGATACCGCAATGGTGATGGCAAATTGCTGATATAACCTTCCAACGATACCGGGTACAAATCCAACAGGGACGAACACGGCTGCCAGGATGAGAGCAATAGCAATCACGGGAGCTGTAATTTCCTTCATGGCCCTTAATGTTGCGTCCCTGGGAGAAAGTTTATAGTTATCAATGTGATGCTGAATAGCCTCCACCACTACAATCGCATCATCCACCACAATACCAATGGCCAATACAAATGCAAAGAGAGTAAGTGTGTTAATCGTAAATCCAAAAGGAATAAAAAAGATAAGGGTTCCGATAAGCGATACCGGAATAGCAAGAACTGGTATTAAAGTAGCCCGCCAGTTTTGCAAAAATAGAAATACAACGAGAACTACAAGACCCAACGCCTGCAGCAATGTGATCACCACTTCTTCAATTGATATTTTTACCACTGAAGTTGTCTCCAGTGGGATGAGGTAGTCAACGTCCTTTGGAAAACTTTTCTTGAGGTCTGTTAAAGCTTGCTCTACACCTTCATTGGTCTCGAGTGCATTGGCTCCCGGTGCTAAGTAGAGCAACAGGAACGAAGCAGGTTTTCCGTTTACAAAGGGATTGTTTCCATAGTTAAACTTTGCCAGCTCAACCCGTGCAATGTCTTTCAGATACACCAATGTGCCCTGGGACGGATTAGTCCGTACAATAATATTTTCAAAATCCTCCACCCTGTTCAGGCGGCTGTTGGTCAGGACATTGTATTCGAATGCCTGGTTGCTTGGCTGAGGAGTACCGCCAACTGAGCCTGCCGCGACCTGTATGTTTTGCTCCGCCAACGCTCCGTTTACCTCAGCCGGCGTAATTCCAAGGCTCGCCAATTTATCCGGGTTTAGCCAGATGCGCATCCCGAAGTCATCGCCAACGGAAAACACATCCCCAACACCCTTCACGCGTAGCAAAGCATCTTTCAAATAGATATTGACGAAGTTGCCAAGGAAAGTGGCATCATGAGTACCGTTGGGTGAATAGATGGCAAGGGCCAGGAAAATACTTGGGTTTCTCTTACGAACAGTGAGACCCAGACGCTTTACGATTTCCGGTAAAGATGGTTCAGCAACACTTGCCCGGTTCTGAACATCCAATGTGGCAATGTCGATATTAGTACCAATATCAAAGGACACACTGATGCTGCTCAATCCATTACCCGTACTGTTGCTCGACATGAAAGTCATACCTGGCGTGCCGTTTATCTGCGCCTCAATGGCTGTGGTAGTGGTCTGTTCCACGGTCTGAGCGTCTGCGCCAATATAATTTGCGGTTACACTAACTGTCGGCGGGGTTATATCAGGGTATTGCGAAATAGGTAACGTCGCCATGGCAATGATACCAATCAGTAAAATAACGACGGAAATAACAATGGCAGTAACCGGCCTTTTTATGAAAACATCTGAAATCATGGGCTAAATCAAATTTGGTTGTCCTTACTTTTTAGTTGTTTCCGGTGGCGCTATGCTAATGGGAGTTCCTTCCCGCAGATTTTGCAGACCTTCTGTGATGATGGTCTCTCCGGCCTTCAGGCCATCCTTGATAATAACCTGACTGCCTACCTGTTTACCCAAGCGCACTCTACGTTGCGTAGCCTTCGAGCTATCGGGTATGTAAACGAAGAACTCACCCAATTGCTCGTTGACTGCCTTGGCTGGAATTAGTAATGCGCCCTCCGCTGAAGTCTTGACACGCATGGTTCCACTCATACCAGCACGTAGGGTGTGGTCTGGGTTTGGAAATGTCACGCGCATTTTCAAGGTGCCTGTCATGGGATCAACCGCACGATCGAGAATACTGATTTTTCCAGGATAAGGATACACTTCATTCTGGAAGGCAAGTGTGAACGTGGAGTCTTTCTCGGCATTCTTACTTTCCTTATAAAGATTGGAGAAACGGTATATTTCGCTTTGATCAATAGTAATGTCAACACCCACGGGATCATCCGATGAAATCGTATTTAACAAAGTAACGCCGGGTGAAATCGAAGCACCCAACCTTACCGCGGAGATGCCGATCGTTCCGTCAAATGGCGCAACGATGGTGGAATACCGTACGTTGGTCTGCGAACTTTGCACTGCTGCCTTAGCAGCCTCCACTTGTTTTTGGGCAGCGGTGTAAGCGGCTTCAGCGTAGTCAACCTGCTGTTTGGCAATTGCATCTCTCTTATCCAACTCGCGATAGCGTTCAACATCTCTCTTTGCCTTCTCAAGATTTGCTTGCTGAACAGAAAGATTGGCAAGGGCCTGTTTGTATGCCGCCTCCGTCTGTTGCTGATCAATTGAGTACAGCTTCCGACCTTTCTTTACCTGGTCACCTTCCTTGAAGTGAATGCCCGTTATATAGCCATTCACCTGGGCACGCAGTTCAACTTCGCTGAGGGCTTTCACGGTCGCAGGATACTCGTCGAAATAAACTGCGTCGGACGCGCTAACCTCACGCGTAACCACGGAGACAGGCGGAGGTCCCTGCATCGCCTTCTGATTTTTGTCGCCACAGGAGGAAATTAGAATTACCGTTAGTAAAGTCGGAAATAGTAATGTTTTCGTTGACATATAGATTAATAAGGTGTTTAGTAGTTGATTTGTCCCAAGGCGCGCTGCACGTCAATCTTGCTGGCGAGCACCTGGTATAATGCATTGAAATAATTGATCCTTGTCGTTTGAAGATCCGTTTCAGCGACAGTGACATCCAAATAGGCCTTTATGCCGTTTTGATACTGAAGCTGGATAATGTCATATACCTCCCTGGCCAAGGCCACGTTCTCTTTCTGTGCAAGGTATTGGGCCAGGTTGCTTTTATACGATGCAAGCGCACGCGTGTATTCGGTTCGCAAGGTATTCTCAAGGTTCACAAGTCCCTCATCGATCCGGTTTCGTGTCCATTTCTGCTCACGAATCTTTGCGTTACGTTTCCCACCCTGAAAAATCGGAAGGGCAAGTGTAGCACCGATATAGGAATACGGGTATTGCGTTCTGAAAAGTTCATCTAAGTTATTGTTTTGATAATTGAGGTTATAGTTACCAAAAAGTGTCAGCGTCGGCAGGTAAGCCCACTGGCTGTGCTTCACGTTGGCATCCTGAAGTTCTCGTTGAATGAACAGCATTTTATATTCGATGTGATTGACAACATTGAACGTTTGTAATGTGTCGAGTCCGATCTCGTTCTCCATTTGTAACGTGTCGTATTGAATGGGCAAATCATGTTCAGCCGGATAGCCCATCAGACTTTTCAAATATTGCTCCTTCACTTTTAGCAGTTCCGTGTTGGTTTTAAGGTTCGCTCTCGCATTGCCAAGTAAAATGGTGGCTCTCTTGTAATCCGTTTTGTCGCTTACGCCGGTCTCATAGCGGCTTTGTGCATCGTGCGAACTGCGCTCAAGCCGAATGATGGATTCCTTCGTGACTTGAATTTGCTGTTGGGTGGCCAGCAAATCATAAAAGGCCTTGGTCACACTTACAACAACATCTATTTTACTGCGTGATGTATTATGATCGGCAAAGATGCGCACCTTGGAAGCGGTGCTACTGGCCAATAAAACGTCCCGGTTGAAAATGTTCTGTGTAGCATTGAACTGGGCTGATGATGTATTATCCACGCCAAAACGGATAACACTTCCTCCGATCACGCTGGATTGCAGATCAATGTAGCGGTTGTAATTAAACGCAAAATTTATCTGAGGGTACCAGTCAGCAAGTTTACCTTTAATTATCTGATGGGTAATCTCCTCATCGATGATCGCCTGTTTGACGAGCGGTTGATGTTCCAGGGCGTAGCCAATTACATTGTCCAATGTAGCCGTTGAAAGAAGGCTATCGGAAGAAGCCTCCTGTGCGTAAGACGCGGCAGAAATAAAAAACAAAAGCACCCGGCTGATCCGGAATAAGTGGGTATGGGTTGAATACATAGTCTACGTGTACTGTTTGTTAAGGGGTTCTTTGCCTGTCAGGTCAGGCATTTCTTCATTGAAGATCGTTTTGAAGATAATGCGTTTGCGCTCGAGCAGGAATTTGCGATAGGCCGAATCCGTCATACCGTGAATGGCCTGCAAGACAGGTTTGGCCAGGAGCGGATAATGACATAACGACGAGAGATTGACCATGAAGTGCTGTGCTGAAATATCAGCAATCCTTCCCAACTTCACTTCCGCAGCCAGTTCATCACGAATGAGGTCGCTGGACTTTGTACGATCTGTTGAACAAAAGCTTTTGACTTTCTCCGGCCTGCCCGCCGTTTCACTGATTATGAAATTATCGAGGTAGGGATAGGTAAGACCGTAATCGACAATGACATCGATATACATTGCTATCTTTTCCTTAAAGGGCAGGGCCGATGTCAGTATTCCCCTGACTCGTTCTTTTTTTTCACGAATCGTCTCGTCCAAAAGGATCTCCAGCATCTGTTCCCGCGATCTGAAATAATAATGGATCAAGGCCCGGTTCACGCCGGCCTCATCGGCGATATCCTGGGTTGTGGCTTTCAAAAGACCCTTTTGAAAGAACAGGATCTTCGCCTTATCCTTGATGAGTTTCTCGGTATCCGCGTGGGGAGCGTTCATTAGCGTTTGTGTTTAACAAAAATGTTAAACGCAATACTAATACATGATGGTTCAATTTCATCTACAAATATTCTGTTTTATTAACCTTTGTTAATATTGTCTACGACTACAACGATTTCGGCGATGTGGTTATACACACACATCCAGCCTATGCTTCAGATTGAATGGGAATCCTCTCACAAAATATTCCGTTATAGGCTGAACAAGAACAAACATCACTTGATATATTGTTGCCATGGAACTTGGAATCTCGACGTTTGTAGAAACTCCCGATACGGCGGGTGTAAGCACGTATCAACGGATGCGCGACCTCATGGAAGAAGTTGAACTGGCAGATCAATTGGGCCTCGATGTGTTTGCCGTTGGTGAACACCACCGGCGTGACTATATTGTCTCCTCACCGGCAGTCGTTCTGGCAGCCGCCGCCGAACGAACGAAGAGAATCAAACTTACCAGTGCGGTCACGGTGCTAAGCTCTGACGATCCCGTGAGAGTGTTCCAGCAATTTGCAACAGTAGACTTGCTTTCAGGTGGCCGGGCAGAAATCATGGCGGGCCGCGGTTCTTTTATCGAATCATTCCCGCTCTTTGGGTATGACCTTAAGGATTATGACAACCTCTTTTCAGAAAAACTTGAGCTGTTGATCAAACTGAATGAAAAGGAGCGCATCACCTGGAAGGGAAAACATCGCCCGGCGATCGATAATCTTGGTGTATATCCACGACCCCATCAAAACAACATACCCATCTGGGTGGCTATTGGCGGAACGCCTGAATCCGTAGCACGGGCGGCCAACCTTGCCTTACCCATGATGCTGGCCATTATCGGCGGCTCGCCTGACCGATTTGCTCCTTATGTTAAGTTTTACCGGGAGACCGCGGAAAAGGCGGGGCACGACGTTAAGAAACTTGGTGTAGGTATCAACTCGCATTTCTATGTCGCCGACACTTCACAAAAGGCTGCAGATGAATTTTATCCCCCCTACCATAAAATGATGACGCGTATCGGCATGGAACGCGGCTGGCCGCCGATGGAGCGACCCCACTATGATCAGCTAAGGGATTCGCACGGATCTTTGTTTGTCGGAAGCCCCCAGCAAATCATAGACAAAATCTTATATGAGTACGAACTCTTTAAGCACACGCGGTTCCTTGCCCAAGTGACCATCGGTCATATGCCGCACGCTAATGTGATGCGCTCGATTGAATTGTTTGGAACAACTGTCGCACCAGTGATCCGAAAGGCGATAGCACCGGCAACTGATCGTATCCATAGTTGATTATCTTTGCGATTGACGATTAGTCAAATTATAAAGCTTCGTTTGTGAAAATCACTCCGCCAGAGCTGCGAACTGTCAATGTGATCCGTTATGTTACGCCATTGCGTGAAGGTGGTTCTCTACCCGCTATTGTCGAGGCAGATGATCAGTTTCTTTATGCCTTGAAGTTCAGGGGCGCAGGACAGGGAAAAAAAGCTTTGATTGCTGAACTGATCGGTGGAGAAATTGCCCGCGCGCTCGGACTCAGGGTGCCGGAAATTGTTTTTGCCAATCTTGACAGCGCATTCGGAAGAATAGAGGGTGACGAAGAAATACAAGATTTGCTCAAGGCGAGTACCGGGTTGAATCTCGCTCTACACTATCTTTCGGGGTCCATCACTTTTGATCCGCTGGTAACGAAATTAAGTGCTTCGCTTGCGTCACAGATTGTATGGCTCGACAGCCTGCTCATGAACCTGGATCGAACTTCACGAAACACTAACATGCTTTGGTGGCATAAGGAAGTATGGCTTATCGATCATGGCGCCTCCCTGTACTTTCATCATTCATGGGACAACGCCGATGCAACCCGGCCGTTTCCACATATCAGGAATCACGTTCTATTGTGGAATGCCATTGAATTGGATAAGGTTAATGAAGCTTTTCCCCATCTGCTTACACGAGAACTTATCCACGAAATTGTATACCTTGTTCCGGATGAATGGCTTGGCGATGAGCCATCGTTCAAAACAATCTCCGACCATCGAACGGCATATATTAACTTCCTTGAATCGAGAGTATCGCGGTCAGATCTATTTGTAAATGAAGCCAACGATGCAAGAAAATCACTTATTTGAGTATGCCGTCATTCGCGTCGTACCGCACGTTGAGCGGGAAGAATTCCTCAACGTCGGAATCATCCTCTATTGTCAGGCCGAGTCATTCTTGCATGCCAGATTTGAAATTGACGAAGACCGTCTCAAAATGCTTTGCAGCAAACTTGACTTCCAGGAACTCCGGGATTATGTAAGTTCATTCGAAAAGATCTGCAAAGGCGGTGAGAACTCAGGACCTATTGGTAAATTACCGATCGCCGAGCGCTTCCGCTGGCTCACTGCCACACGCAGTACCCTTTTACAAACATCTCCTGTTCATCCAGGCTTGTGTAATGATGCAGGTGAAATGCTTAAGAGGCTTTTCGAAAATCTGGTGGAGAAAATTGACTAATTAAACCTTAACTATGACCGCAGAGATCATTTTACGCTACCTTCACTTCATCAGCATTTTCGGTATTGTCGGATCGCTTGTATCTGAACATCTTCTTCTTAAAAGGTCATTGACACGATTGGAAATTGGAAGACTCGCCCGAGTTGATGCAGTGTACGGCATTGCTGCGTTAACCCTCCTTGCCGCCGGACTAACCCTATGGCTTGGCGGCTTTGGAAAACCAGCGGTGGTCTATAGTAAGAATTGGATCTTTCACATCAAGATCACATGCTTTGCCTTGATTGGAATATTTTCTATCCATCCAACGATGTTCTTTCTCAAGAACAGGAAAGGCCAGCCAGGCGAAGTAATTTCCGTACCCGGAACGGTTTTCCTGATGTTGCGACTGGAGTTGGTACTGTTGTTCATTATTCCACTGCTAGCGGGGTTAATGGCGCATGGAATCGGATTTTTCGGTTGAGTCAGCACTGAGATCGTCAAACCTTTCGTAAATACAGCACGTTAATCTATTCAATACATTCCGGCTATTTACCAGTCACATAGACCGAGATCACTGTAGCGATTTTGTCGGGTGCCTCGGATGGCAGTCGAATCGTGAGGTCTTGAGCAGTTGAATTAAACCTTAGTTTCTCGCCGGTTGCCAGCATGGTGACTCTTGAGATCTTACCTGTGATCCCCTGAACACTCAGCGAACTATTCTTCGGCCAGTCAAATACCGACAGGTACAGGATGGTGTTAGCGCCATCTTCCTTTCGCGTGATCCTTCCCCACTCGACCGGGGCAAGGGGATTTCCTTTGGTGTCATAGACCGCTTCTCCATTCACCTTCATCCAGGCCCCTATTTCCTTAAGCCTTGTGACACTTTCTTCCGGGAACTCGCCGGTGGCTTTGGGGCCAACATTCAACAAATAGTTGCCCCCTTTTGAAGCAATGTCAAGAAGGTTGTGAATGAGCGTTTCCGTGCTCTTCCAATTATTTGCGTAACTTTTGTAACCCCAGGTCTCATTCATAGTCATGCAGGTTTCCCAGTCCTTGCCATCCAACTCTGATAGGTTTGGGATCCGTTGTTCAGGGGTTTTAAAATCTCCAGGATAATTAGGCCGCTTAAGCCGGTCGTTGGTAATGATGTTGGGCTGAAGGCTCAAAAGGGAGTTTAGTTTTTCAGCATATTCATCCGTCATGTCCGTTGGAGTATCCCACCACAAAACGGCAATCTCGCCATACCTGGTAAGGATCTCCCGCACCTGCGGAACGGCAACCTCGTCGATGTATTGACTCATGGTTTTTGATTCCTGAATTGGGTCCCAGTGCCCCTTGTGCTCCTTTGTGTATGCATCGATGCGCGCGCTGTCGGGATTGGACCATCCCTCAGAAGCGGGGCGACGTGCGGCCGCGCCGCCGGGATTACACCAGTCCTGCGCCTGCGAATAATATAATCCCAGCTTGATTCCATACTTCTTGCATGCGGCTGCCAGGGGTTCAATCAGATCTTTACCATAAGGTGTTGCATCAACAACATTCCAATTGCTCGCTTCGGAATCAAACAACGCAAATCCATCGTGATGCTTCGAGGTGATGACAATGTATTTCATGCCGGCATCCCTGGCCATGCGCACCCAGGCATCAGGATCGTATTTCGTCGGGTTGAATTGTTTTGCAAATTCCTTGTAGTCATTGACCGGAATTTTGCCCCGGTTCATGATCCACTCGCCGATTCTATTAATGCGTTGGCCGTTGTAAGTACCTGCCGGCACAGCGTAAACGCCCCAATGGATAAACATACCAAACCGGGCTTCCCTCCACCATTGCATGCGCTCATCGCGTGTCAACATCTGACCTGAACATGGTAACCCAATTATCGCCAGCATCAGGGCAAGCCATATCTTTTGTAAAAAACTCATATGAAGTATTGTTATGAGGATCAAATATACCTGAGTTCAATCTGAGTCTCTGCTTTTAAAAAAGGAAAGAACAAACCGTACACCATTACGAACTTTAAATGCACCTCTTGCAAATGCATCGGCTTAAAAAAGTAGTCACGAAATCCTTAAGTTGGATTTTATGAATTAAATGATGAATAGAATCAGGTGTTCCTCATTTGTTAAACGCATTCGACGGTGGTAAAAACTTTGGCGGAGGACGTGCTTTCAGCGCTCATAAACCTTTGCCGCCTGCGTAAAATCCAACACTTCGTCCGGCGTCTTTCCCGGAAACCATTCGAATTTTAGTTTGTTTTCCTGAATCATCTCGACCATCAGGGTACCTTCCGGCGCGGGTGTAACGGTTGGTGTAAATTTCCACCAGGTGGCTACGCTGTATTTTATTTTTCCTGAGGCTGGCGTCACGGTTTCGGGTAATGGGGTATTACCGAATACAAACCATAAGTTAGGGACCTTGCCCTGGTTCACGAGCGCATCGCCATCGGAAAGAGGACTCCCATCCGCGATATACACTTTGTCGGCCTTGAGTTCATGACGTGCAAATATCAACTGTCGACTCCATTGCTCCAGACTTGTCGTTCCTTCCAGGAACCAATTTCCAGACAACGTGCCGGCCACATCGTAGTCGATTTTTCCCCCTCGTGGTTCTACCGTCCTGGGATTGATGGTCCACACTTCATCCCTCAGGTTAGCGGGAAGGTAGTCTGTAAATGGAATATAACTGCGATACTCAATGGGATAGCGATCAGGATTTGCAAAAAAATGTTCGTGCTTGGTGTCGTTCAATCCGATATCGAAGCCAGGGTGCCTCCCGATGTAGGCAATGATCTCTCCGGCCTTGAATGAAATTTCCACCCGATTTTCAACGCCCCTGCCCTGTTTCAATGCGCCCGCCTTGCTTAGTATTGTTGACGAAAGCGTTGACAAGTGGCCATAATGCATCTTCGCAGTTTTCGACAACGCAATCTCCAAAGCAAAGTCATCGTAGGTTGTGCCCTGAAGTTCATTTGGGACCCACCCGGCGGCGGGGTATGTCGCCGACTCCCAGCGTATGTTAAAAATGATTCCATCCGACATGGCGTACACGGGTATTGACGGATTGATGACGTCGATCGTCTTTAAGATGAAACCGCCATGACCTTTGGGAATTCCCGTTACCTGCCCTATTGCGCCAAATGTGCCCATGCCGGATAATTCGGTAGGGAGATAAGTGAACGCAACATCCTCAGGAAGGTCGAGTTTCTTTAAGATATCTTGTTCCTCCTCCTGATAGTCTTTACAGCCAAAGACGCCAATGGAAATGAACAGAATTAAAATCTTCTTCATAAGCAATAATTCCGTTATCACTTAAGTTATGAAAAACACATCTTATTTTCAAGAATGTAGCTATGTATTTCAAAAATGCATCCGAACTCAGACTTTACTCGCCGGCATATGGATCTTTTATCTTCCTCGCTTCATAGCGGATATCAGAAAATATAACTTCGCACTGCGTTCCTGTTGGTGATTGAGCAAGAAATCCAACCTGAAATCCAGGTTTAACATCGAACCGCACGTGACGGATTAAAAACCATTTTGCGCCATCTTGCGAATAGTATAAAGTGATCACGTTATCGGCTTTAGCTATCTTGTAGAATACCTTATTGGTGCTAATCTCCATTGAATTGCAATCATCGGAAATATTCTTTGTGACAACGCTTACTACCCGCTTCGCTCCCGTGTAGTCTTTTTCAAAGCAGAACTTGATCCAATTCAGACTGTCGCTCTTAATAACCAGTGCACCGCCATCCCATTTATTTAAGAAAGAATGTTCAATAGAAGCAATGAGGATAAAATTATGATCAGCATGAAATAAAAGCTTTGGTGCATTATCCGTATTGTAGGCCACATTCGGATCGTGAAACATATCCGTCTTCTCACCGGCAATAATAGTCAGCGTGTTTCCTTCAATCGAATATTTTTCTGGTATGTTCTCCCATGTGAGCGCATAAGGAATGGATGCAAGTTTAGTTGTTTGCTCCTGCGCGGACAGTCGCGTACCGAAGAATAAAATGATTATGAAAAAAAATGTTCTCTTCATAACCAAAGATAGCGATTGACTAATGTACAACTACCACCTTCATCAAAAAAGTATGTTGCTTGTTTTGCAGCTTCACCAAATATAAGCCTGGCGCAAAGTCGAGTGTACTAAGAATAAAGACGTCAACCTGGGGATCGAGGCTCTCCTGTAAAATAACCTGACCATTTGCATTATAGATCATCATATCGAAGGCCTGCTCCGTAAAAAGCTCTCTCCAGATTTTAAGATTCAACCGGTCATTCGCCGGGTTAGGGAATAGCTGAATGAATCCTGATATATCTTCTTCTGTATAAGCCTGGGTAAATTTGGCACGCGTCGTTTTCAACACCACCAGGTTGAGTTGGCTATTGTCCGGGGAATAGGCGATCGTATCAAATTTACCAAACACCCTATCCGACAAAATTATGTTGTCTGAATTATCAATCCTCATGATGGGGTTTGTTTCAGAAAAGTCATTGCTATATTTATTGAATGTTTTCTCTTGCAATAAATTACCCGTAAAATCATAGTGACGCAAGAAAACCTGATGCTCGCTTGAAGGATAAGGCCAGGGAAATCCATCCTGACGAACAATTTCTTCATTCGATTCAGTTCCGGAGATCACGTATGTTCCATCTTTGAAGAATTCGATCTCATATGCATCCGTCAAATTCTTACCGAGACTATTCAACCCCCCAACTTCTCCATTGTCGTTTAATTTCAAAACGAATGATGTCTCAATATTACAGACCGAATTACGGCCTGACTTGATTGAAAATCGCCCCAATTTTAATGTTCCCCTGTAACGACCAACAATAAAAATATCCCCATTGGCACTCACAGATAAGCTACTACCTATCATTAAATCAGAGCAGATCGCAGTCTGTTCCCAAACCATTTGTCCATCAAAATCTAGACACAGGATGCGCAAAGGCCACTCCTTAAATTCGCATGAACTTGCAGTATTTCTCAAACCATCCGAAATCATCAGTAACACGTGTTTGCTTTTTTCATCAAACTCCAGGTCGGTAATATCTCCGTAACTATCCCAGTTATCCGGCAGGGTAAACATCCTGATAAGATTTCCGTCGCGATCTATTTTAGCAAAGAAATAAGAAGGCGACCGTTCCGAGTCTAAAGTAGTTCCCTGGAAGGAAATAGAATTACCAAAAAAAAGACCACTACAAAAAACATCTCCGCTTTCTGCGACCTTGATTCTGCTAATGTCCACGCGCTGTCCAGCAAAAATCGGCTTGACCCATTGCTGTACTCCGTAGGTATCAAGTTTCAAAATATAACCATTGGCCTCTCCATAAAATTCGAGTTCTCCCCTGTCAAGGCCCTGAATAAGAGATGTTGCGAAATAAATGGAGCCATCCAACGCAACATCCAGAGCATTATTTTTCCGATACAATGGGAAGGTACTGTTGAGTTGTCTATGCCAAAGCAGAAGACCTTCCTTGTTAAATTTTGTCACAAAGTTCCTGGAGTCGTGGGTCAGTTCCGGCGAAACACTATAAAGTAAATTATTCTGATAGAAAATAGTCTGTTGTCCATCCGTCATACCACCCAAAACAATTTCATCATCGGGTGTAACGGCCATGTCATAATTGAAAAGCGTTTGGTTGTGCGTGTAGCTGATGTTGCTTCCAATGAATTGTGTCCAGTAGGTTGAGGGAAGAATATCCATGTGGCGTGCTGGTTCCGTAATCGACAAATCAGCAAGGTCAACACTTAGAAGAATTCTCTTAGTAAAATTATCAGTAGAAATAAAGAAAATTATTTTGCCATTAACTTCAAATAGTTCTTCAATGAATGTGCTGGCGGGACCATGTGTGAAATCCATAACCTGTCCTGCTTGTTCGTTTGAACGATTATAGCCCCACAATTCCATCCCGGTAACTCCATCATCGGCAAGCATGAATTCAAAATTCAACGATGGAAAAAACTTTGTGTACAGATGTTCCATTGAGGAACCAACGCCATTCCAAATGTCATTCACGAGATGAGTACCCTGCACGGTTCCGTCGGTCACCCAGGGCTCCACCCCCTTTTCAGAATCATTGATCGTAAAAAATAAATTGTTGTCGTTCGCCGATAAGTTCCCTACAGGCGAACGACTATCACTATAGCTTTTTAATTCAATTGTTGTTTCGGGAGTGCCCTGTGAAACCCATAGCTTTGCATCGGCAGCTGTTGTAAAAAAGAATCGATCGCCCCCGCGCCTTAGGGAAGATGGAGAGGAACTATTCGGATACGTACTGCCGCTAATAACACCGGGATTTAAATCAACGAACAAATGCGTACCGGAAGCCGTCCCATCTGAAATCCATAATTCATTTCCATGTATTTTATCGGTCGCCGTAAAGTAAATTTCTGAATCCAAGATAACATAACCGCTGTAAAGGAAAGCAAAGCTAAAGCCATCACCATTGTCTCCCCTAATTTTAACGGTACCCGCCTGGGTCCCATCCGTTATCCACAGCTCTTGCTGATCAAAAGACTTATTGATCGCTATTATCAATTTGCCATTAAATGGTATGAGGCTTGAAATATTGGGATAGTCCCAGGAAATCATTGTTCCCAAATCAATATTCAGGGCGTTTGTTCCTGCAACACTCCCGTCACTTCTATAGATTCTCTGCTGCCCGTTACTGTCACTTTGAAGAAAATAAACGTACGAATCATCTTTCACCAAATTGTCAATATAACTCCCCGTGAAGATCAGTTCATTTTCTGAAGTGAGAAGGTTGATCCTATGCAAGGTATAGTCACTTAAGTAGATCAGGTCTCCCCCCAACTCACTGAACAGGCGTGGGTAGGATGTGTCCAGGGTAACGACTTTTGAGGTGCCCGAAGTTGTTCCATCTGTTGTCCATAAATCCATTCCCACCTGGAAGCAAATTGAACCATTAACTTCAATGGGGTTATAAACGGACGCATCGAACTCGCGGATAACGGAAGGTTGGCCTAATAACTCAAGAGATATTGATGACCATAGTACGAAAAAGAAAGTAACAACTACATTTTGAAAAGAGTACTTCATAGACCAACGAGGTGAAGGCACCATTGCAATTTGCATATTTTATGCCAAACGTGCTAGATAGTCACCCCTGGACGTTAGCTATCAGTTATGCACTCCATTCAATCACTCATTTCTCTTCCAGCCCAAGGCGTTCATGCCATCCTAACACATCCCGGTGAACTTTGTCAATTGCATTTTTTTGCTGTGCGGTTAGAGGCCCTTTGTTCGACCGGCTGATGAGTTCAATGGGCAACCCTCTCTTTTGAAGATAGTACTTGGATGTGAGGGGATATCCTTGTGAGATGATTGAATCAACTCTCGTGATCTCGGATTGCAGCCACTTTACATCTTCCTGCTTATCGGGGTTATTAAAATTGTCGCACATCCACACGAAAATCTCAGGATAGAAATTTCCTGCAATAGCCGACATTCCCTTTGCTCCCATCTGGAGTGAATACATTGTGTTGGGAGCGTGTGCATCATAAAATTCCAGCCTGGTGTCTTTGCACATTTCCAGCTTGACCTTGATCTTTGCCAGATCCAGCGTCGTGTCTTTGTGGTATACAATTCTGTTTGTTGACAACAAGTATTGGAGCACCGCCGGCGTAATGATCCGTTTGTAGGGTGAAGGACATTCATATGTACCCATGGGAATAGTGCCTGTAAGCGAAAGAAATCTCTCTATGTTGTCAATCAGCACATGGTCACTGTCGTTTTTTTCTGCAAAATGACTGGTGATAAGAATGACAGCATTGACACCTGTCTGATACATTTTCTTTGCAAACTCCGCCTGCTCCTTTACGTTCTTTCCAAACGAACCCGTCGCGACCACAGGCATGGTGCCGTTCACCTGCTTCACAACATGCGCGGCGAGTGCCAGCCTTTCGTTGTCATCGAGGTTATACATCTCGCTGCTCAGGCAATTTGCAAAAAAACCTTTCACACCCGACGCAAGGTAAAAGTCGACCAGTCTCGACAGGTTATTAAAATCGATTGTCGAGTCAGCCTTGAATGGCGTGACCATAACGGGAACAAACTTCCTGTCATTGAGCACCGCCCCGGCGCCAAACGCATCAGGAGCGACCCGTATTTTTTCGGAAAATGATTTTTGAGCCATACCAGATGAGACGGTTAAACCGAATGTAGCTAATGTGAATTTCTCTAAAAATGTTCTGCGAGAGAAGCGGTCTTTTTCTAACATAACTTAAGCAACTACCGGATTTTTAGATCCTCCGGATTCAGCGCTCAAGATACAACCATTTCCAACTCAATTCTGACCTATGTCAGGAGATTACGTGCAGCGATGAAACTAAAAACGCAAATTGAGGAACCGTTTATGCAAAGTGGTATTTAACCGACGGCGGGACCTGCCGGATACGACAATCTTTCTTCTTTTTTCTTCGACCAACTATCCAACCGCGCATTCATGATACCGAACCAGACCGGAGGGATAAGTGCAAGCATAATCATCGTTGGATAACCAAACGGCAATTGGGGACTTTCATCATGATGATCCAGTACCTGGTAACGCTTGTGCGCTGTAAGGTGATGGTCTGAATGACGTTGTAGTTGAAAGAGGAAAAAATTGCTCAGCATATGGCTCGCATTCCAGGAATGTAAAGGGTTTACCTTCTCATATTTTCCTGGAGAAATTTCTCTTCGCGCAATGCCATAATGTTCAACATAATTGACCAACTCGAGCAAAGTGAAAGCCAGTATACTTTGGGTGAAAAAAAACACAGGAACTTCCCAGGTGATTCGATCCATAAGCAGGCTTGCTATCACCGTAAGAGATGCGCAAAACAATAAAGGCAACAAGGCAAAGGCAATCATCTCATCATCTAGACTCATCATTGACTTTCCTTTTTTTCTCAATCGTTCATTTTCCAGCTGCCAGGCATGGGCATATCCTTTAAATACCGAGCGAACCCAAAAGGAATAAAAGCTTTCATTTCGCTTCGCAGTGGCCGGATCCTCCGGTGTAGCCACCATCACATGATGCCCCCGGTTGTGCTCAATGTAGAAATGCATGTAGCATACTGTCATCAAAAGTATTTTACTATACAGCCGTTCAAGGGAAGACTTCTTGTGTCCCAATTCATGCGCAACGGTAATACCAATACCACCCGTCACCACGGCAAACCCTAAAGTAAAACCTATCCACTCCAAAACGGAAAGATCTCTTCTGGCTATAACAAACACTCCCCAGACAACGAAGGCGAATTGAACGTAAGTCCACACATAGGTAACAAAGCGGTAGTAAAATTCTTCGCTTACGATTTTAATCTCATCTTCCGGAATATTCGAAGTGTCCAAACCGATGAGTTGATCAATCAGGGGAAGAAGGATAAATGCAAAAAGAACAGACAGGTAGTTCCACCAGCCTCCGCCATAAAAACCGGCTACGACCAATAATGGAAGAATGAAGGCAGAGAAAAAACCTATTTTGCGAAGTGTGCGGTTCATATACTAATCTAACGCGAAAAGAAACACGGTCAAAATGCGTCACCCGTTGACCATCATAACCGTAAGGCTCCTCGACCCGTGGGCCCCAATCACCAATGATTGTTCAATGTCCGCCGTTTTCGAAGGGCCAGCAATAAAGACACCGTATCCTGTAGATAAGGGATCGATGCGGGCGTAGGCGTCATGCATCGAGTAAACCAAATCCCGGCGATCCAGGATAATAATGAGATGTTGGGTAATGAACGTAACGACGCGCTGCACCAGATCCTCCTCCTGTAACCAGGTTGCTGCATTTTCGGCGACTCCGATTTTTCCTTTCACGACAACTACGTCAAGGTTGTATAGCGTGTGAGGATCTTCTGACGGCGCGATATCTTTGAAGCCGTCCCTACCCTTAAGCATGATTTCCACCCTTTTCGCTTCCGGATAATTTTGCATAATAAAGTCATCGAGTAGCGCGGTTGAAGCAAGCAAAAGGAATTTTCCCCCATTTTTTTCCAGCGAGGTCTTGTATGTCTCGACCAGGTCAACTTCATTCGGTGAAGAAAAATCAAGATCAGGTAACGGTTGGTGGGCAGGTTTACCTGAGCGAATAGCATCAAGAATTTGATCGCGGTTACTCATGATTTTCTTCCTTTCCTGATGTACCAATGTCTAAAACTTTCTTTTGGAACAGTCGGCAAATCGCGCGCCTTCCCCCATGTATTCAACTTATTATACACCATAAATCGAGGTAATATTGCTAACATGAAACGAGCAGCACTTCCTGCAATACGATACAACTTAGGGCGCGCAAAGGTAAAGCCCGCAACCCTCATGCTTAATGATTTCAGCCACGGTTGATGGTGATTGGCTGCAATGATTTGTCGCCACTTAAAAAGTTGTTCGTGGATATCGATTTTTACGGGACAAACATCACTGCACGATCCACATAATGTTGAAGCATATGGGAGCGTGCTATATTCCTTAAGATCAAGATTTGGTGAAAGGATGGAGCCGATCGGACCCGGCACGGTAAATCCATAACTGAACCCACCGCTTCGCCGGTAAATTGGGCAGGTATTCATGCACGCACCGCACCGAATACATTTCAACGAGTTCCGAAAATCTTCACGGGCCAGCTGCCGGGTCCTTCCGTTATCAACGAGAATGATGTACATGTTACATCCCTCGCGCGGCTTTCGAAAATGCGACGAGTAGGTTGTGATGCTTTGACCTGTTGCACTCCTGGCCAACAACCTTAGGAATACACCCAGATGTTCAAACCTCGGGATGATCTTTTCAATCCCCATACAGGCAATATGAACAGGTGTGAGGTGTACCCCCATGTCGGCATTCCCTTCATTCGTACAGACTACAAAACCGCCCGTTTCAGCAATACCAAAATTTACACCTGTGATAGCAGCGTCAGCTCCCAGGAACTTCTCCCGCAAATGTCCACGGGCTGCTTCCGTTAGATATTGAGGGTCGTCAGCACCTTCTTTCGTTCCGATCTTTTCATGGAAGATGTCTCCTATCTCTTTTTTCTTTAAATGGATGGCGGGAAGCACGATGTGGCTGGGCGGTTGGTTCAGAAACTGGACAATTCTCTCACCAAGATCGGTATCCACAACATCGTAGCCTTTCGCTTCAAGGTAGTCATTGAGATGGCACTCTTCCGTAAGGATGGATTTACTTTTTACAAGGTTCTTTACCTTATGCTTCCGAAGGATGTTGAATACATGCTCGTTGTGCTCCTTCCCATCTTTTGCCCATAATACTTCAATGCCATTAGCCGTGGCATTTTTTTCAAACTCAATGAGATAGTCATCAAGGTGCGATAACACGTTGTCCTTTATCTGCGATGCCGCATCGCGAAGTTGCTCCCACTCCTGCAGCGAACGGGATGCTATATCTCGTTTCTCCCGCACAAACCAAAGCGTCTCATCATGCCAGCGGGTTCTTTCCTTATCATTGACAAATTCTTCCGCTTGATGAGGATGAGAAAACATGAATACGATTTAAGATTATCTGGTTTGAAAAATATGCAGGAGAAATATACCAATTACTTCAGGAGAGAACAAAAACAGGCAGTGCGAAAAAAATTTTATCAGTTGGTTTTCCGTTTCATCCAGAAAGGCGCTGTAACAAACCATATTGCTGTTCCGACAGCCATGAACATTTTATTTTGACTTAACGACATCTTTTGAAAAAACACAAGGAATGCAGGGATGATCGTTAGCGCAAGTCCAATAAATGATAATACCTTCAACATCGACGTATTCATAAATATTTAAAATTTTCGTTAGCCGGCCTCGGCGCGCACCATAATATTTTTTCGCTGAACAATTTTACTGGCAATCATATAGATGACCACCGCCACAAACCACCCTGGCAAGCCAAGAAAAAAGATCTCAATCCCAAGACTAAGGTTGAGGACAAGACAGAGAGCCAGCGTCAGCACCCAGGTAATAGCAACTGATCCGTTGAAATTAATTCGCGCACGTGAGGCATATTCATCACGAAGGCCCATTTTCTGCAACCAGTATGTATCCACGAATATTACTGCTCCAACCGGCATTAAGATCAAACCATACAAGGCAACAAAATCAAGAAGCCGCATCACCAACGCCGGGAAGCAAGCTGCAATTGTAGTAACGAGCCCGACGACCAGGGTAACCTTCCATGTCTTCCACTTCGGATTGATGGCCTGGACAGCAAGCCCGGCACGGTAAAGCGTGGGATTGGCCGTTGTCCATCCAGCAATGATCACACATAACGCACCGGCAAGGCCTGCCGCGCCGTATGCAACGGGGCCAGGAGCAAACTCGATGCTATTGTTTGATTTCAGCAGGAAGAGCGAATACAATATCCCGGACGCAATCCAGGCTATAAAATGACCGAGAAACATTCCGGCCGCTGATGAAAACCCGTATTGCCATTTCTTCGCATAACGTAACAAAGACATATCCGCCATACCAATATGCATCGCCATGTTGCAAAACCAGGCGAAGAACATCACATGCCAAAACGTAAATTTGCTTTGGCCCTCCAGCGGTATCCCATTCCAAATGGTCGATTGAGCCACGGGCCAAAAGTCAGAAAATGATTTCACACCCAGGTCGGGCAACACCGCGACCGCTGCCGCAACAAACACCATGATCATCCACGGGGAAGCAATGTTGGCAAACCGCGATACCTCATCGAAGCCGAGGATCGCCACAACAGTGGTAAAAATTCCTACACCAAAAACTGTTATTATCCAACCCAGGCTGTTCGGATATACATCATGCAAAGTGGGCATGGTCATGTCAAATGGAATTCCGACAGCAGTTGCAGAAACTGCGATCATTGATCCTGCGAGAAAACAAAATAAACCGGCATTGACAAGGTTGTAAAGTAACGTGAAATTCTTCCCTCCTATTTTTTCAAGCTGGTAATACAGCGTTACTCTTTTCCTGACCGATATCCTGGCTGTCATAAAAGCCCAACTTGCAACGGCAAGGGCATTTCCAATCAGCAATCCCAAGATCAAATCTACTGCGCCGACGCCATGGGCGACAAACAGTGGTCCAAGAACAAATTCAGTTCCGGCTGTATGTTCGCCGGCATATGTACCGATAAAACTCCGCCAACTTTTCAGTTTATTTTCCGGCACGGGCTCTCTTTCATATTCATTGACCGCTTCGAGCCGGGCCACAAATTTTTCTCTTGTAGACATTCGTTGAGATAAGAAATTTTAATTCAATTCTTTAAACATACCACGAGCGCCAAGTTCCCCTGTCCTGTAGTATGCTGTGAAAAAATAAGTGAAGAGCCTTTACGACTATTAGATTGAGTTTCTGTTGATGAAACGGAAAGCGTTCTTCACTACTTCCTTCTTCTTTGACTGGATCATGTAAGCGGTTGTTTCACCCATAGCTTCAAAATCAGTCGAAATAACCGTTATACCCAACAGGTCTTTAAGCGGAGTGTCGTTGTACGAAATAATGCCAATGTCCCTGCCCATGGTCAGGTTCTTATCACGTATCTGCTTCACCAGCGACACCAGGTCATTCTCTTCGATGATGATGTACGCATCCTTCGGATGAAGTTCCATGTCACTATCAATTTCGTTGAGGACCTCAAAACTAAAATTGAAATCAGTGCAGAATTTCTGAAACCCGTGAAGGATCCGCAACGGATATGGGTAAAGCGATTTTTGAGGATAGACTAGAATCAATTTTTCATACGGCCTGAGATATTCACTTCCTTCGCTCAATGCATCATAGATATCCATTTTGAAATCCTGATAAACGGCCGCCCCGGGCTTGAGCTCCGGAATAATGTTGTCGATGAAAATCAATTTGTCATGGGGAATTGCTTTAAGTGCATCGAATACCTGGCGGGTCACCGTTTTATGAAGCAGATTTTCATCTTTAAAGTGTGGCATTACAACATAGTAATCATAGGCGCCAACACTCTCTTCCAATTCGCTGAGAAAAAGTTTTTCGTCGCAATGGTAAATTTTAAGGTCGACTGCCGCGTGGCTGCCCAGGCTGTTGACAAATGAATTGTAGATCTTCAGTTTATAAGAGCTAAGCTTGTTCATCAGGAAGAGCACATTGACTCTTGAAGCAACCACTGCTCGTGCCACGTAATATCCCTTGCCTTTCGCGGATACGATAATCTTTTTCCCTTTCAGTTGGTTGTATGCTTTTTCAACCGTATCGCGCGAAAGGTAATACTCTTCGCTGATCTCATTAATTGATGGTATTCGTTGCCCGACCTTAAGTGTTCCTTTCGCAATCTCACTCATGATGGAGTTCACAATTTGCCGGTACTTTGGCATTCTTGAATCGCTGTCAATTTTCAATTGCTTAAGACTCTCCATAATTCCCAAACGCTCTAACAGGTAATGAATGCTAAAAATATGTTTTTTCAACCGTTTGTAAAAGGAAGGGGTTATTTACCACATTGAAATAGCCATAACTAAATCCGACCGTTGTCTTCGCCGTCTGGTCCAACAATTCCCTAATTGATGACACATCTGGCATTTAGTTTTTTTAGGACGGATATTTTGTGCGACGACAATTACGATCAAACCGAGAAAGGAAAGCTTATCATCAACCAATCTTGAATGCCTGGACTGAGAGAACTGAAGGTGCGGCGGAAAAACGAATGAATGCAGAGCATAAGAAACTATGTGGATCATCAATTCTTTCCGACTTTACCGCCATTTAGGCTTCCGGACTTCTTTTGTTTTTGCTATCATTACAATTCCAAACCAGTTTACTAGTATATCAGTTAACCAATTTACCCACTAATCATCCAGCCACATGAAAAAAGTTTATCTGAGCATGCTTGCCGGCATACTGTGTGCGGCTATGCTCCTGTTAAGCTGTGAACAAAATCAAACCTCGGAGAAAAAGTCAATGACCATTAATGATCTGAGGACTTTTGAGAAAAGTGACAACACAGAAATCGAAAAGAAAATTGACGAGTTGCTAAGTCAAATGACCATGGAAGAAAAGATCGGGCAGATGACGCAGATCAATAATTCTGCAATTGCAACCAACGCCAACTGGGGCGCGGGCGCCGAGCTAAGCATCGAAATAAAAATCGATACAGCCAAGCTGGGTAGCATTTTGAGAAAGTACCACGTCGGTTCCTTCCTGAACGGCATCGCGGTTCCGGCTGAAACGTGGTATCAGTTCTACAAGGAGCTCCAGGAATATAACATGAAGGTATCGCGACTCAAAATCCCGATCATTTATGGTGTTGATCATATGCATGGTCCGAATTATTTGGAGGGTGGCACGGTCTTTCCGCACGCTATCAATACCGCCGCCACGTACAATAACCAGTTCCCGGCCGATATGGCTTACGTTACCGCCATTGAAACAGCAGACATTGGTCATCAGTGGCTGTTTGCTCCCGTCCTCGACATTGCCCGTACACCTTTGTGGGGACGATATTATGAGACACTAGGTGAATCACCCTGCGTGTCAGCAACCATGGGAAGCATTTTTGTGAAAGAAATACAGGAGAATAAAGATATTGCCCCATATAAAATTGCAGCCACGGCGAAACACTTCCTCGCCTATTCTGATCCGAAGTATGGCTGGGATCGCGGCGCAACTGTAATTTCCGAACAGGAGCTTTACGAGTTTCATGTTCCATCTTTCAAAGCGGTTATCGATGCGGGAATCAAAAGCGTCATGGTGAACAGCGGCGAATTAAACGGCGAGCCTGTCCATGCGTCACCACGAATTCTAACGCGACTGTTGCGCGAAGAACTAAAGTTCAAAGGCGTAGTAGTGACCGATTGGGAAGATATTATCCGTCTTTACAGAAATCACCGGGTCGCAAAGGATGAAAAGGAAGCTACATATAAAGCGATCATGGCAGGAATCGATGTGGCCATGACCCCTTATACAACCGATTTTTGTGATCACCTTCTCGCACTCGTCAATGAAGGGAAAATTAGCCGGGAGCGAATTGATCTTTCCGTTTCCAGGATTCTGCGGTTAAAGCTTGAGTTGGGACTCTTCGAGAATCCATATCCAAGAAATGATCGCTTTGACAGAATAGGAACCGCTGAAAATAAGGCCAAAGCCCTTGAGGCTGCCCGTGAATCAATTGTACTAATGAAGAATGATGGCACACTTCCGCTGGCTTCATCAAAGAGAATAGTGCTGGCCGGTCGAAATGCCAATTTGAAATCGCCGCTGGGCGGTGGATGGACGCTCAACTGGATACCCTTCGACGAGAGCATCTTTCCAAAGGATATGCTTACCGTTTATGCGGCCATGCAAAAAGAATTTGGAAGTGTAACATTGGCTTCCAATGCTGCCGAAGTAAAGGCAAAGGCCGGTGGAGCAGATGCCATTGTCATTGCTGCAGGTGAACCCGCTTATTCAGAAGGGTTCGGAAGCATAGTCGATATCACCCTGCCTGCAGACCAGCTTGACCTTATCAAGGTAGCGCAGTCTACCGGCAAGCCCGTGATTCTCGTTATGATCGCCGGCCGACCAAGAGTAATAACCAGTGTGTATGACAACTGCCGGGCCGTTATGTTCGCCGGGCTTCCCGGCTTTCAGGGCGCGCAGGCAATTGCTGAAATTATTAGCGGAAAGGTAAATCCCAGTGCGAAGATGAGTTTCACCTATCCTCATTCTGTCAACAGGCTTGTACCTCACAATCATAAACCAAGCGAAGTACTGCTGGCGCATGAAATTCCCAATCCGATTGCGTTGGTTCCTTTCGGCTTTGGGTTAAGTTATACCACGTTCGAATATAGTAACCTTACCTTAAGTGATTCCGTCCTCAGTTCGGCAGATGGTCAAATTACCGCCAGCGTAACCGTGAAGAACACGGGCAGTCGAGATGGTAAAGAAGCCGTGCTTTGGTTTCTTCACGATGAAGTGGCAAGCTTGTCACGCCCGGTGCGCGACCTGAAGTACTACGAAAAAGAACTGATAAAGCCGGGAGAATCTAAAACCTTCTCCTTCACGATAAAGCCGTCTGAGCATCTTTGGTTCCCCGATAAGACAGGAGCCCATATTCTTGAGGACGGCTACTTCACGTTGATGGTTGGTGATCTTAAAACGAGATTCAGACTGGAGAGAAAGTAGTTTCCTGTTAGCCTCAAAGGGGTACCCTCAGAAGGATACCCCTTTGAGGCTCGTTATTACGAGATGAATGTTGGGTCTTCGGCGACATCAATTCCCTCATTTCTTATCTTTAGCCCATGCACCGGCGCTTCTACTTTCTTGTTATTGTACGGGTAATCCTTTTGGTGGTCTCCATTTCCGTACTTGCTTTTATCTTCGGGGACGAGCGCTTGTTTTTCAATCACATCATCCTGGGCACCATTATCGTCCTGCAGGTTTTAGAATTAATCAGATTTGTCAACCGGACCAACCGGGAGCTTTCGAGATTGTTCAACGCGCTCATTCACTCAGATTTTTCGATCACTTTTCAGGGGGGCTTTCGCGATAAATCTTTCAAGCATCTTGAGAACAGCCTAAATCAGGTTGTCAATGCCTACAAGACGGTAAAAATTGAACGGGAAGCGCAATTCCATTTACTTCAAATGCTGGTTAATCAGATCAATGTCGGCATCATCGCCATCGAACATGAGGCTGATATTTCAATCATTAACCCGACTGCAGAAGAATTGCTTAATGTCAAGGGTGTTCGAAACTGGAGATTGCTTCATCAATTCAATCCTTCTTTTACAAAGGCCGTCGAAGAGTTGGGCGAGAATGGCCGGAAATTAATTGAGTTGAAATCAGCCGGGCAGACACGAATGTTATCGGTAGATGTTCATACCAGCAGCCTCCTTGACAAGCCTCATAAGCTAATCACATTTCAGGATATCAATAGCGAAATAGAACAAAAGGAAATTGAGGCCTGGCATAAGCTTATCCGGATACTAACGCACGAGATCATGAACTCTGTTACACCCATTTCATCGCTCACAGAAACCATGCAGGGTCTTTTGGAAAATAACGAAGGTGATCAACGGAAGCTTTCTGATCTGAGTGACGATACCATATCCGATATCCGGTTCTCGCTTAAAACCATTCACAAGCGAAGTGAGGGCCTATTGAATTTCGTGGATGCCTATCGTAAACTGACAAAGACACCAAAACCGACTTTCGAACGGGTTAATGTGAAAGACCTTTTCCTTTCCGTTGAAAAACTCATGCATGAAGAACTAAATAAAAGGGGAATCAGACTGGACATCACCGTTATGCCAACGGTGACGAGTATATCGATGGATCGCGCGTTGATTGAGCAAGTGCTCATCAACCTGATCACAAACAGTATGCACGCCCTCGGAGGCAGACCCCATCCAAAAATACTCATGAGCGCCTATGCGGAAGGCCGCTTCTTCACCATTGAAATAACGGACAACGGCAAGGGGATCAGCGAAAAAGAATTAAATGATATTTTCGTACCCTTTTTCTCAACCCGCAAGGAAGGGTCAGGAATTGGTCTCAGCCTGTCGAAGCAAATACTTAGCCTTCACGGAGGAAGCATAAGGGTGCGGTCCAGTCCTGGCGAAGGAACCAGTTTTTATCTCAACTTCAAGTCCTGACGTAAGAAACATTGTGAGTGCTCACAAGTAACTCAACCACCATTTTTCTTTATGACTCTGTTTATAACGATCATACCATTTGCATAACGGATAAAGGCCGACGACTATACTTATCCAGACAAGGTAAACGATGCCGAGCGAAAAGCCATAACCTTTTAAATCCTCCTGGAACCATAAGGGTTGCCGCAAAATCATGTCGGTCCACTCGAAGCCTGGAACAAGTTCAACTGCAAACAAGGCAATCAAGTGAAGCAGGTAGACGTGAATCACATAATAAAACAAGGGGACTCTGCCGTAAATGCTGATTATCCTGGCTGCTGTATTATTCACATTCTCCGAAAATGCCAGGAACAAAAGTGCAGGGCCAATTGTCATCAGAACATAGAGCAGCGAAGGAGGATACTTGGTCGTGTTGAGAAAAGATAATAATGCAAATACCGGAGTGGACTGTTGCGTCCAGGGAGAAGGGTCTCCATAGAGATTTGTCATTCGCAACACAGCGAATAAAATGATCATCGCGGCACCCAGTTGCCATAAAACTCGTTGCCTCCTTGCAGGGTCTACACTGCCGGCATATAAGCTTCCAAGGCAATAGCCCAATGCCATGACACCGATCCATGGTACCAATGGATACCCTACAACGACCACCTTTTCATCCCATGTATAGAATTCCTGTTGGTGAATGATTGACCAAAAAAATGATGACAAATTATTTCCTTCAATGTCGTAGCCATCCAGTAGGTTATGACCGGCAACCATGACAATGCCAATTGCGAGTATCACTTTAAATGGTAAGTGAATCAATCCCGCCAGCGCGATCATACTCACGCCAAGGGCCCAGATGACAATGAACAGGATAATATTAAAATGAATGTCAAAATTCCATCCAAAATTCATCACCACCATTTCAAGGAAGATCAGCCATAACCCCCGTTTCAGCAAGAAGGACGAGAGCTCTCGTTTCGATTTTCTTTTACCGACGAGGTAGGCCGAAGTTCCGGACAACAACATAAACACAGGGGCGCAAAAGTGCGTGATCCAGCGGGTAAAAAAGATTGAAACACTGGTTTGAGAAAGATCGGTCGGATCATATTGGAATGCTGCCGCATGAAAATAATCGCGTACATGATCCAATGCCATGACGATCATTACCGTCCCTCTGAGCAAATCAATAGATATCAATCTCGACCCGGTCAAAGCCGGTGATCTGGGGATGGCTAAAGGCTCAGCAAGGGTAGACATAGGGATTCACTTAAATTTATGAATCATTTGTTATCTTGTCCAAAACGGAACGCAAAAAAATAGGTTTAGAAATATATGAGATTCCTCATCATCATCTTTGTCTTCGCATTTCTTCAGTCGATGGCCCAGGAGCAAGCACCCCTGATCAAAGAGTTCCTTCAGAAATGGAACAACTCGAAAGAATACACGCTTGAATTGTTAAACGCATATCCCGAAGACAAGCTTGATTTCAAACCCACTGACAGCGTCATGTCATTCCGGGAGCAGGTGATGCACATCATTGTCGGCATTGTATGGCACAGTGGTACTTACTTGCAGGAGAAACAATTTTCATCTTCTTTTGACCGCAATAAAAATTACACAAAAGCGGAGCTGATCAGAATTATGGACGATGCCTTCGTATTTTCGACAGAGATCGTTAATAATTTAACTCAAGACGACCTTGAAAAGCGTGTCGATTTTTTCGCCGGAAACTTTACCAAACGACAAATACTAAATTTGATGGATGATCATGTAACCCATCATCGTGGAGAATTGGTTGTTTATCTTCGACTTAACAACATCAAGCCACCTGCCTATCGGGGATGGTGATTAATTTTGTTAACCATTCTCACATCCGAATGTTATATATTTAAATTTCTTACTCTATTGGATCGTTCCGCAATGTGGAACAATAAATCCTGATCATGCTTGCAAAAGTTCTCAAATGGGCTCGGAAGACTTCATCGATTATTATCGTCGTTATCGGGATATTTATTATTTCCCTTTTTCTCTTCCTTGGTCCACTATCAGAATTCATCATTGAAAAGTATGATGAAGACTGGACCGGAAGGCAAATCGAGATGGACAAAATGCGGGTTAACCTTTTTACAGGGGGCATCCACATTTACGGGCTCGCTTTATTTGAACCCTCGAAACAAGACACATTTGCCTATGTCGGGCATATCTACTCCAATCTTGAATGGACGCATTTTTTAAGGGGAGAATACGACATACTGGAAGTAGCGTTATTTAAGCCCGATGTTCATATTGTACAGGGCGGGTTCACATTCAACTTTGATGATCTGATCAAGCGATTCACCGCTGAAGGAGATACGACAAATACAGAGAAATCGCCTGAGCCAATTCATTATCATATACAGGGCATTCACATAGACAGTGCACGCATCCGGTACCAGGAAAAAAATATCGGTTCGAATATTACACTGACCAATCTCAATGTAAAGTGTCCCTCGATTGCGTGGGATAATCCAGGGCATCACTACGAGGCGAGCACTGATTTTTTTACGGGTGGTCGCATGCAATCTGTCCTGGACATTGATATCAACTCTCTTTTATATACACTTTCATCCGACATTAAGAAAGTAAACATTGCCCCGTTTTTGCCCTACCTCCAGGACGTGATGAGAGTCAATCAATTGGAAGGGCTGGCCTCCATTTTGTTTGAACTGAAAGGTGATCTTAACAAGCCGGCAGCGATTTCCCTCCGTGCCGAC
This sequence comes from Cyclobacteriaceae bacterium, assembly GCA_036273935.1. Taxonomy (GTDB): domain Bacteria; phylum Bacteroidota; class Bacteroidia; order Cytophagales; family Cyclobacteriaceae; genus ZC4RG29. Next base: position 11,872 of record DASUGQ010000021.1, on the reverse strand, counting down.
AACACGCTAAGTAAATTTAGCATCGCCGACTTTGAAGACAATCTTCTCACCAGCGTCCAGACGCTCACGTTTGGGATTGATTCCATAAATACTGAAAACGAGATATACAATTGGGGTGCATTGTTCGTCGACCGGCCGTACCTGAAATTTGAACTGTACCTAGATGGAGACAATTTCACGAGGCTTATGAATGATACCACCTCAACCGCCGTTTCCCGCGACAGTATTACGAGCGAAGTCGATTATGGAAATCCTTTCCGCGTGTTAGTGGGTTACGCCATTGATATCATGAACGAATATGTTATGAAGGAATATAGCGCCGATAGCATCGCTGTCACTCATGGACAAGTGATTTACAATGACTACACCCTCAATGACAAGTTCTCCATGGATATGGATAGCTTGTTTTTGAGTTCAGGTCGGTTGAATTCACAGAACTCATCTCTCAATTTTGTCATTAATTCGCGAGTGAACAAAACAGGATATATGAAAGCGGTGTTAAGCATGGATCCGCACAATCTTGAAAATCTTGAAATGGTTTACACACTCAGAGATGTTCGAATGTCTTCGTTCAGCCCGTATTCAGTTTATTATGTTGCCCATCCTTTTTGGGACGGCCTAATCTATTATGACAATAAAACCAAAGTATTGAACCACATCATCACGAGTGAGAACAAGTTGGAAATCAAAAGAATTGAAGTAGGCAAAAAAGTGAAAAATACCACTGCGTTTGATCTGCCTTTAAGACTTGCAGTTGCCATTCTTCGGGATCAGCATGGCAATGTAAATCTCGATGTCCCTGTTGAGGGAAATCTTGATGATCCGAAATACAGACTCGGTAAAGTAATATGGGGAATCGTGAAGAATATTTTGGTCAAAGCTGCCACCTCGCCATACAAATTACTAGCCAACGCCATCAAGGCCGATGAGGATGATTTAAAGGCCATCCAATTTGAATATTTGTCAGATTCACTTACAAAAAAGCAACAGAAAAATCTTTCGACTTTGGCACGGGTACTCAAACTTAAACCCGAGCTAAAAATTAATCTTGTTTATCTACCCGGATATCCGGATGAGAAAGAAATGATGGCAGCTTACGAGGCAAAGAAACGATACATTCTTAAAATCGATTCCACGCGGGATGACGAACCCACACCGGCACAAATCAAGCAAATCGAAGCTTTATCCATCAATGACTCATCATTTGTTGACTACCTGAACCGAAGTCTTTTGTTCGAGGGCTCCCTCCCTCCTCTTGAAAAATGTAAACGGCTTGTGGGCAACCGCCGCCTTAACAACAGAATGAACGCCCTCATCAGTAACCGTAAAAAACTGTTATCCGACTATCTTTCCGGTAATGAACGAGTTCAGCCGAATGCTTTTGCACTGGAAGATGCGGAGGAGAAAGCTTTCAGCGATGGCGTTCCAAAATTCGAAGTGAGGTTTGGCCTCATTGATGAGTAGTTCAACGATGGGCCCCCTTATTGCAAGGTTGATCTCAATGCTAAGATGTTTCAAGTCAGACCTACGAGGAAACCACGGGTCCGTCTTTATCCCATGTTATCTCTCTTATTATGAGTTTTGGTCTTCCTTCACCTGATGCGTCGTAGGCATGTGCGATCAGTATCTCCCTTCCATCCTTCCTTATTTTGATAATTTGATTTTCACCACGGAAAATGAATTTGGCGCTAAAGTCAAATTAAGTTTCTTACCTTTTAAAATAATCGTTTGTTCAACAGGACTCACTCGCGTAGGCTCTGAAAGTGAATTCACTGCATCTGGTTTATCGCCTTTTAAAACGATCAGCATTGCGTTGGGATTCACTTTACCAACTCCATCCAAGGTGATTTCTTTCTTTTGTTCGTGATCAGAAGCATTTACCATTTTCAAAATCACTTCGTTGGAATTCCTGTCGAACACAGCCGATGCATAAAGTTTCCCCTGTCCGCTCAGCGGAAGGTTATCCGATAACATGGACAACACGTGCGTTCCTTTATGATTTGCATAAAGTTTCTGAACATAATAATTTGGCGTACCGTAAGAGTTCAAATTATCGAACCAGATAAGATCGGGAGTCCATTGCCAGCCGTCAACATGGGCGAAGAGCGGAGCGTACGAGCACATCGTTACCACTTGTGCGTTGCGTTCAAGCCCGGTCATGAAAGCTGCCTCTGACAACGCGCATCGCCAATCATTTTTATTCGCCGGACTTACCGTGGCAACACTTTGTGCCGCATATTCACCTGCAAAAATTTTAGGGCCGTTTCGATCATACTTGTCATAACGGGTAGCATTTTCAAGAAACCATTCAGGGTTACGATAATAATGTTCATCGATAATATCAGCGTTCATTGCACGAAGTTCCTGGTCCGCATAATCGAATAACTCACCATCGGGGAACGGCCCATTGCTTGTGACAATTTTTATAGATGGATACTTCGATTTGACTGCCTTCACAAACAATTGATATCGCTCAAGGTATTGTGGTCCCCATTGCTCATTGCCTACACCAATCATTTTGAGATTGAACGGAGCGGCATGCCCCATAGCTATTCTAAGCTTTCCCCATTGCGATTCTGCTGATCCATTAGCAAACTCAATAAGATCAAGAGCATCCTGGATGTAGGGGTCCAGTTGATTAATCGGCACAAGTTCCGCACTGTTGAACTGGCAGGCCATTCCGCAGTTCAGAATAGGGAGAGGCTCTGCACCAATATCTTCTGCCAATTGAAAGTATTCAAAGAAGCCAAGGCCAAATGACTGAAAATAGTCAGGTGCAGGACGGTGATCGAACTCCCTGTTCCAGCGATTGATGATCAGTTCGCGATCCTCCACCTTACCAACGGTTTTCTTCCACTGATAGCGTGTAGCCAGTTCATGACCCTCAACGATACAGCCACCGGGAAAGCGTAAAAACCCCGGTTTCATATCGGCCAGCAGTTGCACCAGGTCTGCCCGCAAACCACCCGGCCGATTTTTCCATGTGTCGTCCGGAAAAAGAGAAACCATATCAATATCTAATGTGCCCTTCCCCTCAAACCAAACGGTCATGGAACCTTTCGGATCAGTGACTGTCGATGCAAAATCTGCTTCATACTTTTTCCATCCGCTACCTGATGGAGCAACCTTCGCGCCGGCTACGATATTTCCATGGCTATCCTTTAGTTCAACACGGATAGAAGTGCTGCTGCCATCATGCTGACTGCCAAGAATTGAGAAATGGTAAACAACATCCTTCTTGATTCCCATCCCGCGAAACCCTTCATTGGTAAGCCCGTAACCTTTATCAGCAAGAACATTGATCCTGGCAAACCGCGGGTTAGATGGATTCTCTTCTCCCCGATTAATAATCGTGGTGTACCCTGATTGTTTGTTGTCCGAAAAGTGATCGCTGTTCTCTTCCTTCCAACCCATCAAGGATTTATAAAACTCAAAAGATCGGTTCTTTACAAGCTCAGCATAAATACCACCGTCGGCTGCAAAGTTGATGTCTTCGAAAAAGATGCCCCACATCGTCGGCTGGATTTCCGCAACCGGTTTATCTACTTTTACCACTATCTGTGATGAAGATTGTGAACGGGCAGTAAATATTGGCAAAACAAAAACGAGGAAGAATGATAATCGCATAGCTGACAGGTTCATATTTATGATTCGATTTAAATTTCTTTTCTACTTATTTTATTTTTTATTTCCCCAAACGGCCTTCCCATCTTCATTCAATCCCGTGAACACGAGAGTACTTTCAATCTTATTTTCTCAATCCCGCCCACGAAATACATTCACCTTATCTGTATGACCATTACTCCAGATAAGCGTTTCCAGTGGTGCTGGATCTGCATATGCGTTGTTAATATTATTATATTAAATGGACGCCCTACGAGACCTGTGGTGTCAATTGGCTTTGGATCATCACGTCATGTTTCGAGCAATTCAAAAACAAATGAATAAGATGGAAATCAAAATTAAGCGCAATAACCGTCCAACCATTCTCATCTCAATTAAAGTTGTATTTTCCCTTTAAGCATGGTGAATGAATGCGGAGGAAATGAATACGTAACTTTTTGTCCTTTTACTTTGATGTCAGGCTTTGATTCAGTTTTTACGACTTCCTTTCCAAAATCATTCATCGATTTAATATCAGGCCCGTTCACTTCAAACACCTTTATTGGACCATTAAATTCTCCCGCTTGTAAGAGCACATCGGTAGTAATCGCCGTGTCCTTATGCCTGTTGATGACACAGACCGTTACTTCTCCATTATTATAAGAAGCGGACACATCGAGATATGGAACCTCGGACTGCTTCGCCCGTGATTCACCTAACCCTACATTAAATTCTTCTGTGTGATACTTTTCGCAATCAACAAACACATCCAATGAAGTACCCTGAACGTTGTTTGAGAACAATTGCAAAGGGAAATAAATACTCTGCCGGAACATTCCTGTTTCGTTCGTAAAAATGGGTGCGATCACATTGACAAGCTGTGCCATGTTAGCCATCTTGATGACATCTGCATTCCGGACAAATGCATTCAAAAAACCGGCGATCACAAGCGCATCTTCAAGGTTATATTTTTCTTCAAGCGCTCTTTCACCCCGGACAAACTGACCACCTCTCGCGCGATACCACACATTGTATTCGTCCCATGCGATGTAAATTGGACCTCTGTCTCCGCGATTTGCTGTTTGCATGACCTCCTGGATCATTCCCCTAACAATTTGTGTCCTTGCTTCCATGACATAGGGAGTAGCCATGAAATTATAATAGTTGTCTTGCGGATTGCCCACATAAACGTGAAGTGCGATGTAATCAATCACATCTTTCAATTCCTGAAGAACCGTTCTGTTCCATTCATCGGGTTTAGCACTCGGACGATAGTTTGACGACCCTGCTGCAATGATCTTTATTGTTGGATCAGTGAGCCTCATCAGCTTGGCAGCCTCAAGTGCCTTTTTAGTATAGTCTTCAGCATTGAGATGGCCCATTTGCCACGGACCATCCATCTCGTTGCCCAGGCTCCAATATTTTACATTGTGTGGTTCAGAATAACCATGTTTCCTTCTTAACTCAGCATAATAAGGTCCCTCTTTCACATTACAATATTCCACCCAACGCTGGGCTTCTTCAATGGTTCCTGTGCCCATGTTCACAGCAAAATAAGGCTCGAAGCCAATAGCCCTGGCATAGTCAACAAACTCGTTTGTACCAAAGGTGTTCGGCTCAAGCCTGTGCCAGGCAAGCTCCATTCGCTTTATCCGCTCCTCCTTCGGTCCCACCCCGTCCAGCCAATGATAGTTGGAAACGAAATTTCCTCCCGGGTATCGAACTATGGGAACCTTCAATTCTTTTACTGCCTGCATTACGTCCTTTCTGAATCCCCCCTCGTTCGACAGCGATGAGCCCGGCTCATATATACCGCCATAAACACATCGGCCAAGGTGTTCTACAAAATTACCGTAGATGAGATTACTTATCTCGCCGATCTTGCGATCCGGATCGATCTTTATCCTAGCGTTTTGCGCGTGCAATTCGATGGGTACCAGCGAAGCAAAAATGAGTGAAGATGTTACAATAAATTTCATTTTATAAATATTCAAATTGTACATATCATTATTGAATTGAGTTAGCTCCTCTCATCTTCCTGGTTGTAGTTCCCCGACCATGCATTTTAAACCTTGCGACAGGTAAGACCCACCATTGATGAATTCAATTTTTCTGCGCCTCCCATCCGACAAATTTATTAAACCAGAGACTTCACTATTCATTGTCCTGATTCGTTTGAGTCCCTTGTAATTATTAATTTGAGAAGGTTTCAAATGAATCATCGTTTTGGGTCATTATCACTATTGACCGGCCATCAGTTCCTTCCAATCTGCCGATACACCTACCAGTCTCCATTTACTTCGAAATTTGTTTGATACTGGCTCAGCGAATTAAATTTTATTAAACTCCTGGTTGTTTGTTGCTCCCTTTGATTTTCTCTTGTATTTGTTCTCGTATAACCTGCTTCCTTAATGCATAGTCAAAATAATTTCTGGGTGAGTCACTCCACTGCATGGAGCGAACAAAATGCTCTGCTTCCTCCATCTCGAATTGCTTATGGGCATAATCCGCCTTCCAATTGTTCCAAAAACGAATATCATCTTCATCTTGATTAAGGCAATAACGTTGGAAGGATTCATCAGTAATGAAGTCTTCAACCTTATAATCATAATATTCCATATTCAGTCAGCGTCACGCAGTCATTTTCTTAGAGTGCCAGAATGCGGATCCTTTTACCGGGTGATTGGCAAAAATATTTTACAGGCGACCCCGCCAACAAAAAAATGTGTGAACGTGAGGCCCTGATTTAGCGGGCCAGGCGCATCGCATGTTCAACTGCCTCAGCTGTTACATCGGGATAATCGACAGAAATGTTCGCATCCGTTTCGATCCATTCTGTGATCTTTTCTATATTTTTTTTCTTTACTTTTTTCAAGACAGGAACACCAAGCTGTTTAAGCGCGGCCGCGTTATAATGCTGCTCTACCTGAGCCTTCATCGGAACAACCAGAAGCTTCTTCCCCAGATACAGCGCCTCCGCCGGGGTTTCAAATCCCGCCCCGCACAGCACTCCCTTTGCTGTCGTCATACTTTCAGCAAACGCTTCTTTGTTAACCGGATAAACAGAGAGTTTGCCGACGTGGTAGGTTTTTTTTGTGTGTTTAGAGAAAATATGCCATCGCACCCTGGACATTTTGCCTAGTATCGGGACAAGTTTCTTATCATCATAAGCGGGCAGGTAGACGGTATAATGTTCTTTGTTCTTTCTGGGAGCGTTCCTTATTTCGGACCGGATGACCGGCGTATAAATGAGCTTGTCATACCGTTCGAAATGAAACCCGATGTACTTTTCAACGGGTGCGTAGTTATGAAGAATCCATTCTCCCACCGGGTCGATGGTATGCGGCCTGGGAATCTTCTTCGACAAAAGAGCCGACTGATGACTTAATGATACACAGGGAACATGACGCTTACGACAAGCCCATGCAGATATGGGTTCAAAATCATTGATCACCACATCATACTTTTCGACGGGGAATTTTTTGATCTCGCGATAAACATCCTTCGAACTATTTTTCTTGAAAGTTTTAAAAAAATCAACTCCCCCTTTCTTTCCAAAATAAAAACTTAACCCTTTGGATTTATATTTTACCGGAAAGGACAATTTGACGTCAGCTTGTGCGCCACTGACAAACAGATCAAGATCGCCATATTGTTTTAAAACAGGAATAACGTCTTCGGCCCGGGTGAGATGGCCATTGCCGGTGCCTTGAATTGCATAAAGGATTTTCACTTCTTTACCGTTAGAAATTGGGAGACCAGGTCCCGGAATATCTCATCGTTATCTTTCTTGAATCGCTTACTCAGTTTAATGGATTGGGCTACCTTATCTTCCCTGTAAGAATAGACCTTCCATTCACTGTTATTGTATTCAAGTGCCGTGAGATTTTCCACCCAGTCACCCGAATTTAGATAAATTACTTTACCTTTTTCGGTTTCGATGGTTCTGATTTCCGGATGATGAATATGGCCACAAACCACGTAGTCGTATTGATTCGAAATGGCAATGTCAGCGGCAGTTTTTTCAAAATCATTGATGAATTTAACGGCTGATTTCACACTATCCTTCACTTTTTTAGACAACGATATTTTTTCTCTCCCGATTTTTGTAAGACACCAGTTGACGAACGTGTTGATCAGGATAAGGGTGTCATAACCCACCGCTCCCAGCCTGGCAAGCCACTTTGAATATTGCATCGTAATGTCGAAAACATCACCGTGAAAGACCCATGCACGTTTTCCATTTAATTTCAGTACCAATTTATTGGCAATTTGAAATGACCCTAAACGGAAACCAGCAAACTTGCGCAGCATTTCATCATGATTGCCGGTCAGGTAAACTACTTTCGTTCCTTTTGCCAGCACGCCTGTGATGTGTTTGATCACCTGCATGTGCGACTTCGGCCAGTAGCGTTTACTGAACTGCCACATGTCGATGATGTCGCCATTAAGAATTATTTTGTCCGTCTTGATACTCTTGAGGTAGCGAAGAAGTTCTTCTGCATGGCAACCGAAAGTTCCAAGGTGCACGTCGGAGATTACAACGAGTTCTACTTCCCTTTTTTTATGTTTACCCATGCTTTCAGCGGTCGTGTTAGGTTAAACGAACCGACATAAAAAACCATTTTACAAAGTTAACAACTTCATCGGAAATTGAACCGATCTAACCATTATGAAATTGTTACTCAAATCAATTGCATTTTTCGTTCGCATCGTTTAATAGACTCGGCCGCGGATTCCACACTTTTATTATCGAAGATGTTCCTGATGTAGAGTTTGTAATAATGAATAGCCTCCTTGAAATTTCCCTGCAACTCTTTCATGATGGCATATTCGTTATAGATCGTGCCGAACTTAATGCCCGGTACTTTGACGGCTTGTTCCAACAGGTTCTCCAACTCGTCAAACCGACGCAAGGTCGAAAGCAGGTAAGCATAATTGTAATAGATCGCGGTATATTCCGGGGAAAATTTCAATGCATATCTATAGTGATCTTCGGCCTTTGTATAATTCTTAAACTTCGTTTCGTGCAGCCAACCCAGGTGATTGTGTGCCTTGCCGAAGTCTGGAGCATCCTGCAATATTTCGTCCAGCATATTCGCAGCCTCGCTGATCTTTCCTTCATTGATCAACCGGTCCGCGGCGAGGAATTTCTCTTCAAGATCGTAATAGGACATAGGTTCCATGAATCACGTTAAAATTAGAATAATCGGGAATGTTAATGAAAGCGGAATCTCATATACTTGATACTTTCACCCTTGCCAGCAAATTCCTCTTCGTACCTCGTTTTTATATCATAGCACTCATCACGCAATGGAGACTCATAGACATTATTCGTAAATTCCAGGTCCATCACATCATTCCTTGTACTTAACTCTTCAAGGGTATAATTAAAGAGTCCCGTATTATCTGTCTTCAATCGCAGATACCCGGAAGGCTTCAGCAGTCTCTTGAACATATCCATAAACCTCGGGCTGGTCAGCCGTCGCTTAATGTCCCGCTTGCGAGGCCGAGGATCTGGAAACGTGAGCCATATCTCGCTTATCTCATGATCTTCAAAAAAATTTTCAATCAACAATATCTGAGTGCGAAGAAAGGCCACATTGTCAAGCTTTCGTTCCAGCGCCCAGGTACTTCCTTTCCAGATTCGTTCACCCTTGATATCAACGCCGATAAAATTACGACCAGGAAAACGCTCCGCTAAACCAATGGTATACTCGCCCCTGCCACATGCCAGCTCGACGGTAATCGGATTCCCGTTTTGAAAGTGGAATTCATTCCACTTACCCTTCATCCGGAGGTAGTGTGGTTTGGAGGGCTCAATGACGTTATTGCGTTCTTCAATAATTTTAAAACGCTCGAGTTTTCTTTTCATAAACCTTCAATCTCAGCCACGACAAAAGTGCTGCCGCCAATGAAAATCATATCATCTGCAGAAGCTGTTTTCTTTGCTTCTGCGATGGCATCGTTTACATCGGGAATGACATTACCATTCAGTCCGAATGCTTGCGCTTTCTCCTGAAGCACCCTGGCATCCAGAGCTCGCGGAATTTTTGACTGGCAAAAATAATAATGCGCTTCTTTCGGCAAAAGATTAAGGACGTGGCTTATGTCTTTATCCTTTACTACTCCCATGACAAAGAACAACTTCTTATAGCGCTGTTGTTGAATTTGTCTTACCAACTCATGAATTCCTTCGGCATTATGTCCCGTGTCACAGATAATCAGGGGCCGATCACCGAGTTTTTGCCACCTTCCCTTTAGGCCGGTCAATGCGATAACCCTTCGCAATCCATCGCGGATGGCGTCATCGCTTATCTGAAAACCGCGCTCTCGCAGTACATCAATTGCTGCAATTACACCAAGAATGTTCTTTCGTTGATAGTCGCCTTTGAGATCGGGCTCAATATTGTCAACAAAAACCTTTTGGCCTTTGTAGATGGTAAATTGATCGCCTTCCTTTTCGGCTTTCAAGTAATCCATTGCAAAATGAATTGAGGTATTTTGTTTGTCTGCAGCTTTTGCAAAAACCAGATCGACGACCGGCTGCCTTTCGCTAATGACAACGGGGACATTTGGTTTAATGATACCTGCCTTTTCTGCAGCAATCATTTCCAGCGTATCTCCCAGGATGTCGGTATGATCCATACCAATGTTGGTTATCAGTGAGAGAACAGGATGAATAACATTTGTGGAATCAAGGCGTCCACCCAAGCCGACTTCAATTACCGCTACCTCAACATTATTCCTGGCAAAGTAATCAAAGGCCATCGCAACAGTGATCTCAAAAAAAGAAGGGTGAATCGTTTCAATAAGCGGATGAATGCGATTAACAAAGTCGGTTACATAAGCTTTGTCGGCTTCCATTCCGTTAACCCGGATTCGCTCGGTGAATTCTTTCAAATGAGGAGAAGTATATAATCCTGTTTTATATCCTGAGGATTGCAAAATTGCCGCAATCATATGAGACGTGCTACCTTTCCCGTTTGTGCCCGCGATATGAATGGATTTGAATTTATCCTGGGGATTATTTAACGCATTGCAAAGTTCGATAGTATTGGCCAGGCCCTTCTTAAATGCTGATGCACCCACCCGTTGAAACATGGGCAAGTTCTTGTACAAGTATTCAATAACCTGCTTGTAATCGGTGATCATGGATGGGCTGGATAATTCGCTCCGGAAGTAAAGGTGAAGATGGACAGATCAAATTCCAATTTCACTTTTAGGAATTTTAAACTCGTCAGCGCTGAAACGAATGATACTGAGAATTTCCTGGTAAGCTAATAGTTTGGCTTCAATATGAGTGAGCTCTTCCGGGTCGGCAAAATTCTTACGCTCCCTGAGTTCGTGAATATTTTCGTGGATAGAGATAAGAATATCCTGGATAAATTCGATCAGGCGCGCTTGCATAAGATTATTTGGATCGAACGATGAAAGTAATTTTTCCAGTAGAAATTTCCGGAACGTTCTCACCGGTCTTGGTGAAGGTAAGCTTTTGAATAGCCTGTCTGCATGCTTGTTCTGTTTCCAGGCTAACCCCTCTTTGCAAGGTTCTGATGCCAATAATATCACCATTGCCATCAACTTTGATTTCGAACTCTACGATTCCACCTTGTTCATTATCCGGTACCTTTGGTGCTGGCCTTGTATCCCACTCCCACCCGGCAAGATCAAGGCTCGATCCGTTTCCACCGCCCCCGGCCTTACCATACAATGCCTTTGCGTCCAGTTTACCTTCAGGACTCCCTTTATCACCAGTCTTGTTCTGATCATCGCCCTGACTACCGGGCTGTCCGGTTTTGGTGTTAGAAGTCTCCGATGTTGATTTAGATTTGTTTGGATTGTACGTTGCGTTGGCGTCCACCTTTGGCTTTTCTTCTACCTTCGGTTCCGGTTTCTTTTCAACAGGCTTTTCAACCGGCTTCTTCTCTACCGGTTTGGAATCTTCCTTCTTCTCCTCTTTCACGGAAACAGGACTTTCAACTTTTGATGTGACTTGTTGCTCCGCAGGGGAAGACTCTGCAGGTTGTGCTTCCGTCGTTTGCTGCTCTTCGGCAGGTGCTGGATTACTTTCCTCAGGTTTACTTTCCTGCTGTTCTTCATTATTAGTCTGTGGTGATCCCACTGATTCCTTGGGTTGAACGTCTCCCGAACCTTGTGCATCAAGGCCAAAGTTCAATTCAATACCATATTCCGGAAGCGGAGGATTGGGTGCCCGCCAGGCCACAACAAGCAAAAGAATAAGGAGCACCAGGATATTAACACCTGT
>DASUGQ010000020.1:0-5211 GCA_036273935.1 Cyclobacteriaceae bacterium | reverse complement strand
GAGCTTCTGTGCAACTGATTGATTTTCCATTCTTTATAGGTAGCTTATTGGATTCGTGACAGTCTTTGAAAAATTGATCGCAAAAGTAGGAAATTTTTTTATCAAAATCTCATATAAAAGATCTTTGGTGAAAACCTCGCTTTCATAATGCCCGATATCGGCGATTATGATCTTCCCGTCTGCATCAAAGAATTCGTGGTATTTAAAATCTGCCGTGATATAGACATCGGCGCCCGCCCTGATCGCATTTCCCAGGAGAAAACTTCCAGCGCCTCCACAAACAGCAATTTGCTTTACTTTTCTCTCCAGGAGGGCGGTATGGCGAATAATTTTCACATCCATACTGATCTTCAAACGCTCCATGAATTCCAATGGTTCCATGGGCTGTTCCAATTCGCCGATCATTCCGGAACCCACTTCCTGGTTTTCATTCATGAGGGGGGACAGGTAATAGGCTACTTCCTCGTAAGGATGGCTTGTCCGGAGGGCATTCATGACCGGTTTTTCGAGATGAGCGGGGAAGATGACTTCTACCCGCGTTTCGTTCACTGTTTCCTGCCTGCCGCTTTTTCCAATTCGGGGGTTGGCCTCTTCGTTGGGCAAAAATGTTCCTGTACCATCCAGTCGAAAGCTGCAGTTCTTGTAATTTCCAATCTGACCGGCGCCCGCGCTGTGAACAGCATTCATTACCTCTTCCGTTTTCTCCCTGGGAATGAAGGTCACGAGCTTCAATAAGTTATTCGTTCTGGGGTTGAGTATTCTCGTATTTCTCAGCCCAATCCGGTCAACTATTTTTTTGTTCACTCCCAGGGCCACGTTGTCGAGATTCGTGTGAATGGCATAAATGGCAACGTTGTTCCGGATGGCTTTGATCACTGTGCGTTCAACGTAGTTGCTTCCCGTTAATCGCTTCAGTCCTTTGAACACGATAGGATGGTGCGCGACGATGAGGTTGGCACCCGAATCGATGGCTTCCTGGACGATTGCTTCCGTGCAGTCCAGGGAAGTTAGAATTCCCGTTATCTCGTCGTCGTGGTTTCCCGTTATCAATCCTGAATTATCATACGATTCCTGAAAACTCACAGGGGCGAAAGACTCGAGGTACGAGGTGACGTCTTTTATTTTCATGAACAACTGTGTTCTTTGTGAAGATTACTTTATATGCTCACTTTTGTAAGCACCGGCAAAACTACAATTATTTGATGTTCCTTCTGCGCGTAATTTTATATCCCTTTGCCCTGCTGTATGATCTGGTTACCCGAATCAGAAACCGCCTTTATGACCTGGGAATAAAGCCATCGACAGGTTTTGACGTGCCCATCATTTGTGTTGGCAATTTGAGTGTCGGGGGCACCGGCAAAACGCCGATGGTAGAACACCTCATCAGAACCTATCATCAGCGTTTTCACGTCGCCACTTTAAGCAGGGGATATGGCCGAAAGACCAGGGGTGTGCGCATTGCGAACTCACTTGACAATGCGTCCACCATTGGGGATGAGCCGTTACAGCTTTACCATAAATTTCACGATACGGTAACGGTGGCCGTCAGCGAGGATCGCGCACTTGGCATTGTGAACCTTCTCGACGTGTATCCTGACGTCAAGCTCATCCTAATGGACGATGCCTTGCAACACCGCCGCGTCAAACCAGCACTTACCATTCTGTTGACGAGTTTCAGCCGGCCATTTTACAGGGATTTCTTATTGCCGGCCGGGCGTTTAAGAGAATCGAAAACCGGGGCACAGCGCGCAGATGCAATTGTCGTGACGAAGTGCCCCCCGGAACTATCGGATGAAGCTATGATGGACATCGAAAAGTCAGTCCGGAAATTTGCCGACAAGCCGGTATTTTTTTCTTCGATTCATTATGGAAATCCCATTCCTTTTGGCGGCCATTCTCTTGCGTTGCAGGATAAGGTGATCTTAGTTACCGGCATTGCCAATACAGGATCACTGAAAGAATACGTGTCGCGTCAGTATGAATTGGTTGCTCATGTGAAGTTTCCCGACCATCATCATTACACGATGGCGGATGTGCAGAAGATCAGGAACCTCGTTAATCCCTCAACGTCTATTATCACCACCGAAAAAGATATGGTTAAACTGGATGACAAGGCATTTAAATCAGCGATCAGTCAGCTTCCTTTCTTCTATTTACCCATTGAAATGGAATTTATTAAAAATGGAGAGGATTTTGATGCTTTGGTGCAAGGCGTTTTGGACTGAAACTATATTTTTGCCCGTGCAAATGGTGAATCGATTATTCCTTATCCTGATCTTAATAACTATCGGTGTAGCATCTTCGGGGCAGGATCAACCTCAGCGACGCGGGTCAATGATCGTGAATGACACGCTGCAACAAATTTACGGTCCGACTACTTCGCGCTACTTCTTTGAAGAGGATGTTTTTTATAATCATGAGCAATTTTATTTCATCGATACGCTCATTAATAATTTTCATCGATTTACATATTTGCAACGGAACAATTATACCTACCAGGACCTGGGTAACATTGGCACTGCATCGCGTTCGATTTTTTATAAGGCACCCGCATACATTGGCGCCAACCCGGGGTTTGAGGCATATGACCTCTATTGGGAGGCGCCGAAGATCCGATATTTTGACACTCATTCACCTTACTCCAACCTGCGGCTCAACCTTGGCGGGAAGGGCCGCTCGACGACAAATGTAACCTACAGCCGGAATATCAATCCCCGATGGAACTTTGGATTCGATTACCGTGGCTTATTCATTGACAAGCAGGTTCAGCGGAGCGGCAAGGGTGATCGAAACGTGAGGAGTACCTATTACGATCTGTATACGACCTACCACACCCGGGACAGCACCTACCGGTTATTCTTCAACTTTGCCAGGAATCACCATGAGGTGGATGAATATGGCGGTGTTTTTCATGAGGAGGGATATGAATATTCGGATTTCTTCGTTGCCACCATCCGCCCCATCCTCACCGAGGCGTCCAGTCATGAGTTGCGGATGAACATCCACCTGTTTCATCAATACAAAGTGGGATCTGCCCTTCAAGTTTATCATGTCCTTGACCGTTATCGCCAGGGAAACGATTTTCGCGACCTTCCTGATGCAGAGCCATCGGATTACTTTGATTACACCCTTCCGGAGATTGAAAATGACACCACGTCAGACCGGTCGAAGTTCGTGGCCCTCCGAAATGAAGTGGGCATAAAGGGAAATCTGCTCAAACTTTTCTACAATGGATATTATGCGATCCGGGACTATCAGATGGACTACAAATACATTGATGAAGATACATTGAGGGTGAGGACGAACGGAGTTGAAAACTATATTGGGGGACGCATGGCCCTCCAGTTGGATTCGCTCATGCAGTTACGCGCCTGGGTCGAGGTGATGGACAACGGAAATTTCCGCATTGAAGGAACGTTGAAGAGTAAATGGATTGAAGCCAGTCTAAAACAAAACAAATACGATCCCGGTTTTTTGTACCAGGCCTATCGCGGGAGTCATGATGTCTGGAGCAACAACTTCAGTCCTGTGGATGTGACCCAACTCAATGGCTATGTGCATTTTCGTTCCAGGGTGATTAACCTTTCTCCCGGGGTTACTTTCACGCGGCTCAACAATTATGTGTTCTTTGATCAGGATACCAGCCGGCTTCAACAGGTATTCCCCCGGCAGTCGTCCGGGAGCCAGGTCATCTTTTCCCCGGAGGTGCGGATGTCCCTCACGTTTATGCGTCACATTACCCTCCGCGGCCAGGCGATTTACACCTCCCTCCTGGAAAATGCGGATAACGCCATGACTGTTCCCGAGTTATTCGTCAATGGGCAGCTTGCCTATGAAAACATTTTCTTCAAAGGGAGCCTCGATCTTCATACGGGGGTCGATGTACATTGGCAAAGCGGCTATTATGCCATGAACTACGATCCGGTGATCCAACAGTTTTATATTCAGGACCCACAGATCGCCTTTTATTCTCCTGACTTTCCTATTGTGGACGTGTTCGTCAACGCCAAGATCAAGCGGGGAAGAATTTTTCTGAAGTACAACAATGTCGTACAGGCCATTACGAAGGAAGGATATTTCCCGACACCCTTTTATCCAGGCCAGGCGAATGTTATTGATTTTGGATTTGACTGGTCGTTCTATGATTGAGGAATCAGGGGGCGAGAGAATAATGGGTGAAGGATTGAATAGTTGAATATTGAATAGAGGTGTGTAACCTGCAGTTTTTAATTTAAATCGTGCGTCCTCTCACGTTAATTGCGATGTAAGGAAGGAAATTCTTCTTTATTTCTTTTACAATTCGTATACAAATACATATATTTGTTTTACAAAGTATATAAAAATGGCAAAAGAATTCCTTGGTGAATTTGAGGAACTGGTTTTAACGATGGTTGGAATCCTTCAGGAGGAAGCTTATGGGAATGTTATTGTCGGAGAGATAAAAGGTCGTATTGGCCGCGACGTGAACCTGAGCGCCGTCCATGTAACCCTTTACCGACTTGAAGACAAAGGTTATGTAAAGTCATACATGGGAGGTGCGACCAATGAAAGAGGAGGTCGGCGAAAGAGAATTTTCACGATCACGAATGCGGGATTTGCGATACTCCGATCTATGAAGGAAGCACGCATCGACCTGTGGAAATTGATTCCGCAGCTAAAATTTAATCCGGCATGAGCAATAATGCACATGATCGATTGTTGGCATTGCGATTCCTCCGCTGGTTTGTTCCTTCTCATTTATATGAAGGCATCGAAGGCGATTTGCTTGAAGAATTTGAATCTGATTTTCAGCAATCTGGTGTCCGGATTGCGCGATTGAAACTGGCGTGGAATGTACTGCGCTTTTTGCGGCCCGGAATTTTTTTACGAAACCGATTTTCAATTTCTACTATTCAACACCACATGCTAAAAAGTTACTTCACATTCGCCTGGAGAAGCACACTCAGGAACAGGTCCAATACAGTGATCAATATTTTGGGAATGACGTGCGGCCTTGGTGTTGCCATCATGTTATTCAGCATCGTTCGTTTTGAGTATGGTTTTGACAGGTTCCATGCTAAGATTGATCGCCTCTATCAGATCAGGAGTTATGACCGGTTTGGAAATGATGCCAATTCACATGTTCCTCAAGGCGTCATCTATACTTTGAAAAAACAGTTTCCAACGGTCGAACATGCAGCAGTTGTTTATGGATGGACTCCAAGTGTAATT
>DASUGQ010000019.1:0-17994 GCA_036273935.1 Cyclobacteriaceae bacterium | reverse complement strand
ATTTTTTTCATGTTGTTAATGTCCAGAATCGGTCGCCTCTTTTTTGTTACAAACTCAACCACTATTTCCAACGGCATGATGCCACTACAATTAGTCTCGAATAATTTCAAATCTCTCTTGATCTGGCTTTCTTCCGGAATGTCGTCAACCATATATGTCACTGACTTTAGATTCCAGATTCCATAAGCTGACAATACAGCAAGAGCTCCGGAGATGATGTAAACCACCATGCGATTGCGATGTACCATGAAGTCAACGGTCTTCAGAAATCCACCCATGATCTTGAAATCAAGGTGGCGTAAGTGTTTCGCGGAAGGAGGTGGCAGCCAGGAGAACACGCTCGGTATCATCACAAGGCTGGCGAAAAACAAGCCCATAATGTTTATACCGGCGACGATTCCAAACTCGCGAAGAATGATGATATCCGTGCTCAGCAATGTCAAGAACCCAATGGCTACTGTCAGGTTGGTGAGAAATGTAGCCAGGCCCATTTTTAAAACGACCGTCTTAATCGCAAGGTTCTTGTCGTTTGTCTTTGCAAATTCAACATGATACTTGTTCAAAAGATAAATGGCATTGGTTATTCCAAGCGTAACAATTACCGGCGGGATTAATCCGCTTAGCAAGGTGATTTTAAATCCAAACAGGGAAAGGGTGCCCAGCGTCCAGACTACTACAATGCCAATGATGATCAACGAAAAAATAACGGCCCGGAATGACCGGAAAAAAAGGAACATGATGAGGCCTGTGATGAACGCTGATGCATACAAGAATATCTGCATCTCGCGCTTTACCTGACTGGCAACTACCGTTCGGATGAATGGCAAACCTGCGTAATGAAGTTTAAGGTGAGTCTTGCTTTCAAACTTTTCGCCAGCGGCCAGTAATTTAGTCATGAGCGCTTCACGCCTGGAAGAGTTCATCACTTCTTTTTGAACCGAGACCATGATGATGGTGGCACCGTTATGCTCATTCACAAGGCGGCCCAAATAGACTTTCTGGTTATGGGCTATTGCCAATAAGCTGTCGAGCTCTGTTTGAGAATCAATGCTGTCGGGAAAGACTTTGGCCGCATAAAACCTCGACTCAACCGTGTCCTTCAGAATCATTTTAATGACAGGAAGCGAAAGGACATCATTGACACCATCAATCTGTTTAATATTCTGAGTGAGAACGTCAAACGCCTTGAAATTCTCGAGTTGAAAGACAGCACTGTCCTGAAGGAACACCGCTATAATGTTGCTGTCTTCACCGAACTGTGCTTTAAATTTATTAAGCACAATCATATCCGGGTCATCGGCTGGCACCGTGCGGGCAAAGTCGTAACTCATTTCCACTTTGCTCGCGTAATAGCCCATCACGACGGTAATCAAAACAATGATAAGACTGAGAAGCAGTCTTCTCTTAATAATAAAATCGGCCAGTCTTGTCCACATGTCAGATCAAGTTTTTACAGATTCACCCGTATTCGATTGGGATTGTATTTGTCAAGACTCCTTAACCGAGGCGACTCCTGTCAAAATGAGGGGGTAAAGCTATAAATTTTTTGAGGTTCCTCTGCACCATTTGTAAACCTTCCCTATAATTTCCCGAAACCTTTGATTTGCCTGTAGAGGCCTAAGGCGTGCCGGTCGGTTAACCCGGAAACAAAATCAATAACCAGGCGAAGCATCCTGTAATGATCCGCGGCACTTTCTTGCAGATCAAAGCGTATTTCTCCTGGGAGCAGCAAGGCTATATTCTGATATTTTCGCGGTGCAGACTTTATGTCCCAGAGGTGCACTCCAGCCGCCACAAATTCCTTCAACAAACCAGGAAGGATCTCATGGCCTGCAGTCTCAATCTCGACAACGTGCCTGGCCCGATAGATTTTTTCAATTGATAATTCAATGATGGATTTCAACCCGTCGCGCGACGCACATTGGTCGGTGAGTGCCTGATCAAACTTACCTGACAGGATATCCATTTCATGATCAAGAAAAATTTGAGTACACTCATCAATCAACTTGCTGATAACAAGGGCTCTCAAAGTACCAATTTTTTGATGCTGACCATGAAGACGATCGAGCTTGTCGCGATTAAATCCTTCCCGAAGAATGTTGGCCAGCAGGCTCACCGTCTCCTCAAAACTCACCAGACCAAGGCTGCACGCATCTTCCAAATCAATGATACTGTAACAAATATCGTCAGCAGCCTCCACCAGAAACGCGAGGGGATGCCGAAGCCAGGCGCCTTCAGCCACTTTCCGCAAACCAATTTCGGTAGCGACTTCTTCGAAAATCACCTTTTCGGTTTGAAAAAACCCGAACTTCTTCTGACTCTTCTTAAACTTATCTCTTTCCGAAAATGAAGATGAACACGGATATTTTGTAAACGCCCCTAATGTTGCATAGGTCAATTTAAGTCCATATTGATTTTTATTCAATATCCGGAATCCTTGCGCGTTGCCCTCGAACTTAATAAGATCACTCCATTCTGATTCACTCACTTTGCCCTGAAAAATCTTTCCGTGATCATTGTGAACAAAAAAATCAGAGATGGCATCTTCGCCAGCATGGCCAAACGGCGGATTACCCAGGTCATGCGTTAATGAAGCTGCCGCGACGATCGCGCCAAAATCAAACAATGAGTATTGTTCATTTAATTCTTTATGGCGTTGCAGAATTATTTCACCAACCTTCTTTCCCAGTGAACGGCCAACACTGGAGACTTCCAGGCTGTGCGTGAGACGGGTGTGTACGAAGTCATGTTCTGGCAATGGATGGACTTGCGTCTTGTCCTGTAGCCTTCTAAAAGGATGTGAAAAGATGATCCGATCATAGTCCTGCTCAAACGCACTTCGTGACTGCTCCGAGCTTTGTTTTTTCTGACCGATGCGTCGAGGGGAGAGTAGTTGGATCCAGTTCACTTGCAACAGAATTTAGGCAGCAAGTTTAGCACTCTTTCCTATTCTTTCAATACAAAATCAATGCACATTACCGCGGCTAAAATTAAAATACGGAGCGGGTGATTCTCAGGAACATTTTTGTGTATTTGAAGGACATAATTATCAGCGGAAGTAAAAAGTTCTTTGGCTAATCCTGCCCATTTCTTGGATACCGATGCAAATTCCCTGTTATCC
The DNA here is from genome assembly GCA_036273935.1 of Cyclobacteriaceae bacterium. Classification (GTDB taxonomy): domain Bacteria; phylum Bacteroidota; class Bacteroidia; order Cytophagales; family Cyclobacteriaceae; genus ZC4RG29. The sequence goes on along the minus strand of DASUGQ010000019.1, from coordinate 14,873 downwards.
GCAGAGACAAACCTGAAGTCCCAACTTGTCCACTTGCCTTTTAGCATGCAGAGTGGACGTTCACCCGCATCCAGCACTTCGAATTTTCCACCGATGGATAACAACTTTTGCCGGAACTTACCAACAACGATACCGTCATGATCCAATACTTCTACTGTTGATCTAAGGAAGGTGACACCGCGTCGCACCGTCAAAATCTTCTCGCCAGTTGGCGTCTTGATTTCTATTTCAAAAGGAGTCATCCTTTTATAGTCGGTAAATCGAACAAGCCTGGTAAAGAACCCGAGGTTTTCTTCACGACAATGCAACAATACTTGCTGTGTCTCCGGGTCAAGAATATCAAAGTTGCTTGAGGCCTTGAGCATACCTATGTGTTCCTTTACAAAAAATACATTTCGATTGAGTACGGAGTGCATATTTTCTATTGGCTTATTAATTTCTACCAGGTTAAATGTTGCCAGGCCAACTTAACGTAGTGGCCTTGAGGTTAGCATGAATTTATATGATAATGGAAGTGAGTGATGAAACAGTGCCGGAGGTTAGATAACCAAAATTATATTCTTTTTAAAATTGAATTGATCGAGCAAGCTTCTACCAATTTTCCTTTTATGTCTGAAATCCCAACTCTCTCCTGCTTCATGCTGTCGCGGTCGCGAATGGTAACCGTATCATCTTGCAACGTTTGATGATCGACTGTGACACAATAAGGTGTACCAATAGCATCCTGCCTCCTGTATCGTTTACCGATTGCATCCTTCTCCTCATAAAAACAACGAAGGTCAAATTTCAAATCATTCATGATGGCCATCGCTTTCTCCGGAAGGCCATCCTTCTTAACGAGCGGAAGAATAGCAACCTTATTTGGCGCTAAGGGCGCCGGAATTCTGAGCACAACACGCTCGCTGCCATCCTCCAATTTTTCTTCTGTGTACGATTTAGATAGGACAGCCAGAAACATTCGGTCAAGCCCGATCGACGTTTCAATGACATAAGGTATGTAACTTTGATTTTCCTCCGAATCGAAATACTGAAGCTTTTTCCCTGAATATTTTTCGTGGCTTTTCAAATCAAAATCGGTGCGCGAATGAATTCCCTCCAACTCCTTAAAGCCGATAGGAAAATTAAATTGAATATCGCAGGCGGCGTTAGCGTAATGAGCAAGATTAAGGTGGTTGAAGAACCGATAATTCTCGCTTCCCAGTTCAAGCGCATGATGCCATCTCATGCGTTTCTCCTTCCAGAATTCATACCATTTCATTTCCTCGCCCGGTTTTACAAAGAACTGCATTTCCATCTGTTCAAACTCACGCATCCTGAAGATGAATTGACGGGCTACAATCTCATTCCTGAAGGCCTTACCTGTCTGCGCGATACCAAAAGGTATTTTCATTCGTCCCGTCTTCTGAACATTCAGGAAGTTTACAAAAATACCTTGGGCTGTTTCGGGCCGCAGGTAAATCTTGTTCGCTTCCTCAGCCAGGGAACCAATCTCAGTTGAAAACATCAAATTAAACTGCCGCACGTCAGTCCAATTTCGCGATCCTGAAAGGGGGTCCGCGATCTCAAGGTCAATCACCAGCTGCTTCAACGCCGCCATGTCTGATCTGCCCATGGCATCTTTTAATCTCCCATTGGTTTCGTCAATTTTCTTTTGATACTCCAATACTCTCGAATTCGTACTGATAAATATTTTTTTATCAAAAGAGTCGCCGAATCGCTTGGCAGCCTTTTCAATCTCCTTCTCAATTTTTTCCTCCACCCTGGCAACGGCCTCCTCAATAAGAACGTCAGCCCGATACCTCTTTTTTGAGTCTTTATTATCAATCATGGGGTCATTGAATGCGTCCACATGACCAGACGCCTTCCATGTTGTGGGGTGCATGAAGATGGCAGCGTCAATACCCACGATGTTGTCGTGCAACATGGTCATGAACTTCCACCAATAATCCTTGATATTATTTTTCAGCTCGGCCCCGTTTTGACCGTAGTCATACACTGCGCTCAAGCCATCATATATTTCACTGGAAGGAAAAATGAATCCATACTCTTTCGAGTGCGAGATTACATTCTTAAAAAGGTTATCCTCTTGATTTGCCATAAGGGGCAAATATAAATGTTTACCCCACAGTGAATAATCCTGTCAGGATATTTTTAAGGGGTCAGTTAGGGGAAAAAACGCCTTGGTTCAGGTGATATGGGAGCTTGATTGTAAACGTTGAACCAACCCCCGGAGCCGATTCGAGTTGAATCGTGCCTGACATTTTAGACACCGTCTCCTTCACGATGTATAAGCCCAACCCGGAGCCTTTTGAAGATTCATTGGCGCGGTAAAACATGTCGAACACTTTCGTGTGATAGGAGTGGGGAATGCCCTGCCCATTATCCTCCACTTTAATATGGTAGCCTTTACCATTCATTTGATAACGAAGTCTTACATAACGGTCAGATTTCCGGGTGTCGTGATAGCGAATGGCGTTTGAAACCAGATTAAGGAGCACGGTTTTCAATCTGTTTTGATCTGTTTCGATTACAACATCTTTTGGAATTTCAAGTTGAAAATCTATTTCCTTCGCCTCGGGTGTGTATTTCAACAACTCCCAGACTTCCTGCGAAACTTGCGACAAGTTTATTTTCTGCCGTTGAACCTCCAATCGGTTATTTCGCGAGTAGTCGGTGATATCCTTAATGAACTTATCCAGTAGGAAAATCCGGTCCCTCATCATGCCGACATATTTTTTAATTTCAGTTGGGTTATCGGATTGGTCGACAATATTAATAAGACCAAGAATTGAAGTAAGCGGCGCTCTGAGGTCATGTGAAGTGCTGTACACAAAGCGATCCAGCTCCGTGTTCGCTTTCGTTAGAAGTTTGTAGTTCTCACCAAGCTGAACAGCATTTTTATGATTTAGACGGATCAAAAGGAAGACTGCCGTAATGCAAACAAGAGTAGCAATAGCAAAATTTAACAGGCGGAACATCACCATCATTCCGTTATCATAAACCCGGAATGGCAGAATTGAAAACTTAAGCAGATAAGCAAATGCAAACAATAAGAAGGTGAAACCGGCCGAAATAATTGCGTATTTCCTAAAGCGGTACCCAAAAACAATAAAAGCAGCCAACGCAATGGAAATGAAGTGGACAAATGCCCCGGTCGCCGCCTCCTCGCTGGAGGCCAGCAGATAGGCAGTAACATTTATGGGAATCAGTAAAAAATAGTGGGCGAGGTTGTGGTTTCCGATGCGATGCAGCCAGACGCTGACGGCAAGAAATAAATTCGCTGCCGAAAAAACCACGACCGCTGCGAAGTTACCATTAGTAAATTCAATGGCGCCAAAAAACGAACAGACCGCAATCCCGATTAGTGCAAATTGGCCTGATAAAATAACCTGCTTGTAATCTGAATACAATTCAATGAAATGCTCCTCGCCGATTATTAAGTTCCGTACCCCCTGCTTCAAACCCATCACTGGCAATCTTTTAATTGTGCAAAGGTAGATTGGCTTCGTTAAAGGTCTCCCACTTAATCAGTCAAACTATGTATACATGCAAGATTTCCTACCGAATTCTAAAAAATTGGTAACACCAGGGTGAAGGTCGATCCTATCCCATGTTTTGATTCCACCCTGATTTCACCTTCCAATTTGGCCAGGGTTTCTTTTACAATATAAAGACCCAGCCCGGAACCCTCTACGCTTTCGGAAGCCCGATAAAACATGTTGAAGATTTTGTCCTGATGCTCCTGTGCAATTCCAAGTCCATTATCCTGAACAGACAGGATGTATTTATCCTCGTCGCGTTGGGCAGTAACAACGATCATCGGCTCTTCTTTGGCGTAGTCGTGATACTTGATCGCGTTGGCTACTAAATTATTGACTATTACTTTAAGGCGGTTTTCGTCAGTATCAAACGCTAACTCAGGGGGAATATTTAGTTGTATCGAGATCCGCTCAGCTCCATTCGTAAACCGAAGTGATTCTATTACGCCCTGAACCAATTTTCTGATGCCAACGGTCTTGCGTTCAACGCCAAGTCTTGAGTTCCTTGAGTAATCCGTAATCTCCTTGATAAAATTCTCCATGGTGAGAACGCGTTTCTTCATCATGTCAAGACAAAGGGCGATTTCTTCTGTGCTGTCAGTTTTTTCTGCGATGCTGATCAGCCCCAGCAGAGAGCTCAGTGGCGCACGCAAATCGTGCGAGGCACTGTAAACAAAACGGTCGAGCTCTTCATTCGCTTTCGCCAATAAATCATTTTGAAGTCTGATTTGTTGCTCAGCCATCTTTCGTTCATCAATATCAACTATGGATCCAACGATTAATGCTTGCTCTCCCTTATCGTTAAATTTGGAAATACCGCTGTCGGAGACCCACTTGAAACTCCCTCCTTTGGTTCGCAGTCGTAACTCAGATTGGTAGGGTTCGTGATTTTTAAGATGGCGCTGAAAGGTGTGCTTTATCCTCGGCAAGTCGTCCGGGTGAATCAGGTCAAAATATTTTTCGATTGTGAAATCCTGAAGGTCGTCCGCATCATATCCAAGAATTCTTTTGTAATATGGTGCGACGTAAATAAATCCTGTTTGCCTGTTCCACTCATAAATGGCAGACCTTGATCCCTCGATGGCCATTTGAAAACGCTCGCGGCTTCGTTTTAATTCCTCCGATGTAAGCAGTAATGATTGTTCACTCGTCCGTAGGTTCGCCTCAATGTCGTGATGAAGTTGAATCGAGAAATGAATAATGAGAATGGAAACCATGTAGGACATGGTAAAATTTGCAATGAAATTTAGCCTGATATATTCTGCTGAATAATCAATGAATGTCCGCGCAGGTAATAAACCCAGGTAGGCCACAAGTGCAATGAAATATGAAATCACAACAAGGAGGAAGGCAAGATTACGATTTCTGTACCCGAAGAGTACCAGCGTACCCAGACCCGTAGTTGAAAAAAAGAAGAAAGCACCTCCTGCCGGGCTCTCGCTGGATGCGAAGAGGTAAATTACTCCATTACTTAGCAAAATAAGAGTTACACTGGCCCATAAGTAGCTTTGAATTTTATTCAACCAAAATGCAACAATTGAAAGTGCCATCAGTCCGGCGTACCAGCCAAAGTTGATGTCAATGTCATTCAACGAATCGATTACGATATAAATTCCTCCGACGACAAAGGCGAAAATGGCAATGAGCCCTCGCAACATTGTATTTCTGAATTGTATACTGGAGGTTATATAAGTATTGGATCCGACAACGAAATCACGAATGGCCTTTTTAACGGGACTCATTTATTTGTTTCTGGAAGACAAATTTAGGCAATTCATTATATCACAAGACTCTTAAGAAATGGTGAAACATACATGCCCCAGGATGGAGACGCACACGGATTTGCCATTCATTTTCAATTCCTCGATTTAGAGCATCCCCTAAAAGATATGAAACGGCAACTGTTATTGTCATTTGCATTCAACGAGTCACTCCATTCAAAAAGGATATTTTGCACCTTCAAAAGACATATCACACAATTTTCAAATATAATTCATCGATCTCTAAGGAGAAGAAATAGCCCGTTTGATATGAACCCAGTTCACCATTCATAGTCAATCCGTCCGCAGGCTGTTCGGCTTTTTTATTACAATTACTGAAAAATATTACTTATTATGATCGCCGCCTTCAATCGTGTGGCGTCTGTGATAAATTTATTTATATAATTCTAGTCGCATCCTATCGACTTTGCTTTATCCCAATATTTGTCCATCTCGGCGAGAGACATCTCTCCTAGTTTTTTTCCGTCCTGGGCGGATTCGGTTTCCAGGTATTGAAATCGCTTTATGAATTTCTTGTTCGTGCGCTCGAGTGCTTCTTCCGGGTCGATATCAATGAATCGGGCATAATTCACTAATGAAAATAGAAGGTCTCCAAATTCCTCCATCGCTTTTCGTTTGTCGATGGGTTGAACAGACTCAACATTAAACTCACGTTTGAATTCAGCCATCTCTTCTTCTACTTTCTCCCAAACTTGTTGCTTCTTCTCCCAATCAAACCCGACGCCTCTCGCTTTATCTTGGATGCGCATTGCCTTTACAAGTGCCGGTAATGAACCGGGTACACCCGCTAAAACGGATTTACTTCCCTGCCTTAGTTTTATCTTCTCCCAATTTGCCTTTACTGTCTCTTCATCCTCTGCTACAACGTCACCATAAATGTGTGGATGCCGCTCCACAAGTTTATCGCACAGTGAATGCATTACATCGGCAATATCAAATGATTTCAATTCTGCAGCGATGCGGGAATAAAACACAATATGCAGCAGCAAATCACCCAGCTCTTTCTTCACTTCGGTCAGGTTTCCTTCAAGAATAGCATCCGAAAGTTCATACGTTTCCTCAACAGTGAGGTGTCGCAGGCTTTCAATGGTCTGCTTTTTGTCCCAGGGACAATTTTCCCGAAGTTCATCCATTATTGTCAGCAATCGGTCAAAAGCCTGAAGTTTTGACGGGCGGGTCAGATCCGGCGTTGATTTTATTTTCTGCATGGGAATTAAACTTATCCTGCACGGCAGGCGTTCTGCTTGCAACAATTAACTTTGTACAAAAATAAGGAATCATGGCAGTAGTTCTTCTCAGCATCGGAGTAATGGCACTTTTCTTTGTCTTACTCTCGGTCCGTCTCCTGTTCATCAAGGGAGGAGAATTCAGGGGTACCTGCGCATCTCAAAGCCCTTGGCTAAACAAAGAGGGTGCATCATGTGGATACTGTGGGAGAAACCTTTCTGCGGGAGAGACTTGCGGAAAAGATGAAATTGACCTCAAACCGCTACCTGGGGTGAAAAAGTAAAACTTAATTTCGATTGCCTTAACCGTTTCCATTCATTTCCATCGTTTGAGTAATAACTAAAAAAGTTGAAGTCCGACCGTTATTTCGAGCGTTAGACTTTAAGTAATTATTTTAATTTTGCTACCCCAAAAGATCAAACATAAAATACTGTGGCTTTAATAAAATCGATCTCAGGAATCCGCGGAACAATTGGCGGAAAACCTTCTGAAAACCTGACTCCTCTTGATATTGTAAAATTTACGGCCGCCTACGGCCAGTGGTTGAAGAAAAATAAGAAAGGTTCTACCCGCGTAGTGCTGGGTCGGGACGCAAGGCCGTCGGGAGAAATGGTTAATAATCTTGTTGTTTCTACCCTCGTCGGATTGGGCATAGATGTTATTGACCTGGGACTTTCGACCACACCCACGGTAGAGATCGCCGTACCACTTGAAAAAGCATCGGGTGGAATCATATTAACCGCCAGCCACAATCCCGTTCAATGGAATGCATTGAAACTTCTCGACAGCAAGGGTGAATTTATTTCAGCTGTCGACGGCGAAGAGGTACTACGGATAGCGGAAAGCGAAAATTTTGAATTTGCCCCGGTCACGAAGCTTGGATCTTATAGCAAGAACGACACTTATCTTAAAAAGCACGTTGATCTGATCACGAAGATACCGTTGATTGATTTGGAAGCTATAAAAGCCAGGGATTTCAAGGTTGTTGTCGATGCAGTAAACTCCTCTGGAGGAATAGCTGTTCCGCTGCTGCTAGAGGCTTTAGGCGTGACGGTCAAGGAACTTTACTGCGAGCCGACAGGCCACTTCCCGCATAATCCCGAGCCTTTGCCTGAGCATCTTACGGATATCAGCAGGGAAGTATTGAAGGGAAAATATGACCTGGGAATAGTGGTTGATCCCGATGTCGATCGCCTGGCATTTATTTGCGAAGATGGAAATCCATTTGGTGAAGAGTACACTTTAGTGGCGGTTGCGGATTATGTTTTGCAAAACAACAAAAAGAAAAAAGGAAACACCGTATCCAATCTTTCATCTACGCGAGCCCTGAGAGACGTAACCGAAAAAGCAGGAGGAGAATATTTTCCAGCTGCAGTGGGCGAGGTAAATGTTGTAAAGATGATGAAGGAGCGGGATGCAATTATTGGCGGGGAAGGAAATGGCGGCGTAATATTTCCGGAACTTCATTATGGGCGTGATGCTCTTGTTGGAATCGCTTTATTCTTGTCTCACCTGGCAAAAACAAAAGTGCCGGCGTCCCGCCTAAGAGCATCCTATCCCAGGTATATTATTTCCAAGAATAAGATTGAACTAACTCCTGATATTGATGTTGACCATATTCTGGATGAGGTAAAGAAGAAATACAAAAAGCAACCAATCAATACGGTTGATGGCGTAAAGATCGAATTTGATGCGGAGTGGGTTCACCTGCGTAAATCAAATACGGAGCCAATCATCCGAATCTATGCAGAGTCCGACCTTGAGGCTAAAGCCGATACGCTTGCCAGGAAAATTATTATGGATATCAAAGAGATCATCGCTGAGAACGTAACAGAAAAATAATCCGTGAGTATTTATTTTGATAATGCTGCCACCACCCCATTAGATCCTGAAGTTTTCGAGGCCATGAAGCCTTTCCTGCTGGAAGATTTCGGCAATCCTTCTTCGACGCATGCGCACGGAAGAAAAATAAAAGCCGCGATCGAATCGTCCAGAAAAAAAATTGCGGAAATATTAAACTGCACACCAGGAGAAATAATTTTTACCTCGGGTGGCACAGAGGCGGACAATACCATCATCACAAGTGCGGTCAAAACCTATTCGATCAAATCGATCATCACATCGCCCATTGAACATCACGCTGTTCTTCATACGGTCGAGCATCTCGCTAAAGACGAAACTGTTCAACTTCATTTACTTGAAGTAGGCAACAAAGGAAATATCGACATTGATCAGCTTAAAGATTTATTAGGAAAATATCCCAACAGTCTGGTTTCGCTAATGCATGCCAACAATGAAATCGGCAACTTGCTTGACATTGAATACATAGCCGAGCTATGCAACAAGCATCAGGCGTACTTTCACTCTGATACTGTACAAACCATGGGTCATTATCGGCATGATCTGAAAAAATTCAGGATTCATGGCATGGCTGCATCAGCGCATAAGTTTCATGGACCAAAAGGCACTGGATTTATGTTCATCCGGAAAGACAAAAAAATAAGCCCGATTTTACACGGCGGCGCGCAGGAACGAAACATGCGTGGCGGCACAGAGAATGTGTACGGAATTATCGGTCTTACCCGAGCTCTTGAAATTGCCTACCGTGATATGGACAGCCACACGAAGTATATAAAGGCCCTCAAAGCAAGGATGATCGAAAAGCTTTGTGCAAACATTCCGGGGATCTCATTTCATGGTGATTCTGATGATTTGGAAAAAAGTCTTTACACAGTCTTGAATATTAGCCTGCCTGAATCCGATGAAAATGACATGCTGCTTTTCAATCTCGACCTGCAGGGAATTTCGGCATCCGGAGGTAGCGCTTGCTCCAGTGGCGCAACATTGGGGTCGCATGTGCTTGCAAAAATATATCCTGACTCCCGTCGGGGAGCGATAAGGTTTTCCTTTAGTAAATACAACACAGTTGAAGAAGTCGACTTCGTTGCTGACAAACTTAAGGAACTGGTTAAAGTCCACTCCCAGGCTTAGTATTTCTAAGAAGGAATAATTCCCATACGTCTCATCAAAAAGGTTGCGTTCCTACCCGTACTCACTCCCGGATACAATTTATAATCAAATAGCAGTTCGTCACCGTTAATCCTGGTCTCGAAATGAAAATTTCTGATTTGTTCAAACTCTTTCTCCATTTCGCCCAGGGCCACATCATGGGTAGCAATCAGGGCCAGGCAAGGTAATTTTGTAAGTTGTTTCAGCAATTCTTGTGACCCATTTAATTTGTCGACAGAATTGGTCCCTTTCAGGATTTCATCCAGCAAAACCAACATCGTCTTTCCGTCACGTAGTCTTTCGATGATGCTATGCAGACGCAATAGTTCTGCATAAAAATACGATTGATTCTCATTAATGGAATCTGTGTTACGCATGCCACTGAACACCTCCACCAAAGGGCAAATCATTTTTTTTGCGCAAACAACCGATCCCATCAACGCAAGTACTGTATTGACTCCTGCAGTTCTTAGAAAAGTACTTTTTCCCGCCATGTTCGCCCCCGTGACAATCCATAGACTTGAGTTTTTTTGCAGGGACACATCATTGGTTACGCAATCGGACTCACTGATCAACGGGTGGCCCATTGATGAAGCTGACAACTCCTGTTGCCCGGAAATTTCTGGTGTCACATAATCAGGATGGTTGAACGCAAATGTGGCCAGGCTATTCAATGCATCGGTGTCCGCTATTGCCTGGAGCCACTTTTCCAGTCGCTCCCGGTTCCGCTCACGCCACTGCTCCAGTTTGTAAACGCACTGGAGGTCATAAAGTATTGTACTGTTGAAAAGCAGTGTGGCCAAAAGATTAAGACGCAAATCAAGCGCCCGGGATCGCGATGCCAAAATCAAAAGTTCTTCACCCGCTTCGTGCGCTTCTTCGCGAAGTTCTTTTGTAATTGTCCCTGTAAGATCTTCCTTGTTAAGCAAATCAAAATGCTCAGCGAATTTCTCGAGCAGATGCCTTTTGTTCCCGATGTAATTCTGAAATAATGTAACGCGCTTGGCATAGCGACCGATAATGCCCCATTGAACCAGGGTTACAACGACAAATGGCGCAGAGAACCCTGAAATGATCCAGAGCAACAACGAACCCATCGATAAGGCTGGAAATAAAATCAACATCCACCGGAAAGATTTCCGTCCATATACAAAAGAGGGAAGCTGCAACCAATCCAGTATTTTGCCCTGGTCCTCTTTTTTCTCCGGCGAACTCAAGCCCACTGCCTGAAACTTTTGGCGGAAATCAAGCCTGGATTTTAATTCTTCAACCGCCTCCTGGCGTGATTGTATCGCAAGTTTCGATATCAACGGATTTGCCAATACGTTCGCGAGTTTTTCCTTACCAGTCTCCGTCGATGTACGATTGATCCGCTGAAACAGCGAGCCACTGCCAAAAATATCCAAATCGAAAGTATAAGGATGATGACTATCGAGATATTCACTTCCATCGGCAAAGTTAGTGTTGTCATTCTCCTGGGATTTGATTTCCCAATCATTGATCACCGCTAAAGCCTGAAGAAGTTTCAACTGATGCTTGAGACGTTCATGGCGTTTTACCAGGTAGGCATAACCGATCACCATGAGCAGCACTAACGACCACAACATGATTACCTGAAAACTAACGTAGATCATGAGCAGAATGCCCGCCATTAGACCCACGCGAAACCACGACGTTGTTATTTCCTGCTGCTGAATTTGCCGGGCGTCTCGTTCGAAAGCATTCTTCCGATCCGAGTAAAGCGAAACGAGATCTTTATTCACAAATTTTCACAAAAACGTTTCGATTGTATTCATTACCTCCTCAAGCGCTGTCCTGTCAATTTCATCGAAGTCATTCAATACATCACTGTCAACATCAAGCACCAAAGCAACTTCACCATTCTTAAATGCCGGCAACACAATCTCTGACCTGGAGGCCGACGAGCAAGCAATGTGGCCCGGGAATTGATCAACGTCGGGGACTATGATTGCTTTGCCCTCCTTCCAGGATGTTCCACATACACCCTGGCCATAGGCAATACGCGTACAAGCGATGGGTCCCTGAAATGGACCCAGAACCAACTCCCGATCTTTTACCAGGTAAAATCCCACCCAGAAAAAATTCATTGTTTGTCTTAACGCTGCTGAGATATTTGAAAGGTTGGCAACAATATCGGGCTCATTCATTACCAACGATTTGATCTGTGGTAACAAAGTTTCGTAACGCTGTCGCTTGTCGATCGACTGAGATACAATTAATTCTTCGGCCATTGTGCGATTATATTTTCTCCAGTTTTTTCCTCGTTAACTCTGTCTCCACGTTTCCTGTGTTTAGCGTTGAGGCTGGCTCAAAAAGGAGTAAATATACTTCTTCTTCAGCCACCGGCCTGTGCTCCACTCCTTTCTCTACAATGATGAATTCTCCTTCGTTGATTTCCTCCGTTCGATCCCTGAATTCCATTTTGAGTGTCCCCTTTATCACTAAAAACAATTCATCTTCATGATCGTGATGATGCCATACAAATTCGCCCTTTAACTTTGCTGCCTTGATGTGTTGGCCGTTGAGTTCCCCGATAATTCTTGGGTTCCAGTAATCGCTAAACTGGCGAAACTTTTCAAGCAGGTTTACCTTTTGCATTGATAGGAAAGTAAAATTTAAGAATGTCGTTATCAATTAATTCCTCGTGATCCAATCGTCCTTTGAGTGCCGGCGCCTCAACACCTTTTCCAAAACTCTTGGTTGATACAAAAACCCTAGCTTCATCCCAAAGGTTCAGAGCAATGAATGCACTTAACAGCTGAGATCCACCTTCAACAAGAACACTCTGGATACTCCTCCTGTAAAGGTCGTTCACCATGTTTTGCAGGAAATCCTGCTCATCAAGTCGTGCAAGTGAAAGATTGCGATGCTCCTCATGCTTCAATAAATTATAGCAGATTGTTTTCTGAGTCCCGTCAAAAACTTGCAGCTTGTCATTTAATCGCAGGAAACGATCAACAACAACGCGCACAGGGTTTCTGCCAGTCCAGTCACGAACATTCAATTTCGGATTATCGAGCAAAGCGGTTCGCGTTCCAACCATCACGGCATCTTCCTCCGCGCGCCACTTGTGTACAAGCTGTCGTGAAAAATCGTTACTAATCCATTTCGAATCGTAATTCTCCCTGGCAATAAAACCATCTGACGTTTGTGCCCATTTCAGGATGATGTAAGGACGCTGCCGCTCATAAAAAGTGAAGAATCGTTTATTCAATTCACGTCCCTCCGGCTCCAATATTCCCGTAATCACCTCAATACCGGATGAGCGCAATTTCTTTATCCCATCTCCGGCAACGAGAGGATTTGAATCCAGATTAGCTACGACAACTTTTTTCACTTTATGATCAATTAACATGTCCACGCACGGTGGCGTTTTTCCATAATGTGAACATGGCTCCAGGTTAACATAAACCGCGCAGTGTTTCAGTAATTCTTTGTTCTCCACACTTCGCACCGCATTCACCTCAGCGTGTGCCTGCCCATAATGCTCATGCCATCCCTCTGCGATAATTTCAAATTCATGAACGACAACGCATCCAACCATTGGATTTGGACTCACATATCCCCTCCCTCTTATTGCCAACTCCATGGCTCGCTTCATAAAATGCTCGTCCGTATGATGATCGTGATTCTTCATTGTGTATACTTGCAAAGATTGTTTAACCATGACGAATTCCAAAATCCTCTTTCGGGAATTAGTTGCAGCAATTTCAATAAATGTACCCCGGGATGAGGTTGAAAGTATGGTCTACTTATTTATGGAAAAAAGTCTTAGTATTACAAAATCAGACATCATCACAGAACGCTCAGTGCAACTTAAGGCATCATCCGATCAGCAGGTTGACGAATTCATCAAGAGAATTAATGAGCATGAACCAATCCAGTATGTACTGGGAGAAAGTGAATTCTATGGAAGACAATTCGAAGTAAATCGCAACGTATTGATCCCGCGCCCGGAAACTGAGGAATTGGTTAGAAATGTGATACGTTTTTCGGAACAACAGAAAGGGCCGTTAAGAATATTGGACATTGGTACAGGTAGCGGATGTATCTCGGTTACCATCAAATTGGAAATTGCTCAATCAGAAGTATTTGCAACAGACATCAGCAAAGAAGCGCTGGCCCTCGCCCAACGAAATGCGCGCTTCTTAAACGCTGGCGTCAATTTTTTTTACAATGATATCTTAACAGAAAAGATTCCTGTAAAAGAGTTGGACATAATCGTAAGTAATCCCCCTTACGTGACCTTGCACGAAAAACTGCAAATGAAGGAAAATGTTCTTCATTTCGAACCTCACCTGGCCTTATTTGTTCCCGATAATGATCCACTTTTGTTTTACAGAAACATCCTCGTGAAATCTAAAGAGGCAATGAAACGCGGAGGACTGTTGATTGTTGAAATCAATGAACTTTATGGAAGTGGGGTTGCAGCGCTTTGTAATGAATTCGGATTAACAACGATTGAAATAATGAAAGACATTTTTGGGAAAGACCGAATTGTAAAAGGAATTGTCCTGTAGCCTCATGGAAAAAGAGAAAAGATATCGTCTGTCCTGGTGGAAGATCCTGACTATAACACTACTTTATTATTCGGTAATCGGAGGAATGTTGTTCCCTGTACCACGCTTGCCGATAATGAATGAAACCATTAGGCTGAACTACTATCACGTACCGATGTGGTTCACTATGATGACGCTCTTTTCATTCTCGGTTTGGTCATCTGTCAGGTACCTGCGTTTTCAGGAAATTAAATATGATGATCATGCAATTGAATCAGCAAAAGTCGGTTTCTTCTTTGGCTTGCTTGGACTGTTGACCGGAATGATGTGGGCAAATGGGACCTGGGGAACTTTTTGGACAAGTGATCCTAAACTGAACAATACCGCGATCGGCCTTCTGATTTATTCCGCATATTTTGTTTTGCGCGGATCATTGGACGACGAAACGCAAAGAGCAAGGCTAAGCGCTGTTTATAATATTTTTGCATTCAGCATTCTCATACCTTTGATTTTTATATTACCCCGGATGAGTGATTCGTTACATCCAGGGAGCGGAAACAATCCAACCTTCAGGTTATTTGATACGGCTCACAATATGAAATTGGTAATCTACACCGCGATCATTGCATTCATTTTGCTTGGGTGGTGGTTCACTACCTTGCTACTAAGCTTAAGAACATTAAACAAACACCAACATGAGAAAATTTAGTTTGGCCATTTTCTCCGCTCTGATTTTTATTTCATTCAATGGTTTTAGTCAGTCTGATACTCGTGTAGAGATGGCGGATCTGTTGAGA
>DASUGQ010000018.1:0-11725 GCA_036273935.1 Cyclobacteriaceae bacterium | reverse complement strand
AAGTACAACTACGATCAGATGTTAGTGGAGAAGGACATCACGTTTTATTCACATTGTGAGCATCATTTTGTTCCTATCTATGGGAAGGCCCACGTCTCCTATTTTTCATCAGGAAAAGTAATTGGACTATCCAAGATCAATCGTATTGTTCAATACTTTTCCAAGAGGCCTCAGGTGCAGGAAAGACTTACCGTACAAATTGGTAAAGAAATCGAGCGTGTCTTACATACTGAACATGTCGGGGTGGTGATCGATGCGAACCATATGTGCGTAGCCTCGCGCGGCGTGGGTGATACCAATAGTCGCACAGGTACAGCCTATTTCTCAGGAAAATTCAAGGACGAAAATATTAAGCGGGAATTTCTGAATTACATTAATAGCAAATAATCTTGAACAGTGTCCAATCGGGAAACGCCGCACCTGTCAGCTGCTGGCCTGATGGTTGTCTTTGTCCTTCGAATCAGAATATTCACCGCTCTCCAGCTTGTGGAGCTGCTGATTCAGTAAATCGATTCTCACGAGAAGATTTAATACCAGCGCATCCTTTACCTTCTTCGACGGCCTTATCTTCATCTCCTCTTTGAGCACCAAATACATCGCCTCGAGTTGGCGGAAGTCATTCGTAAATCCATTCAGACCTTCCATGCGTTCATACTCGTCGATCAATTTCACCTTGTCTGATATCTGTTGCACATAGAATTCTTCGACAGCATTGAACTCCTGGAGGGTTTCTTTCTGGTCCCGTAACTGGCCGTTTCCTTTTGGCAGCAAAAGGTAGCCTGATAAGCACATAAATATTACTGCTGCGGCCCGCCAGATGATTATTGAATTCCAGAGTGATGGCTGTTTCAATTTTAATGAAGCATCAATGTTTTTCCAGACTTTTTCCGGCGCATCCTTATCGTCGAACGCACCGCGACTGGCATTTATGAAATCTTCCAGTTTCTTTTTCATATTGCACCGGTTAATAGTTCTCTCAATTTGTTTTTTGCACGATTCAGTTGAGACTTCGATGTCGATTCGCTTACACCCAATATCCCTCCTATCTCCTGGTGATCATATCCTTCCAACAAATATAACGACAACACCGATCGATATCCATCCGGAAGTTGTTGAATCGCCCTCTTCACCCGCTCAACCGTCAGGTCCTCATCTTCAAATCCCTCGTCGCTTTCTTCGGGTACATCCCATCGGTCATCGTCTGGCAGCGCTTCCATTTTTCTGCGCTTCAAAACATTAATGGCCTTATTTATGACAATCCTTTTAAGCCAGGCTCCAAACGTGGCATCTCCCCGATAATGATCGAGATTATTGAATGCACTGATGAATGACTCCTGAAGAACATCCGCGGCATCATCCTCATTCCCGGTGATTCGATAACAGACATTATACATCGCCCGGGAATAAAGTTGATAAATGCGTTGATGAGCGCCCCGGTCACCTGCCCTGCACTTCGCAATTAACTCATCATGAATGTTCTTAACCTTCTGGTCCAATCAGTATTTCCCGATTCGTTGTAAACGACAAGTCAATTATGGGAAGGTTGCATCGAACAGCAAAAATAAGTGTCTATACTCTAACCAATCCCTTTTCCTTTGCAATTTTCATCAAAAGTCCCATTGCCTCTTCATGATCGTTCCTGATCTCACCTTCCAGGATAGCCTCCTTAATCACCTCCTTAATTTCGCCAATAATCCGGCCAGGAGGAATATTGAATAGTTGCATGATCTCGTCTCCGGTAACCGGAGGTTGAAAATTGCGGATGTGATCCTTCTCCTCGACCTCTGCCATTTTCTTTTCAACGAGATCAAAGTTTTTGAGAAAACGACTGACCTTCTCCATATTTTTTGATGTGATATCCGCCCGACACAGAATCATCAGTCCATCGATATCATCTCCTGCGTCAAATAGCAGTCTTCGAATGGCCGAATCGGTGACTTCCTTTGCAAGGGGAATAGGACGAAGATGAAGCCGCACCAATCGTTGAACAGAAAGCATGTTGTCGTTCATGGGCAATTTCATTCTTCTGAAAATGCCCGGAACCATCCGTGCGCCCCTGTCTTCGTGACCATGAAAGGTCCATCCGTGCGTTTTGTCATATCGTTTGGTGGCGGGTTTGGCAATATCATGCAAGAGAGCGGCCCAGCGCAACCAAAGATCACCAGATACCCCGGCAACATTATCCAATACCTGAAGGGTGTGAAAAAAATTATCTTTATGTGCCTTGTTTCCAACATATTCAACACCATGCAATGCCACCAGTTCAGGAAAAATAATTTTTAAAACCCCGCTATGGAATAACAATTTAAATCCATAAGAGGGCACTGGACTGAGAATGATTTTATTCAATTCATCTGTTATCCGTTCCTGGGAGACAATTTTAATTCGATCGGCCTGTTTGACAATGGCATCAAAAGTATCGGGCTCAATATCAAAGTTAAGCTGAGAGGCAAATCGAATAGCCCGCATCATTCGCAATGGGTCGTCGGAAAATGTCAGCGCAGCGTCTTGAGGCGTGCGTATGATTTTTCGTTTGATGTCGTTAACACCTTCAAAAGGATCGATTAACTCTCCGAAAGATGTTGCATTCACCGAAATAGCCATGGCGTTAATGGTGAAATCTCTTCTCTTTTGATCGTCCTCAAGGGTTCCATCCTCCACAAAAGGTTTCCGTGAATCCTGGCGATAAGATTCCCGCCGCGCTCCTACAAATTCAACATCAAGATCGTCTACACGGATTTGTGCTGTTCCGAAGTTCTTAAAAAAGTTAACCCTGACGTGAGGTCCAAGCTGTTTCGCTACCTGTTGCGCCAATTCCATTCCACTGCCTACGCAGACAAAATCAATATCCTTTGAAGCACGCTCCAGGAGAATATCCCGTACATATCCGCCAACTACATAAGTCTCCAGACCTGAGCGGTCTGCAACGTCAGACACAACCCGGAAAATTGCATGATCAAGAAAAGAAGACAGGTTCATTTGGTCACGTTCATCAGCGCCAAATTTACTGGAAATGTTTAGTTTCCCTTTCTAAAAATTTTCAATGAAGGGCTAATCCGTAATAAAGGTAGGACAAGGAATGAAACGTTCCTTCTTTTTCGTTTTTGTATGACCAATGATATCCAATTTGTACTTAAGCGCAATCTCATGAGCCCCTCCCGCAATTGGACCAAGTTCGCTCACCGTCAGGTCATAACTGTAAGACAATTCGATTTTTGACAACTGAAATCCTAAAATTACCACGACTGCATCCTGGCTGACATTATCATTCACATTTTGTTGAATAGGAATGCCGCGGTACCACAACCCTACGATCACCGGCTCATATAAAAAATAAGCGCCAATATCGAGCTGGTCAAATTGACCCTGATTTTTGTAAACAAAGGAAGGTGCGATAGCGGCGACGCGGTCCTTCTTAAACGGACCGTGGTATAAAGGAATCCTCACGCCACCATGAAATGATGTTTTGATCGGAATCTGCGCCTCTTCATCCAATAAGGATCGATTCGGACGATTCAGGTGGGCCGCAGAAAAGCCCAACCAGAATGTCCTGTTGTACATGAGCAGCCCTCCGCCAAAATCGAAATAGGTAGTGCTATTAAGATTCGTCAGGATAGGATCATCGCTAGGTACGTTGCCGTCAACATCGAAGGCAAGCTGATCGCCAAAAACAAGTTTATTAAAATCAACATTTCTGAATCCCACACCAAAGTTCAGTCCGGATGATAATATCCACGACTCACTCAAACGCACTTTATACGAATATTGAAAATTGATTGTTGTCGAACGAAGGTTGGCCGATCCCGCCTTGTCTGTCATGAGCATCAAACCCAGTCCGCTGTTAAGCTGATCCAGGTTGTAGTCATACGAAAAAGCGTAAGTCACAAATCCATTGGAAACGTTCGGCCATTGATTCCGGTAGTTGGCAATCAACCTGTGGTCAGACGCTGTTCCGCTAAATGCAGGATTCAAATACAAGGGTGCTGCATAGTATTGCGAGAACTCAGGGTCCTGCGCAAAACTTGAGAGTGCGCAAAGCCAAAATAATATGTGTAAATATTTCTTCATCTACCTTAACAGGTTTATATCCCCTACCCTTGTCACCGATTGACCGTCCGAAAATTTTGCTATGATCTTATACACGTAGACGTCCTGTGGGCATAGCTTTCCCTGGTAATATCCATCCCATCCATCAGCCGGATTTTTAGTCTCATACAGCAATTCACCCCATCGATTGAACACCAACATCTGAAACTCCTGCACCCCTCGCATCAAAGGCAGAAACACATCGTTCTCACCATTTATACTTCCGGGGCCAGACAGATTGGGAGAGAATGCATTTGGTATCAGCAGTTGTCCTCCTTTCAACACTTGTACTGCTGCTTCTACTTTCAGCGTATCCGTACATCCCCAGTCATTATAGGCAATGAGCGTCACATCAAAGTTTCCTTCATCAGTTGCCATATAGGTATGTTCGGGTTCAAAATCAGTAGAGGTAGATCCATCGCCAAAATCCCAGAGGTAGCTGCTGGCTCCAAAACTTTGATTGTCGGTGTACAGCTTACCGCCAGGGGTGTAAACAACCCGCGGCTTCAGGTTAAACTGCGCACTGGGGCGATCGTAAACTTCAATGATGCCGTGTTTGGTCACGGTGCTTGTTTCACCCAGTGCGTTAGCGGCCGTCAGCGTAACGGAGTAGATTCCTGGTTCATAGTAGGTGTAGGTAGGACTGACCGCACGGGACGTTCCCTGGTTGTCACCAAATTGCCAGACGTACGTTCCCGGATCCGCGTACTGTGATTTGTTGGTAAAAGTAACCGTCAATGGTGCACAACCTTTGTCGGGGTTGTATTCAAAATCCAACACTGGCGGTATTGGTTTTATTTCTATCGATGCAGTCTGTGTAACAGCGCAATCACCATTTGAAACGGTAAGGCTGATCGTGTACGTACCGAAAGTAGAATAGGTATGTTGATTCACATTGGGGTTGACCGATGTGGTGCCATCCCCAAAATCCCATTGATAGGACCAGGGTCCAGCATTGGAGCTGTTAACAATAGAAACGGTTGCATTTGGCAAGGTCTGGGAGGCCGGGGAGGCAACGAAGGATGCGTTGATGTTATTGAACTGAGGAACGATAAAACCCTTCGTCGTCGTCGGACTTTGGCAATTCGCGAAATTCCTTGTCACGAGTCTCACCTGCACATTTTGATTCAGACTGTTTACACGGTTGAATTCGTACTCAAGGAAGTCATCTGTCGAGGTAGTCCCATAAATCACGGAGTTGTTCACCAACACGGTCCATGTGTATTCGTTCAATCCCTTTTGGATAGCTTCAAATCTCACCTTCATCTTCTCGCAGTCATAAACAAGCGTATCAATGCCAAAGTCAGATCCTGGCAACGGCGCGATGCGAATGATTCGTGTAGAGTCACCGTAACATGCGCTGGGCAATGTTGTTCGAAGGGTTACACTGTAATCCTTCATGGACTGTGTAGTGTTCGCAAAAATGTAAGAATAGGCGGGCGTCGTACCCGTGCTTGTTTGACCAATTATGCCGTTGTTGTCACTGACGATCCATAAATAATCCGTTGGATTCAGCGCCTGTGTCTGCGCATCAACGGTAAAATTCACGGTCTGAGGTGAGCAGTTGTCGTTGAAAGGTGAATAGTTCAGTGATACAAAACCGGACTTCGGGCCCGGATATACCGTAATAGCTACTGGCGGTGAAATACGTTCACAGTTATTGATGTTAACAACACGAAGCCTCACATTATAAATAAGATTTGTTGTGCCGGTGTTGATGAATTGCCTTGTAAACAGGGCGCTGAAGCCCGGATCTGAAGGTCGTTGTACTGAATCCACCAGGTACCCCATACCGCTGCCGTTATCCACTTCCCAGATATATCGATCCACTGGCACGGGTTGGTTAGCAACATCGTTGTTTGTAAAGTTCACGGTTAATATGCTGCAACCGGAAACAATGTCGGGCGTAATGCTTGAATTAGGTGTAGCGTCCACGATCACATCCTTTGCCAATATCGCTGAGCAGCTTCCCTGGTTGGCCGTAACCCTTAGCGCCACCTTGTGCGTACCTGCTGTGGCAAAAGCATAACCGAAATTGTGTTGATTGTCCAATGATGGGTCTTTGCTGAAAGTCACCCCGTCATAATCCATGTCCCATTCCCATGATACGATGGATTCTCCTATAAGAGGACTCAGCGTGGAGCTTTCCGCAAAGGTTATATCATTGCCAAGACAAACCCGGTCGGAGGAGAAAACGGGAACTGGTTTTTCAAAGACGCGAACGAATTTCTCATCATATGATTCACATGAAGTAACATTGTCGCGAATACGCAACTTTACACGATAAATTCCCTTTGCTGAAAACACCCGGTCAAAAGGCCCGAGCGGTGTTGACGAGAAGGCACCTCCTGTCGGAGCTTCGAATACAAGATTGTTACCCTGATCATAAAATTCCCAACGGTATTGAGTTGATGCAATGGGCGTACCAAACGACGCGTCTACAAAACGCGTATCAAAACTGGTGAACGGCGCAACTGCCTCCTGGCAGAAGTCGGGAGTGATCGGATTGTTGGCAAGATCGGTAACCTGAATCTGCGCGGTGACAGAAGGTGAAATTGTAATTACCCGATCAAAAACGGCCTCGCAATTTCCCGCGGCATTGGCATCCCTGACCTTTAGCCGGATTAACTTCTGACCGGAGATGGTGTAACTGTAAGTAGGATTGGTTTGCGTACTTGTTGTCAGTGGAGAGCCGGTACCGGCGCTATTGCCAAAAAACTCCCATGTATACTGAAAGTTCGCTCCACCAATAGGTGGTGTGTTGTTGTCAAAGTAGATATCGTCGCCAATGCAAAAGATAGTTTGGACAGGACCGGATGCATTGCCCAGCCGTGTATCAAACTGAGGATTGGGCGATGGAACAACAACGATTCTCGCCGTTGTCACCTGAGGACTGTTATCGCCATTCACTAAATCCCCATTGAGCGGGTTGTGCCCCCCGTCAGCGGTGTTTTCGTCATATGGATTACACTGATTCCAGTTTTTTAATGTGATCTGAAATTCTTTTCCGATGTCTGCCGGAGTAGTTACAGGCACGTTGATTGGCAAACTGACCTGTCCGGGAGAATAAACGGGATATATTGGGTTTGTTAATGGAGCCGGATTGAGATAAGGAAACGAACCTGGTGTTGAGCCATTCACGCCCATACCAGGAATTTGATTTGCAGGAACGCCCGTTCCATAAATCCATTGGATCCACCTTGGCTCATTGTTCTCGCGCGTTGCCCTTGGAAAGCAGTTCCAGTCGCTATTGTCAACAAATTGCAGACTGGCAGCATATCCCTGGCAGACTCTGAAAACTCCGGGGTCAATTGAAATAACATCATTCGTCCATACAACTACCTGCGTATTGATTGGGATGACACTTCCCCTTGGGTTACAGCCATTTGAAGCATCGATAGAGAGATCGTATCCACAATCAACAGGCGAATTTGGATAGGTATGTTGAATGACTACGCCCGTCGCATTGACCTGCACGTAAGTCTGTTCGGCTGTTCCATCCCCCCAGTCGATATAATAAATTGTACCTGGTGTCGCCTGAAGGTAAAGTGTCTCCAGTTGCACCGTAAAGGGAGCGCAACCCCTGCTGCTCGTAAGAAATTGAAAACCAGGCTCCATAATACAAGCCTGACCCTTCACTTCCCCGACTGAAAGAGATAAAAAAATGGCAAACGCCAGCACCAAAAAATTTCTCACACTCATCTCTAACCGATTTCTAGAACCGATTAAAGGTCAACTAATAGACTAAAGACACCTTATTCATTCCTTCTGCATTCTGAAAGGAACCGTAAGGGTTGCCTGAAAGTCCCGCCTTGTCGGCAAACGGACGATACTCATAACCAACAGGCATTTTAAAGGGTTGAAAAGAGTCACTCCACGGGGACAGACCCGGCCAAGAGCAGACTTAATCACTTTCCCCGCGGAACCTGGAACAGATTTGGCGCGAAGCAGTAGAAACGGCGGAGACAGGGATTTATCTTAGGGAGTCGCAAGCCTTCGAGCACCCGTGTGAATTGGATAAAAACGCTTATACGACACTTGCGCCAGCACGGCCAGCAGTAAAGTTTTTAATTTGTCCTTCCTGACAGGCTTTAAACTTTAAACTTTAAAACTACCTTTGTGCCCGGTTAAACGAACCTATGGCATCAGCAAAGTACATTTTCGTTACCGGAGGGGTAACTTCTTCACTTGGCAAAGGGATCATTTCTGCCTCCCTGGGCAAGCTACTCCAGGCACGCGGCTTCACCGTCACTATTCAAAAGTTCGATCCATACATCAACATCGACCCGGGAACACTCAATCCTTACGAGCACGGTGAATGCTACGTGACGGACGATGGCGCAGAAACGGACCTCGATCTGGGCCATTATGAACGATTCCTTAATGTGCGTACATCGAGAACCAACAACGTCACCACAGGGAGGATATACAACAACGTCATTACCAAAGAAAGAAAAGGAGAATATCTTGGCAAAACCGTTCAGGTTGTTCCCCACATCACGGATGAAATAAAAAGGAACATATATCTTTTGGGCGAAAGCGAGCAATATGATTTCATCATTACCGAAATCGGCGGGTGCGTGGGCGATATTGAATCCCTCCCGTTTATCGAAGCCGTACGCCAGGTTCGCTGGGACCTGGGGCCAAACAATGCCATCGTTATTCACCTGACCTTGATACCCTACCTGAAGGCGGCCAAAGAGTTGAAGACCAAACCGACGCAACATTCCGTCAAACAGTTGCTGGAAGCAGGAATACAACCGGATATTCTCGCGTGCCGAACAGAGTTGCCATTGCCGATGGAGATCCGGAAAAAACTCGCGCTATTTTGCAACGTTCATCTTAATTCCGTCATCGAAGCGATCGATGCAGATACCATTTACGATGTACCGTTGCTCATGAGAAAAGAGAGACTTGATGAACGTGTGCTGTCAAAACTCAAGGTGACAACGAAAGAGGAGCCACACCTTGAGCAGTGGAAGGATTTCCTGGGCCGACTCAAAAATCCAACAGAGGAAGTCAACATCGGCCTTGTCGGGAAATATGTTTCACTACCCGATTCTTATAAGTCCATCAATGAGGCGTTTGTACATGCCGGCGCTCAAAATGATTGCAAGATTAACCTGAAGTGGATATCCTCCGAAGAAATCAACGCTGAATCTGCACCCGAAATATTGAAGGGACTGAATGGAATTTTAGTAGCGCCAGGTTTCGGCGAGAGAGGTATGGAGGGTAAGATCGAAACAATCCGGTTCGTCCGGGAGAACAAAATTCCTTTTTTTGGTATTTGCCTTGGAATGCAATGTGCCGTCATTGAATTCGCCCGTAACGTGCTGAACCTCGACGCGAGTTCGACTGAGTTGAACCCTAAAACCAAACACCCGGTCATTGATATGATGGAGGAGCAAAAGAAGATTACGGAGAAGGGTGGTACGATGAGGCTTGGAGCTTATGAATGTAAACTAAAAAAGGGCAGTCGTGCGTCTCATGTCTATGGCGAAAACGTCATCCATGAACGTCACCGCCATCGATTTGAATTTAATAACAAATACCTGGACCAAATTGAGGAGGCCGGAATGAAGGCTGTTGGCGTAAATCCGGAATCCGGGCTGGTTGAAGTGGTTGAACTAAAAGATCATCCCTGGTTCATCGGCGTGCAATTCCACCCGGAGTTGCGCAGCACTGTACTTAATCCTCATCCTTTGTTTGTGAAATTTGTTGAAGCGGCCATTGAGCATAAGAAAATATTGGTAAAAAGTTAATAATTAATCGTTTTAAATGGATAGGAATTCAGCCATCGGGCTTGTGTTAATTGCGGTATTGCTGCTGGTATATTTTTACTGGTTTTCACCCAAACCTCAACCTCAAACCGCCTCCGAAGAAGCGGTTCCAACGGAGGTGATACCGCCTTCAACCGAGCCTGTTGTAGCCTCGGCGAAGAGCGACAGCTTGCTTACGGCCACATATGGAGATATGTCCCAGTTCCTTAAAGGTGAGGAGAAAATTATTCCCGTGAAGACGAAAGACATTTCAGTAACTTTCACTAATCACGGTGGCATCATCAAAGAACTTGAGCTTAACAACTACAAAACATACTACAAGAAACCCCTCACGCTGATTGAGCCAGGATCCACAACTTTCAAGCTCCTGTCAACCTACAACAATAGCGAGTTCGATCTCTATGGTCTATACTATGAAAGCTCACAACAGAGGATCAACGACTCAACAATCATTTCATTCAGCGCAAAACTATCGGATGGATCGGCGCTTGTTCAGCAATATGTAATTCCGGACACAGGATTTGAGATCAAGTACAGTCTGACCAGTTCCGGATTTGAAAAGCAACTCGCCGGTGATCATTTGAATTTTGTTTGGAATCAAATCATCCGACCGACCGAGAAGGACATCAAGGATACCCGAAACTACACGACAATTAACTACTACAATCCTGCCGACGGTTTCGATAAACTTCCCGAACGATCCAACAGTCCTGAGCAGGAAATATTTTCATCTCCACAACAATGGGTGGCCATCAAAGCAAAATACTTCCTTTCTGCTATCATCGCTAAAAATTCTTTTCAGGGAGGTTCCGTTGCAATTGCCACAAATCTCTCCGACACATCGGTGGTAAAAAGGGCAGATCTAAATCTTCTGATCGCCAAGAGTGATCTTGCCAATGGCAAGGCTAATTTTAAATTTTATATCGGCCCAAACGATTACCAGGTAATTGGCAAGGTAACTGACGATTTTGCAAAGAATGTCTATCTCGGCTGGCCCCCGGTTTATTGGGTGAACAAGTTCGTCATCTTTCCCGTTTTTCATTTTCTCACGCTTCACCTCAGCAACTATGGGATCATCATCATCATACTTGTGATTTTGATGAAACTCGTATTGGCCCCTCTCTCCTACAGGTCTTATCTCAGCATGGCCAAAATGAAAGTGCTTAAGCCCGACCTTGATGTGATCAAAGAGAAGCATGGAGATGATATGACCAAAGTACAGCAAGAGCAACTCAAGTTATATCAGCAGGTTGGCGTAAACCCGGTCAGCGGTTGTATCCCTGTAGTGCTTCAGATGCCGATAATCTTCGCCATGTTTTACCTGTTTCCAAACAGTATCGAGTTGCGTCAGCAGCCGTTACTTTGGGCGGAGGATCTTTCCACCTATGATTCATTGATTTCGTTACCCTTCAGCATCCCTTTCGGAGTCGGCAATCACATCAGTCTGTTTACCATCATGATGACGATATCAACGCTAATCTATACCTGGCAAAATAATCAATTGACTTCCGTGCAGGGACCGATGAAATCGATGCAGTACATCATGCCAATCATCTTCTTCTTTGTACTTAATTCGTTCCCCACAGGACTTACATTCTATTATTTCGTTTCCAACCTGGCAACATTTAGTCAGCAGGCAATCATCAAGCGTTTTGTCAATGAGGACAAGATCAAGGCGATTCTCGACGAGAACAGGAAGAAAAATGCTGCCGGCGCTGGGAAGAAGTCCAAGTTCATGACCAAGCTTGAAGAAGCCATGAAGGCTGGCGAGGCCGCTCGAAAGACTGCTGAAGAGTCAAAGAAGAAAAAGAAGACATAACTATCATTTCATTGGTTTTCAGATCATTGTTCCTCTATGA
>DASUGQ010000017.1:0-10667 GCA_036273935.1 Cyclobacteriaceae bacterium | reverse complement strand
TTATTTTGAGCGATATAATAAATCCTTGAAATATGAGGCCTCGATGATTGAAATTGAACTCAATAATTTACGATCTCAACTTAATCCACACTTTATCTTTAATGCCTTAAATAGCATAAGGGCATTGGTTGACGAGAACCCGGTAAAATCTAAACAGGCTATTAACCAGTTATCAAATATTTTGCGAAAGTCGTTGTCGCCGGACAAGCAGGG
This sequence comes from Cyclobacteriaceae bacterium, assembly GCA_036273935.1. Classification (GTDB taxonomy): domain Bacteria; phylum Bacteroidota; class Bacteroidia; order Cytophagales; family Cyclobacteriaceae; genus ZC4RG29. Next base: position 10,454 of record DASUGQ010000017.1, on the reverse strand, counting down.
CTTGACAAAGTTTGACGACGAGATGAAAATTGTGAAAGATTACCTCGGCCTGGAAAGCATTCGATTTGAGGAAAGGCTTAAGACAGAGTTTATCATTCACCCCGACTCTCATGATTATTGGGTCCCCTCACTCATGATTCAAACGCTGGTGGAAAATGGGATAAAACATGGCATTTCTAAGTTGAAGGAGGGAGGGATGATTCAAATGAAAACCACGGTAGAAAACGGGGATCTTAAAATTCAGATAAGAAATAGCGGTCACTTGAATGCTAATGTCAGACGGTCAAAAGGAGGTCTCGGCATAAAAAATACCATACAGCGTCTAAAACTTATTTATGGTGATCGAACGTCTTTCCGGATTGCAAATGAAAACAATAACTTTGTTATTACGGAAGTCACTATTCCTCAGTCTAATTCTTACGAGATGAAATTCAATCAGGTAATCGAAAAGTCGATTGACCATTATAAAGTCTAATAGATTCGTAGCGGTAATTCCTCAACATATTGTACCGACAAAAATTGATCATATTTAAATTAACATAAGATGAGAGCATTAATTGTTGATGACGAGCGACTGGCACGTAAAGAACTAATGAAATTGTTGGAAGAGCATCCGAGCATTGAAGTGGTCGGTGAGGCCATGAATGCTGATGAAGCCTACAACATGATTAACGAATTAAACCCTGATTTGCTTTTTCTGGATATTCAAATGCCGGACAAAACGGGATTTCAATTACTGGAAACACTTGATGCTGCTCCTTTGGTAGTTTTTACAACAGCCTATGATGAATTTGCACTGAAGGCATTTGAAGTAAATGCATTGGATTATCTCCTTAAACCGATTCAGGCCGAGCGGTTGGCAGAGACGGTATCAAAACTCGCCGAAAAAGAGCGGTCCAGAAGTGGGGGCGGTCGTAACGGTGATAAGAAACTTGGCCTAAATGACCAGGTATTTGTGAAGGATGGCGATCGATGCTGGTTTGTAAGTCTTTCCAATGTTCGCCTTTTCGAGTCGGACGGAAATTATATTAAGGTATACTTTGACAATAACCGCCCAATGATTCACAAATCTTTGAATGCTTTGGACGAGAAGCTGGATGAACGTGCATTTTTCAGAGCGAGTCGAAAACATATCATTAACCTGAGTTGGGTAGAAGGGATCGAGCCTTGGTTTAACGGAGGCCTTATGGTGAGACTACGCGGTGGCGATAAAGTGGAAGTGAGCAGACGACAGGCAGCCAAATTCAAAGACATGATGAGTCTGTAATGGAGCAGTAACCCAAGTCGGGCAAAGGGTAATTTTACCTACTTTAACACAAGTTCGATCAGTTCTTTTTGAACATTCCAGTCACGGGCCAGTTTAAGCATGGCGGTAGCTTCCATTTCAGTGACATAACCCTTGAGGTTGTTGGCTTCCCAAACCATATTTACTAGGTCAATTCTTTTTTTCTTCGGATAATCGCCAATTATGTTGTTAAGGAACTCGCGGGCACGATCGAAGGCAGTTATGTAATCCTCAGAAATGAAATTCAGTGCCCAGTTGTACTCTTCGCGGGCAGAAAGTTCTTCGGCTGTCCGGTCAAGATCATTCTTTTCACCTTCGTCCAGTCCATGGTAATGAAAGATTACGGACTTCAATAGCATGTATACTTTCTTTTCCTCGGCTGACATAAGATGAAATTAAGTTTAATAAAATTACAAAACTTATTCAATCAGGATGAACTTCAAAAAGGTCCGATGCAATTTTATCGGCCAGTAATCGACCCTTCCGGGTTAATGTTAAGGTTTCACTATGGATGGCCGCAAGGCCCTTTTCGACGATAGTATCTAAGTAATTCTTTCGTTCATGCATCAAGTCAAAGTCAAACAAGATTTTCAACCTTATCAAATCACAGCCTTTTATGGTGCGAAGTGATGTGAGAATGTATTCATTAATTTTGTCATTTCTGCTCAGTTGCTCATATTCAAAGGGGATCTTCTCTTCCTGGATGGAACGAACATAGATGTGATTATTGCTGACGTTGAATTGACGGCTGGCGCCGTTGTAAGAGTGGGCGCTGGGGCCTATGCCCAAATAATTCTGATTGTTCCAGTAGCCACTATTGTGCAAAGCCTGTCGTCCAGGTTTGCTGAAATTTGAAATCTCGTATTGTTGATAACCAGCATCCTCCAGGTAATTAATAAGCAATTCCATTTGAATGGCGGCCATGTCATCAGATACTGCGGTGAACTTTCCTTTCGTGGCCCATCGTCCGAAAACAGTTCTTGGTTCGATAGTCAGGGAGTAAGATGAGATATGTTCGGCATTCAATTCAATTGCCTGCCCAATATTGTCCTCCCATTGCGGGAGGTCTAATCCAGGAATCGCATAGATAAGATCTATGTTGATGTTGGCAAACCCTGCTGTTCGGGCACGATGAAATGCCTCAATACCTGTTGAAGCGGTGTGGCAGCGATTGAGAAAACGCAGCATAGAATCCTGGAAAGATTGAAGTCCTATACTCAAACGAGTTATCCCCGCCTCCTTCAACTCCATTAGCCGTCGGTCTGTTAAATCTTCAGGGTTGGCTTCCAACGTGACTTCAGATAGATCGGTGAAATCATGGATAGACCTGGTGACTTCTATAAGATGTGAAAGTTCTTCAAATGAAAGTAAGGAAGGAGTCCCTCCACCGAAGTACATAGTTCGGATTGCCTCATTTCCAAGATAATCCTTCTGGAGCAGGATCTCTTTGCCGAGGCTGTGGATCAACTCCTTTCTTTTTTGCTGACTGGTTGAAAAATGGAAATCACAATAATGACAAGCCTGAGCACAAAAGGGAATATGAATGTAAAGTCCGGCCAACAGATTTTTTTTTGCAAAGCTACGACACCTTTTTCATCTCGCATTGCACATTGCAAGCTTATCCTGATATTTTTGCCCTAGATATGTATTTAAGGTTTCTTTTAATAGCCGCACTGATTGTAAGTTTCAAAACATCCCTGTTTTCACAAACGGACTGGGTGGATACCAAAGATCTTCAATCTGCCTGGCTGGTTTATAACGATGGTAGCTATTTTCAAGCCAGTCACGACGTAAAGCAAACCATTTACATTGATCTTGATGCGAGCGAATATTCAGGAAAATATTTGTCCATTGCCAGCCGACAACCATGGTCGATTTTTATAAATGGAAAGTTGAAGGGGTCTTATTCGTCGGCCATAAATTTCAACATCGACAGTCTTCGGATTGAATTTCATTCTTCCAATTTTTTAATTGCAATTCATAAAGAGCGTATAAACAGTAAAAATCTTTTAACAAAAATTATTTCCACAAAAAATGATTCCGGGCATTCTTCCCTGAACGAACTACCCAGGCCAGATACTTACTTCCGTGATTTTGCTCTTGTGGGGATACTTGTTCTGTTGATTTTTCTTGTGGCTATGAATCAATTAACCAAACTTGACATGAGTTTCTTCTCTGTTAAGAAATTATTCTCCTCGTATGAAAGTGAAGACTCCCAGCTTTATCCACGCATTGCCAGTGGATCGAATATGCTGTTCTTCATATTCTGCAGTTTGACGCTGGCGTTTTACATGAGCATCATTTTCCATTTTACCGCCGAATGGTTTGATATCACATGGTATTTCAGTTCATCCACATTTTGGACAGCAGTGTGGCAATGGATAAAGTTCAGTCTGGTTCTGTTAATGGCTTTTGTGCTCAAAATGCTCCTTGTCTTTTTTTTGTCGAGGCTGTTTGGATTCAAAGAGCTGTTTGGTTTTCAGATTTTCAGTTGGATAAGAATATTAATGATAATGTTCGGTTTTATGAATGTAATTCTTGTTTTATACTTTATTTCAAGGGGATCAAACCCCGAAGTCTATATTATTTTTTTTTGGTTAATTGCCTTGGTTCTTTTATTGTGGGTCATAATGCTGTTGGTAAAGGTTGCGAGAAGGACGGACTACTCATTGTTCCATATATTTTCTTACCTTTGTGCCACTGAAATTATTCCATTATTGATTTCGATCAAATTATTGTACCACTAGCCTGAAGACGTTACGTGCTGATATGAGTGAAATTGTTAACGACAGGATGCGTAAGGTAAAGAGCATTCTGGTGACACAAGAAAGTCCTGCTGATGCTAACTCTCCTTATCTGAAACTTGCTGAAAAGTTTAATTTGAAAATAGAATTCATACCCTTTATCCAGGTTGAAGCTGTTCCGGTAAAGGAATTCAGGAAGCAGAAAATTGAGATACTAAATTATTCAGCGATCATTTTTACAAGCCGCAATGCAGTTGATCACTTCTTTCATATCTGTGCTGAATTGAAAATAGAAATGCCTCCGGATATGAAATACTTCTGTATTTCGGAGCAAACTTCGAATTATCTTCAAAAATATATCGTCATCCGAAAACGGAAAATATTTACGGGTTTGAAAACCGCCCAGGATCTAATTGAAATACTGAAGAAGCACAAGAATGAAAAATATCTATTTCCGTGTTCGGATATAAGAAAAAATGAGATCCCAGACTTTTTAAAGGCAAATGCCTATGAATTTTCAGAGGCTGTTATTTATCACACTGTAGCCAGCGACCTCTCCCACCTAAAGGACGTGTATTATGACATCCTGGCTTTTTTTAGTCCTTCAGGAATCAATTCATTGATGGTGAACTTCCCTGACTTTAAACAAAATAATACTCGCATTGCCGCGTTCGGTCCTACTACAGCGAAGGCTGTACATGATGCCGGTTTGATTCTGGACATCGAAGCTCCACTACCCAATGCACCTTCTATGACGGGCGCATTGGAACTTTATATTAAGAAGGCGAACAACATTAAATAATCGCTTAGCCCTTAGGAATTTAAAAAGTGACCTTTTTTATTACACTTTAACAATCAAAGCATTGATAGTGTCGTAAAAAAGCATTTATTTTAACTTCTGCTTTACAGTTGATGCTACGTAAGACCTTATATTTTTTAATCTTTCTGTGCTCGGTGATTAAGGTTTTTGGACAACAGGACCCTCAGTTCTCCCAGTACATGTTTAACAATCTTTACTTATCACCGGCCTATGCAGGCGTTGATGGAGTAACGCGCCTTACTGCTTTTCACCGAAGCCAATGGTTAGGGTATCAGTCCAGCTTTGATGATGGGGGAGCGCCAACAACCCAAATGATCAGTTTTAATACTCCTATTTTCAAGCTGAACAGTGGTTTTGGCGCCTATGTCATGAATGATAACTTGGGACCTCAGAATAATTTGGAGGTTCAGGCCAGCTATGCCTATCATCTTGGTATCAAGGAATCGAAATTAAGTTTTGGTGTGCGTCTCGGAATGTACTCCCAAACTCTTGACTACGACAAATACAGGGCAATTAATCCCAATGATCCCCTATTAAGTGAAGGAGGCAGTATGAAAGGCGGCAAGGAATCACAGATCAGACCAGATATGGCTTTCGGTGTTTTTTACCGAAGTGAGAAATATTATGCCGGATTGGGATTCAATCACCTTCTCAAATCTGAGTTCGACTTTGGCCTAAGTCAGCGAAATGCGCTAGAAAATCACCTGAATGCTACTGCAGGGTATTTTTATGAAGTTAATTTCGATTTAAGCATTCAATTTGCTGCGCTGGTCAAAACCGATTTTAATAAGACAATGGTGGATGCAAGTGTGCTAGCATATTTAAAGGATACTATGTGGGGCGGTTTATCGTTTAGACCTTCAGAAGCTGCAACGCTTTTGCTAGGGTATAGTTTCCTAAAGGATAGATCCCTGAAATTAGGCTATTCACTTGACTATGTTATAAAAGATCAGGACGCAAAAGCAGCAACTTCGCATGAATTGATGCTGAGTTATGAACTGCCGGTAAATCCCAGCAGTGGCAAAAAGGTGATCCGGACACCCAGGTACAGACATTCAAACTGATGTCTTAATCAGGGTAACGTTAAAAAAGTCATTCAAACTCCCGTTACCGACGCTAGACGACAAGGCATTTTGGATTTTTTTAGATTTTTGGGAATTTGGTGATCCATTTTTAGTTAAAGTAGACGAAAAGGCGATTTCGAATTTTTTTAAATTTTTGAATTAACATAACAAGTATGAATAAGTCGGTTTCTTCAAAGCTCATTTTACTCCTCACGGGATTAGCGGCAAGTGCCTGCGGTCTTTTGGGCCTTGGCGGTGGCAAGGGCGGTGATCAGGGTGAACTGGTAGGCGTGCCCGGACGAGAAGGTTGGGTGATGACTATTCCTTACGGGATGGTTCCTATTCCAGCAGGGACATTCCACATGGGGCAGGCCGATGAGGATCCTGCTTCAACGCAGATCAATTTCAATAAACAAGTGACGATCGGACCATTCTTCATGGATGATACCGAAATCACAAATAATGAGTATCGCCAATTCACGAACTTCTTTTTAGTTGACAATGGAAGCATCGAAGGTTTTGAAACGATAGATGCAGAAACATTCCGTCAAAAATATTATCCTGATACAACGTCATGGGTACGCGATTTTGCTCACCACATGGGAGATCCTATTCAGGATTACTATTACTGGCATCCTGGCTACGATGATTATCCGGTTGTTGGAATCAACTGGGATGCAGCGGTCTTCTTTGGTCAGTGGAGAACTGCTTATCTAAATGATTACCGGAAGACTGTCGGTGATTTTCCGATGCCGGCCTTCCGCTTGCCGAACGAGGCTGAGTGGGAATATGCAGCAAGAGGTGGCCGCGATATGGCGAAATATCCATGGGGTAATCCATACATCAGGAACTCCAAAGGTTGTATGCTCGCCAATTTCAAACCTGGTCGTGGTAACTTTTACGATGATGGGTTTTCTTACACATCTCCAGTGCAATCATATTTTCCCAATGACTACGGCCTCTACGACATGGCCGGAAATGTTTCGGAATGGTGTCTGGATGATTTCAATCCAGCGTCAGTTCCAACGGTCTGGGACTTGAACCCTCAATACATCGACCCGAGAACCGACCCTCAAAGCAGCAAATATGATCCGCGCATCGCGCCTAAGAAAGTTGTGAGAGGTGGTTCATGGAAGGATGTTGCTTACTATCTGGAAACAGGTACCAGAACATACGAGTTTAAAGATTCTACCCGCGCCTATATTGGTTTCAGATGTGCTATGACTCACTTAGGCCGTTCTTCGGGTCAGGAATTTTAACTATAACTAAAAACTTTTTTAAACTATTTATCTACAGGCTAAACTTAAACTATTACTACAATGAGCAAAAAGAAAGGCGGATTAGCTGAACTACTCTTTAAAACCATAATGCCAAAAGTATACGGTATTGGTGCTGCGGTTGTAATCATTGGTGCTCTCTTCAAAATTTTGCACTGGCAGGGTGCGGATCAGATGCTGATGATTGGTCTTTTTACTGAAGCATTTATCTTTTTCCTGAGCGCTTTCGAGCCACCTCACAAAGAGCCAGACTGGTCTAAGGTTTATCCTGAACTGGCAGAGGATTACGAGGCGCCGGTTAGTGCAGCTCGAATTTCCAATAAGCAAGGTGCGTCGCTCACTCAGCAGCTTGACGTTAGCCTGGAGAAGGCTAAGATCGGACCTGAACTTTTAGATAGTCTGGGCAAAGGACTCAACAACTTGGCTGACTCGGCAAAGAAGATGACGAGTCTTAGCGACGCAGCTGTTGCTACCAACGATTATGCAAACAATGTGAAGAGAGCTTCGACTCAACTCACTGAGATGAATAAATCATATGATACTGCTATTAAGGCTGTATCGAGCATGTCTGAAGCTTCCAAGGATGCTGGTGAATACCACAGCCAGGTCCAGAAAGTAACAAAGAATCTGGCTGCACTCAATTCAGTTTATGAAATGGAATTGAAGGACGCTGACAGCCATGTCAAGAATATGAATAAGTTTTATGAGAGCCTGACAGGTGCTATGCAAGGCTTGTCAAAGGTTGGTGAGAATACCACTAAGTTTACCTCTGAACTTGGCAAACTTACGGATAACCTCACAGCCCTTAATCGGGTTTACGGTAGCATGCTAACCGCCATGAAAGGCGGCGGCCAAGGTCAATAATGATTGACGTTGTTATATCGATTAACGAAACTTTTTAAGAAAGAAAAACCTAACAACCATGGCGGGTAAAAAGGAAACACCCAGGCAGAAGATGATTGGTATGATGTACCTCGTACTGACCGCGCTTCTTGCCTTACAAGTGAGTAACGCAGTATTAGAGAAGTTTGCTGTAATCAATGCTACATTGGAGGCAGTAAAGAACGAAGGCGACAAGAAGAATAATGAAGCCCTCGCCTCAATTATTCAAGAGGCCGGAAAAAGCCAGAAGCCACAAGTATTGAAGGCTAAAGAAAATGCTCAAAAAGTACGCGAGTTGACACAGTCAACGATGAAGACCATTGAGGAATTGAAAGCCAAAATGCTTAAGGAGTCAGGGACAGACAAAGTGGACGAGTCATTCATCAATGATCACAGCATGAAAGTGGCAACGATGATGATAGCTCCGAAATCTCCTGAGGGAAAGAACTTTGAGAAATTGCTTTCGAACTATGTCGCTCAACTTGCTCAATTGACCGGTTTAAAGTTTGATCCAATTGCGAAAGCACCAAAGGATATTCCACTTTTTGCAAATGATCCGGACCATAATAGCAAGGACTACCTCACGTTTAATTTTGAGAACACTCCCCCGGTCGCGGCGTATGTTACAGTAACGCAGGTTCAGACAGAAGTTTTGGCTAATGAAAATAAAGCGCTTGAAGAACTTAGGAGACAAGCCGGAGCAGGTAAAATTAGTTTTGATAACATAGTTCCAATGGTAAGACCTGAGGCTTCGGTAGTCGCGGCAGGCGCAAAGTATAAAGCGCAAATGTTTATTACAGCATCTTCATCAGCAATTATCCCCGAATTCTATATGAATGGGGAAAAATTACCTGTGGTTGATGATCCTCAAACCGGTGTTAAAATGGGCCAGGTTGAGTTCAACGCTCAGGGTGGTGGGTATGACGCGAATGGAATGGCAAAGAAAAGCTTTACTGCAAAAATTCAGCTTGCCGATACCTCTTACACCAAAGTGATAGAATATTTCGTGGCTCAGCCCGTTATTAAGGTAACTACTGGGAACGCCCCTACCCTTTATATGAATTGTGGAAACACGGTAAATATTGAAGTTCCGACGTTGGGTACAAACTATAATCCCTCCTTCTCGCCAAGTGGCGCTGAAGTTATAAAGGGAGATAAGCCCGGTCGTGTTACTATTATTCCAAGTCAACGGAAAGTTACCGTAACCGTGAGCAACGGTGGGGTTAACCTTGGTAATGTGCAGTTTGATGTTAAACCGATTCCAAGACCTCGCTTTGTCGCGAAGGACAATTCAGGAAAGGATGTCGATATGAAGCTTGGAGTGAAAAGTAACTTGCTGACCGGATTGCGCATAGTTGCTGAAGCGGAAGAGAACTTTAAGCAAGAGGTGCCAAAAGATGCAATTTATCGCATTCGTACAATGGAAGTTATTCATGCAAGAGGAACTGCTCCCATTCATCGCATGCAGGCTTCTAATGAAGTTTTGGATTTAGCAACCTGGAGATCTGGTTTTAAACCTGGAGATCAAATTGTGGTTGAAATCAAGACTGTTACGAGAAGAACTTATAAAGGTGAAGATGAGAAGGTTGATATAAGATCAGAGATTATACGTGTACCCATTCAATAATTTTTAAAGTGATGGTTAGAAAAGCAATTTTTTGTGTCGCTCTGTCTGCTTATTCATTTTGCTCTTTAGCGCAGAATGCTGAATCAGATACATATTTCAAGGCTGAAATTGAGCAACAGTATAACCCTAATTCAATTAACCCCATTCCAAAATACGAGCATCATTACAAACTCAGGGTTTGGCGAACAATTGATTTAAAGGAAAAGCAGAATAAAGGTTTCTTTTCTAACAATGGAGAGATCTCAAAGTTGATTGTGGATGCCGTGCGATCAGGTGAGCTCACTGATGTTTATGAGTCGGATTCTCTCACAACAAAACTGGGCAAAGAGGACTTTCTTGGAAGACTTCAAGCTACTGGCGGAGTAACTTATGACCCATGGTTGCCAGCAAGAGATTGGTACACCGATGAAATTTGTTCTTATAACGGTAAAAACTATCGCGCCTTGCGGGATAGCCGTGGCGCAAATCCTGAGACCACTTTGGATGATGCCTGGGCAAAAACATCGGAGGGGCGTGCGGTTGACTATCTGCCTCGTCAGATGTACCAGATGAGACTTATGGAAGATGTGATCTTCGACAGGAGACGTTCTCGGTTATATTACGATATTCAGGCAGTTCAGCTTATTGTGCCGGGTGCTGAAACAGTAACCCAGGTGGACGAATACCTTGGCTGGTTTAAGTACAAGGACCTTGAGAAAGTTTTCAGAAATCATCCTGAAAAGGCAGTCTGGTTTAATCGTCAAAACACGGCGCAG
>DASUGQ010000016.1:0-22012 GCA_036273935.1 Cyclobacteriaceae bacterium | reverse complement strand
GGAAATGAAAATAGGGATCATTCTTTTTCGTGAAGAAGCTTTTTTTAAGAGAGAGATTGTTTATGAAGATCAAATCGTAATTGATGTAGAAATTACCAAAGCGTCGAACGATTATTCACGTTGGAGCCTACGACATCATTTGTATAAAAATGGAGATACCCTTGCGGCAACTCTTAATGTGGATGGTGCATGGATCGACATGTCAAAACGAAAACTAACTGTGCCCAATGAATTTATTCAGGCAGTTTTCTCTACTATTCCAAAGTCTGAGGATTTCGAAGTAGTGCCAGGCGGAAAAAAAGAGAAAAACATTTGACTATCCTGTGTTATTTTCTCCACTTTTTTTTCCTTCCAATGGACATATAAAGTCCAACACCAACGAGGTTTAGAAACAAGACAATCAGGAACCACGTTATCTTGTCCCCACGATTTTTGAATCGCGCGGTAAGAATATCAATTAACACGACAAGGGGAAGCACAACTGCCAACAGTCCAAAAAAATAAATGATAAGCCATTCGGGTGTCAAGGGTAACTCTTCAGGAATTTTCATGTCGATGTCTAAAGGTTCTCACCAGGTTTATAATCACAAGATAAAATTTGCCTCAGAAAATTCTTTGAGGTTTTGTGCCTGTCTCCCCAGAGGAGGACTGAGCCATAAAGTTCATAAGAAGAATGACCAAAATCCAATTTGACTTGTCATTAAGCCCATGAAATTGCTCCCTAGAATTTCAATCAGCACAATAAAGAGAAACGCGAGTAGAGATAACGCCACGAGCCCTATACGGGTCCACTTACTTACGCCGGGCGTACGATAAAGAAATTCCATAACGAGAGGTTTTTCAGGGGACTAAGATAAAAGAATTATCCTTTAATCCATGATTCTATCACTCTCGGGTAATGTTGATACTCCAGTTGATGAACCTTATCTGCAATCTGGTCCGGGGTTTCATCCTTTTCAATTGGGCATTTTGCCTGAAAAAGAATTTCCCCATCGTCATAGTGTTCGTTCACCTCGTGAATGGTGATGCCTGTCTCCTTTTCTCCGGATGCTCTTATGGCCTCATGAATATTTGTACCATACATCCCTTTGCCGCCGAATTTTGGCAACAGGGCCGGATGAATGTTGATAATTTTTTTGGGGAACGATTTGATCAGGTAGTCCGGAATAAGCCAAAGAAATCCTGCCAAAACAAGATGGGTCACTTCATGCTTGGAAAGAATTTCCAAAATGTGCATTGGGCTACTGAATTGTTCTCTGTTGAAAACATGAGTTGGCACATTGTATTTTTCCGCACGTTGCAAAGCGAATGCTTTGGGATTGTTACTGAGCAACACGGAGACGTCAGCATTTGGATGGTCCCTGAAAAATTTCATGATCTCCTCAGCATTAGTGCCGCTACCTGAAGCAAGGATTGCAATGTGTGATTTTGCCATGATGCAAATACGATATCAATTTGTTAATCGCCAATAGGCTGAATATCAAACGTAGCGATTATTTCATTTCACACAAAGGCCATACTGATCACACCCAATACAAGAATGATTTTACAGAATGTGCTCAACCGGGCAAAGTCTTTTTTCATATCAGCCCGAAGAAGCCAGAGCACTAGAAGGGCTATGGGAACAAAAAGAAAAAAAGCAAAAAATGAAAAAGGCAAACGCGAGTAGTAGTAATTAAGGAAAAGGACGACAACAAGAAACGCCAGCAGTATCAAGTAGATCAACAATTTAGTTTTCCGAATGCCCCACACAATTGGGAGCGTCTTACAACCAAAGGTATTATCTCCCTTTAAGTCTTCGATATCTTTAACAATTTCGCGGACTAATGTCATGAAAAAAGCAAACACGGCATAAACCCAAATTAGACTATGGTGAGGCGGATAGAGCACGTCAACTACTAAAATGGATAACCCCGTGAGCAATGCTACGGCAAAATTCCCAACAAAGGGAAGCCGCTTTAGATTGTTCGAGTAAAACCAAAGGAGAAAAACGGACAGCACGTTTACCCCGGCGACCCACCAGGAGAGCAAAAAACCAATCAATATACCCGTCGCCGACAACATGATATGGAAAAGCAGCGCAAATCGACGGGTAATACTTTTTCCGATGACAACCCGATCCGGCTTATTGATAAAATCAATTTTTACATCGTAGTAATCATTGATAATATAACCAGCGGCAGCGATGAGCACGGTGGACAGGGAAAGCAAAAAAAGCCTGAAATCGTTAAGGGTTTCCGGACCAATCAAAAAAACAGCTGTAAAGTATTGCGCAAGGGTTAAAATCAAAAGATTCCAAACTCGGGTGAGCCGGAGGAATGAATTCACAAAGCGCTTACTGGCCGGAAGAGAGATTGTCATAGTTTCTAAACGGTAAAATTAAAAAGGATGTTGTTATAAAATTATAAAGACAGAACAACAAAAAATTGTAAATCACAAATCGTAAGTCTCCAAATTCAACCTACCTTCGTAAATTAAATTTGAAGTCCATGCGTGAAGACTATTTAAAAGGCGAGGGTGACGGTTTGAATGCCATTGAAAAAGAATTTGAGAAGGCGCTTCGTCCATTGTCTTTTCATGATTTCACGGGCCAGAAAAAAATTGTTGACAATATTAAAGTTTTTGTCATGGCAGCAAGGCAGCGAAATGAATCACTGGACCACGTCTTGCTTCATGGACCGCCCGGTTTAGGTAAAACTACTTTGTCGCATATCATCGCGAACGAACTGGAATCGAATATTAAAATTACATCTGGTCCCGTGCTGGACAAACCCAGCGATCTCGCGGGATTGTTGACGAATCTCGAGCCTCACGACGTTCTTTTCATCGATGAAATTCATCGGCTCAACCCGATTGTTGAGGAGTACCTCTACTCGGCGATGGAAGATTTTCGAATCGACATCATGTTGGACTCGGGGCCTAATGCAAGATCCGTCCAAATTGGACTAAACCCTTTCACACTTATCGGTGCAACAACCCGGGCGGGATTATTGACGGCACCGCTTCGGGCACGCTTCGGCATTAATGCGAGATTGGAATATTATGATGCTCAACTCCTCACGACGATCGTAAAAAGATCTGGAAGCATTTTAAACGTCCCCCTTGAAGAAGATGCCGCCCTTGAAATTGCCAGACGAAGCAGGGGAACTCCGCGTATTGCCAATAATCTCTTGCGAAGAACCAGGGACTTTGCACAGATAAAGGGAAATGGCATCATATCAAAAGATATAGCTCAAATGGCTCTGAAGGCACTCGATGTTGACGAACATGGCCTTGACGACATGGACAACCGGATTCTGCTGGCCATTATCGAAAAGTTCAAAGGCGGCCCTGTAGGAATAACAACAATTGCAACAGCAGTCGGTGAAGAAGCCGAAACAATTGAAGAAGTTTACGAACCGTTTTTAATCCAGGAGGGGTACATAAAGAGAACATCCCGGGGAAGAGAGGCAACCGAACTTGCTTACAAACATCTTAAATTAAAAATGCCCTCAAGCAAAGTGCCGGGATTATTTGACTGAAGTTTACCAAATACCAGTTATGCGATTCACAAGATGGTTAACACCTCAAACTCGGATCTTATTAAATCTATTGCCACGCAATTAGGGTTCGCCTTCTGTGGCATTTCCAAGGCAGAATATCTTGAGGACGAAGCTGCCAACCTTGAGCACTGGCTGAATCAGGGATACCAAGGCAAAATGTCGTACCTGGAAAACTACTTCGACAAAAGGCTCGACCCCTCACTGCTTGTGCCTGGCGCTAAATCTGTCATCAGCCTCCTCTATAATTATTATCCAGCAAAAGATCTTGCCCAATCGGATACTTTCAAAATCGCCAAGTATGCCTATGGTGAAGATTACCACTTTGTCGTAAAAGACAAGCTCGGTGAACTTATCAATATCATAAAGGAAAAGATAGGTGATGTTGGCGGGCGCGCTTTCGTTGATTCAGCGCCGGTAATGGAACGTGCCTGGGCTAAACGAAGTGGCCTGGGTTGGATTGGAAAAAACAGTCTACTATTGAATCGTTCTATGGGAAGTTTTTTCTTCGTTGCAGAATTGATCGTTGATATCGAGTTGGATTACGATGGTCCGGTCAAGGACTTTTGCGGAAGTTGCACCGCTTGCATGGATGCGTGCCCGACCGATGCGATCCCGGAGCCATACGTGGTCGACGGTAGCAGGTGTATTTCTTATTTCACCATTGAATTAAGAGAAGAGATACCTGATGAAGTCAGAGGGAAGTTCGAAAATTGGATTTTCGGTTGTGACATCTGCCAGGATGTTTGTCCATGGAACAGTTTTTCAAGAGCCAACCGCGAACCGAGGTTTAATCCCAATCCCGAGCTTCTAAACATGAAAAAAGAAGATTGGCTTGAGATTACTGAAGAGGTGTTTCAAAAAGTATTCAAAAAATCTGCTCTAAAGCGAACCAAACTGGAAGGCTTAAAAAGAAACATTGAATTTGTGCGTGAGACGTAATGAGCTGAACTTCAAATTATTTCACCATCATGATCACCTCATTTGCCACCTTTTGATTATTCTCAAAAGCAAGTTTCTGATAATTGACCAGGTCAACAATGGTTCCAACTAAACAGAGTCCGGCGGTAAAAAGATAAAGAATCCCCATACCAATTTGGTTAATCAGCATGCGATGTATTCCGGCAAATCCCACAAAACCTAACAGCGCTGTAATCAAAATAAGATTGGGTTCCTTCCTTCTGGCCCGATATACCGACGCAAACGTCTGAGCCTTCTCATTATCCATCTCTTTAATGAGGTTTTGAACATAGACCATTTCTTCACCCTGGAGCTCGGGCAATACATCAATTATCCTTGCCATAATGTGGTTAAGTAGAGTTTGGTTAGTTGCATTATTCTGAAAGATAAAATAATCACGGCAAAAATACCTAGTGGATGAAAGGATAATGATTGCTTGATCTCTCCATGAAAGAAAGAGGAGATGGACCGACCCAGACCGCAGCCGGGGCAAAATTCCAGGCCGAGACTTTTAAAAGGACACAGCGTCAGGTGGGTGTCCTGCGATGGATTGTAGATCGCCAGGGATATCAGTGCGATTAGCCATATAAGGCCCTCCCATGGAAATGATTTCAATACCCTCATAAAAAATTAAAGCCCTCCGAAAAAATCCGGAGGGCTGTAGTTCTCACATCAATTGTTCTGGACTAGCCTAACACAAAACAACGATTCAGGATCGCTTCGTGTTGCTTCCCAAAACTGGCGTAACACCAGTTTCTGAGTTCGTTGACTTCCTCGGCTATCAACATCTTGATAGCTTTCCGCAGTTCTTTTTCAAAGAGCCGCGCGTCAAAACTCACTTTTGTGAGTACAGTTTTGACATAATTCAGCATAACACCAAAATTTTGCATTCAAAGAACAAAAATATAAAAGTGTAACGAGATGTTAATATAAATAATTGTAGGTTCTGCGGGAAGAACATTTTTACTTTTGTAAGCAAACTTCGTTGAATTGATTAATTATGTGTTTAAGCAGCTCTTTCAAATTTCTATGCGTCCTGATTCTATTTCTGGCGATGGCAACGATTGGAAAGAGTCAGAATATCCAGATCACCCTTGGCCCGGACGAAATCGGCGAGAACCAAGCCTGGACTATTACCGTCACAGTTCAAAACGACCGCCTAAAGAGTTACGACAACTTTCCGGAAATCGACGGTTTTCGAAAGCGCGGAACTTCCAGTCAATCGTCCACAAGCATCATTAATGGTCAAATATCCTCGTCGCAAAGCGTAACGATGACTTATTTGCCCATGAAGCAGGGCATCATTAGTGTTCCACCATTCAAAATGAGCATCAATGACAAGATGATTTCGTCCCCTGGCAAGAAAGTGAAGGTTGGCGCTCCTGTGCAAACCCAACAGCGGGACCCCTTCAAGAGCTTTTTCGACCGTGATGATGATTTCTTCGGTGACGGTAATACTGAATTTGTCGACATTAAGGAGGACGCCTTTCTTGCCCTTACGACCAGTAAAGACGAAGTCTACCTGGGTGAAGGCTTCAACACCACATTATCGCTTTTCGTGGCTGAGAGCAACCGGGCTCCGTTGGGATTTTACGAGTTGGGGAAGCAGCTAAACGAAATCCTCAAGAAGATCCGACCCGCCAATTGCTGGGAGGAAAATTTCAACATCGAAAATATCGAGGGAGAAACCGTGTCAATCAATGGAAAATACTACACTCAATACAAGGTCTACCAGGCAACATTTTTTCCTTTGACAGTAGAGCCTATAAATTTCCCTTCGATCGGCCTCGAGATGCTCAAGTATAAGGTGGCAAAAAATCCGTCTTTTTTTGGACAGAACCGCCAGGAGGATTTTAAGAAATTCTATTCTAAACCGAAGACTGTGAAAGTTAAAGAATTACCACCGCATCCTCTTCGGGACGCAGTGTCGGTAGGCGATTACTACCTCGAGGAAAAAATTCCCGGCACTTCACTCGAATCGGGCAAGAGCACCAGCTACGAATTCAATATTTACGGTGAAGGAAATATTTCCGCTATCGCCAACCCGACCGTAAATAAGGACGGTAACTTTGAGTTCTACGAGCCGAATGTCCGTCAAAGTATCAACCGTCAGAAAAATCGCGTGGCAGGATCAAAGTCATTCAATTACTTCCTCATTCCAAGAGAACCCGGGAAATATGAAATGAAGAATTATTTTCAGTGGGTGTTTTTTAATCCCAGAAAAGAAAAATATGATACCCTTAAGTCTAAGCTTACCCTGACGGTTACGGGAGAAAGTCAAAAAAATCAAGCCATACAGTCGACTGATCCTGGCACGTTTTACGACAAAGTCAGGGATGTTGATAATACACTTCAATCGATCCAAAGCCATGATTGGCAAAAGCCCGTCTTTACCGTTTTTATTTTGCTCATGTTGGGCGCTTCGGCTTATCTTGTGCTCAAGAAATAATTTGGAGGATCGTCTTAACGAATGGGAAATTCTTACGGAAAACTTTTTTCAATCAGCACATTTGGTGAATCGCATGGTCCGGCAATTGGAGTCGTAATTGATGGATGCCCGGCAGGATTAGAAATAAATGAAGCTTTTATTCAATCAGAACTGGATCGAAGAAAACCTGGTCAATCTAAAATCACAACGCAACGCCAGGAGGATGACACCTTCAAAATTCTGAGTGGAGTATTTGAAGGTAAAACGACGGGGACACCAATTGCCATTGTTATTGAAAATACCGATCAGCGAAGTAAAGACTATGGTCACATCGCGACAAAATTCCGCCCATCACACGCCGATTATACCTACGAGGCAAAATACGGAATTCGTGATTACCGTGGAGGCGGAAGAAGTTCAGCGCGGGAAACTGCCGCGCGTGTAGCTGCTGGAGCTATCGCCAAACTTTTCTTAAAAAGGAGCGGCATCTCTGTTCGGGCATTTGTTTCGCAGGTGGGTGAAATCAAGGCTCCTCATTATGAACAACTCGATCTGGCTAAAACGGAGGAAAACATCGTTCGCTGTCCGGATTCTTCAACGGCCGAAAAAATGATCGCTCTCATCGACCAGGTGAGATTGGAGCGCGATACCATAGGAGGAACAGTAACGTGTGTGATTACCGGCACACCAGTGGGTCTTGGCGAACCGGTGTTTGATAAGCTTCACGCCGAATTAGGCAAAGCAGTGCTCGGGATAAATGCCGTGAAGGGATTTGAGTACGGGAGTGGCTTCGAGGGGATCAGGCTGAGGGGATCGCAGCATAACGATGAATTTTATAACGACGGAGGGCGAATCAGAACGCGAACAAATCTTAGTGGCGGTATTCAGGGAGGCATTTCAAATGGAGAGGATATTTATTTTAATGTCGCTTTTAAGCCTGTAGCAACCATCATGCAGGACCAGCAGAGCGTCGACAATGAAGGAAATGAAGTGGTTGTATCGGGTAAAGGCCGCCACGATCCGTGTGTCGTTCCGAGGGCTGTACCCATTGTCGAGGCTATGGCGGCATTGGTCCTGGCTGATTTTCTTTTACTGACAAAAGGCAATAAAATTTAAATTCAAATTGTCAAGCTGAAAAATTCATGATTTCTACCCATCTTTAGAAAAAGAAAAACAACTGAATGGAAAAAACTATACTAACCAACAACTATGGGGAAGTAAAATTGTCAGGAAGTGATCTTGATACAGTTGAATTAATCCAAAAATTAAGAAATGATCTCATCCGCGATTTTCTGGACGAGCGTTTTTTAAAGGATTACGTCCAGGCCAAATATCACCATTCCGATATTTCAGTTGTGAAACTTGAATTTATTCGGAAAGACCTTAAAGACCTTTATCTTTCCGCTGTCAATACCACGCATTACAAACCGCTGATTGATGAGATTCAATCGCACGAGAGAATTTCTCTGGTCGGAAATGAGCAATTGTTCTACCGCGATGTAGAAAGTATTTTCGAGAAGTACATTTTTTGATGATTGACCTTGTTTTAAGGTCTGCTATCCTTTTTTTCTTTGTTCTGCTGTCGTTATTTTCATTTTCACAACAATCACACTTTATTCTTGCAATAGGTGACTCACACGGAGCCGAAGAAATGGGTTGGGTGAATCAATTAAGAAAACTAAGACCCACAGATTCAATTATGAACGTTGCCGTCAGCGGCAATACCATTGGGTTTGATAATCTTGGAAAAGAATCCCTTAACGAGCTGTCGAATATAAATGATCACCTCTCAGAAGCTAACAAAGTTGGTAAGCGCATCGATTACATAATCCTCCTTTTGGGTACAAATGATTGCAAGGCAATTTTTGATTCCCTTCAACATGAGGTCGCTCAAAATCTTGATAAACTTATCCGGATGGTAAGGATGTTCAGGTATCAACAGCAAGAACCACCTGTCATTATACTCGCCACACCACCACCTATTGATGTCGATGAAAAACTGGAACCAAAATATTTTGGCAGTTTAAATCGTTTAAAAAAATTATTACCAATTTATCAATCAACAGCTAAAAAGTATAACTGCTCATTCGTAAACGTTTATGATCATTTATCAAAAGATTTTCCATCCATCAGTAAAGATGGCGTTCATCTGACTGAAGATGGATATAAGAAAATAGCACTACTGCTCAATAAACAAATTTCCCAAAGGCGCTGACTCAGCCTGCATTAAATCTACCTGAATTTTCTTTGACCACTGCTCGCAGCATTTCTCCATTTATACTAATGCAGACACAAACGTATGGAATCTCATGTTTATGCTTTCATTCCATGAAATGATTCCTATTTTTGAGACGTGAGAAAATGGCCTCTATATATAAAAATTCTAATTGGGATGATTCTCGGATTGATATGGGGCCTCAGTGCAGATAGCCTGGGCTTGATTGACTTTACGCAAAACTGGATCAAACCGTGGGGAGATTTATTTATAAGATGTCTGAAACTAATTGCCGTACCGCTAATCATTTTCTCGCTTATTGATGGCATTTCTAATTTAACAGATGTATCGCGGCTTTCACGCATCGGCGGGAAAACAATCGCCTTTTACCTGAGTACTACCGTCATAGCGGTAACCATTGGCCTCGGCCTTGTCAACCTCATCAAGCCTGGAAAGTTCATGTCACCCGAAAAACGGGATGAATTACGGCAGGCTTATGCGGCTGATATGGACACCCGGATTACTTCGGCCCATGAGGTCAAGGATGAAAGTCCATTAAAGCCTTTGGTTGATGTTGTGCCCGAAAACTTTTTTGGATCTGCAGCGGACAACACCAATATGTTGCAGGTAATTTTCTTTGCAATCTTATTTGGCATCGCCATGATCCTCGCTGATCCACAAAAGATTAAACCGGTAAAAAGTTTTTTCGATGGCACAAATAGCGTCATATTAAAAATAGTTGATATTATAATGCGCTTTGCTCCTGTAGCCGTTTTTTCCTTGCTGGCGAGTCTTAATATCGACACTGAATTAATAAAAGCTCTCGGTATATACAGCCTGAGCGTTGTAGCCGGACTGGCTATTATGGTATTCATAACCTACCCTTCAATTCTAAAAATATTCACGCGGGTCGGATACATTCCATTTATAAAAGGGATTCTCCCCGCACAAATGCTAGCTTTTTCCACCAGTTCAAGCGCAGCAACCTTACCAGTAACAATGGAGTGCGTAGAAAAAAATCTTAATGTACCTGAAGAGGTATCCAGCTTTGTTCTTCCGCTTGGAGCGACCATCAACATGGATGGTACGAGTATTCACCAGGGTGTATCAGCTGTTTTCATCGCTCAGGCTTTTGGCATTGATTTAACATTAGGACAGCAGATAACCGTCCTTTTAACTGCAGTTCTATCCTCCGTGGGTGCAGCCGCTGTTCCGGGCGCAGGAATTATTATGTTGATCATTGTTCTGGAAGCTGTTGGTCTTGACCCCACCGGGCTTGCGCTTATCCTTGCAGTTGACCGACCACTCGATATGCTTCGCACTGTTGTAAATGTTACTGGTGACTCTACCGTTGCTATCGTTATAGCCGAGTCTGAAAGCAACGTTCAAACGGTAACAGGATAAAATTCATCACCCACTAAAATCAATAGAAGGAAACATCTATATTGGCGGAACTAACATTTCCTCATGAGAAAATTGCCTTTATACCTGCTCATTTTCATTGGGATGTTTGCTGGAATATTAATCGGTGTTCTTGCAGTCATTTTTAACTGGGATAATTTTGTGCTCAATTGGGTGAAGCCTTTTGGTACGATCTTCATCAACCTACTGAAATTAATAGCAATACCATTAATTATGGCTTCACTAATCAGTGGTGTATCCAATCTCAAAGACATCGCTAAACTCTCCCGCATTGGCGGAAAGACATTGGGATTATACATAGTCACCACGATTTTAGCAATCACGATAGGATTAACTGCCGTCAACATCATCAAGCCGGGTAATTACCTGCCATCTAATATGCAAGAGGAACTCGCATCTAAATATGCTCAGGATGCCAACCTAAAGATGAGTGACGCGGAGAAGCTCAAGTCCTCAGGACCATTGCAGCCACTCGTTGATATTGTCCCTGAAAACATTTTTGG
This sequence comes from Cyclobacteriaceae bacterium, assembly GCA_036273935.1. Classification (GTDB taxonomy): domain Bacteria; phylum Bacteroidota; class Bacteroidia; order Cytophagales; family Cyclobacteriaceae; genus ZC4RG29. The sequence goes on along the minus strand of DASUGQ010000016.1, from coordinate 10,945 downwards.
AGCAGCCTCTGCAAATCGAAATATGCTACAAGTAATTTTCTTTTCCCTGCTGTTTGGTGTTGCCTTGATTTTGACGCAATCGGAAAAGGGAATTTCGGTGAAAAGTTTCTTCGATGGAGCAAATGAAGTTATCCTGAAGATTGTAGATATGATCATGCGATTTGCCCCTTTTGGAGTAGCTGCATTAATTTCTTCTCTCATTGTCGAAATTAAAAGTTGGGATTTGTTTATTGCTCTTGGGGTTTATGCGCTGACGGTTTTGTTTTGTCTGGGGGTTGTGATTTTTGTCATCTACCCTATTACTATGCATCTATTTACACCTATTCGCTATATTGATTTTCTCAAAGCAATGATGCCGGCGCAGTTAATGGCATTCTCAACTAGTTCAAGTGCTGCAACCTTGCCCGTTACCATGGATTGCGTGGAGAAAAACCTTCATATCAAAGACGAGATATCCAGTTTCACTTTACCCCTCGGAGCAACCGTCAATATGGATGGCACCAGTATCCACCAGGCGATCTCTGCTGTTTTTATCGCGCAGGTGTTTGGGCATGACCTTTCTCTTCTTGATCAGCTCACTATAATTCTCACTGCTACGTTATCATCAATCGGGGCAGCGGCGGTTCCAAGCGCGGGACTAGTTACGCTGGTAATTGTACTGGGAAGCATTGGCGTAGCTCCAGAGGGTCTTGCGCTAATTATCGCGATAGACCGGCCATTGGATATGTGCCGGACAGTAGTAAACATAACTGGGGATGCGGTCGTAACCAGTATGGTGGCTACAACGGAAAATGGTTTCCTAATACCCCCTAAAGATTCAACGGAATTGAACTAACTTTGTCCTTTCAACTGTTAGTAAATCGAACCAATAATTTTAACAATCGAATGAACACAACGCCTAAGTCTGTCAATATCTACCTGGAGTCTAACCCAAATCCAAATTCCTTAAAGTTTGTGGTAAACGACATGCTGATCCCCGAAGGGTTCAGCTTCGACTTTCCTGACAAAGAAAGCGCTGATGGAGCTCCACTCGCCCAGGAGCTTTTTGATTATCCTTTTGTTGATCGCGTTTTTTACATGAGCAATTTTATTACCGTTACCAAGAAGGAAGAAGTTGAATGGATTGAAATCCAGGGAACGCTGAAGAAACATATCAAGGATTTCCTGGAAGCGGGAAAACATATCATTGAAATCCTGGAACCTGAATACGAATCTTCAGAAGAAGATACCGAAACAATAAAAAAAATCAAAACCATTCTCGATGAATACATCCGCCCCGCAGTAGAACAGGACGGCGGCGCTATTACCTATCACTCCTTCAAGGAAGGCGTTGTACGAGTAAGACTCCAGGGTTCATGCAGCGGCTGTCCATCTTCCATGGTAACGCTAAAGGCGGGAATTGAGAATCTTTTCAAACGTCTTATGCCGGAGGAGGTTCAGGCAATTGAGGCGTTGGACTGATGTTCGCGATCACTCCGTGGAAAGTGTTAAGCAAATTTAATATTGCTTACGGATAACAAAGATTATTGAGAATCGATGTCCCCGTTCCAATCATTCTGTATATTTCAGCATGCGAATATTTTTTTTCTTCCTGCTCCTTCTAATGACTGATGGGTCTTCTTACAGTCAATCAGTAAAAGTGATGACCTACAACATTCGCCTCGACTCTGAAAAAGATGGGGTAAATGCATGGCCAAATCGCAAAGGCAAAGTCTTTGAACTGATAAGAAAATACGATCCGGATATTCTTGGTGTCCAGGAAGCTTTGCATCATCAACTCCAGGATCTCATTGCCAATCTCAAAGATTACTCCTATGTGGGCGTGGGCCGTGATGATGGAAAAGAAGCTGGGGAATACTCAGCAATATTAATCAGGAAAGATCGATTTGACATTAAGGAAAAAGGAACGTTCTGGCTTTCTGAAACGCCTGAAGTGCCAGGGAGCAAGAGCTGGGATGCGGCGATCACCCGCGTTGCCAGTTGGGCAAAATTAATTGACACCAATCTCCATAAAGAATTTTTAATCGCCAACACTCATTTTGATCACATCGGAAAGGAGGCGCGAAAAAACAGTGCCCAATTGATCAAAGATAAAATTGGCATTATTGGAAAAAACCTGCCGACGATTTTGACGGGAGATTTTAATTGCACACGAAAAGATCCGCCCTATGAAGTTCTGATGAAGCCTGGCGGTCTGAAACTGATTGATCCTGCACCGTCACCGCCACCGGGGACGTTCTGCAGTTTCGAAGTTGGTTCAATAGAATGCAACCCGATTGATTATATTTTCTTTACACCGGCATGGAGCGCCAGTAATTACACCGTTATCAAAGACAACGACGGCAAATATTATCCCTCCGATCACTTACCCGTGTTTGCGGAGTTGCATTTAGTCGATTAGCTAATCTGTTTTAATTATTAAATCGCTTCTCTACCAGTTCCATGAACTCATGAAACTCTTCGCTCTCACGATCCCACTCTTCATAGTTTTGTTCGAGATACCGAAGGGCGCCTTGTAAGTTGTCCTGGCGGTCCAGATCATCAATAGCTTTGCTGAACAATTCAAAGTCACCATGAAACAAAACCTTAGTAAACATGAATTTCTGATTGATGGTAAGGCTCTCTTTTATCCTCGAAATTTTATTGAAGTTATCAGCAAGTGTAGGGCGAGGTTCCTGAGCTAATTTTTCATTAATCGTTGGCTTAGTCTGCGGAGACGAAACCGGCGATGGAGTGAAATAAGGCGATGTCTCAGCTTTTACCTTTTCAGTAACAGGTTGTTCTTTCCTTTCCGGTTGAAGTTTCTGTTCGTAAAATCGATCAATGGATACCGGAGCAACAGTCGAAAACTTCGTGAGATACTCGTCAATATCTTCGGGGGTAAAATTCACTTCCTCCAAAATGGTGTCCAGCATGGCAAAGGCCTCGTTTCCTGAAATAGTGGCTACATTCTTTTGCTCAAGTTTTTGAAGCAGTCGCTCAAGAGGGGCGCGATTTATTTTCAGGTATTTCAATTGCTTCCTGAATAAGTCTACTGTTATTTGATCATTTTGTCCCTCAATGAGATCAGCATAAAAATCATAAGGGTCAACAATAAGCAGCAGCGTGTTGTAGGTCGCTTTCTTTAAAAGCGGTGTAAAATGGGGCCGATCAATCGCAATGTGATTGGAAAGCGTTGTCATCATAGCTTCCATTGCTTCCTTTACGGGGCCGGCTGAGTAGTCAAAGAAAGGACTTCTCGTCCGGTCGGTTTCTTCTCTCCAGGCTTTGAATAGCTCATATATCACAAACAGATTAATCTGTCGCAGCTCGCAGAGCGTAAGAATTTCTGAGCCGGCAATCTTTGACTGCTTCGAAAAGAAGGAGTCAAGCACCTTACCGGAATACTCTTCGCTGTACTGAGCAATCGCTTTCAGATTAATTTTTTCTTCCATATGTAGACAAACGCTCTAATGTAGTTATTTGTATCCCAGCCGGCAAGGTTAAATCTTAAAGTGGTTTTTGAAACGCAATTCGCGTGGTTCAAATTCGGTAAAGACTGGTTAAAATTTCACTCAATTTAAATCAGACTCATTAGGCCGATCTTTGGTGACAGCAAATTCTTACATATTGGGAAATCGTATCTAAGGCGGTCCGACTTCCTGAATATCCCAATCTCACAGACTAATCTTGACTATAGCCGTAATTCACTAATTAATTAACTTGCGTCCATGTTTATAGAACCTCATCTTGGTGGAAAACGCAAAGACGAACGTGCTGGCTGGATTGAAGTGATCTGCGGTTGCATGTTTTCCGGTAAAACAGAAGAACTGATACGCCGTCTCAACCGGGCCATTATTGCCAGACAAAAAGTGGAGATTTTTAAACCCGCTGTTGATCAGCGTTATCATCACCAGCACATCGTATCCCATAATGAAAATACCATACGTTCCACTCCGGTGCAATTTGCAGATGACATACTTTTGTTGGCCGGAAATTGTGATGTGGTTGGAATAGACGAAGGCCAGTTCTTTGACAACGGCTTAGTCGATGTATGCAACAATCTCGCGAACAACGGAAAGCGGGTGATAGTGGCCGGACTCGATATGGATTATAAAGGCAAGCCGTTTGGCCCTATGCCTTACCTCCTGGCCGTTGCAGAATTTGTAACGAAGATTCATGCCATTTGCGCGCGAACAGGTGAACTTGCATCGTTTTCCTATCGGCTTGCTGACGATGAAACGCAAATCATGTTGGGTGAAAAACAGGAGTACGAAGCGCGAAGCAGGAAAGCTTTTTTTGAAGGAATGAAAAATAAATCGTCAAACTAGAAATGTACGGCTGTGTCGCCTGGAAATCGGAGCGCGATCGCTTGATTTGGAAAGTCATTCAAGTGACCCTGATTTCCATTTATGTTTTGTTTATTTCCCAAAGTGCATTAGCCCAGAACGATATCCCGATAGGTACATGGAGGATGCACCTCTCCTATAACACAATCAATAGCATCACTTTTAGCAATGATAAAATTTACGGTGCTGCAGAAAGTGGAATTGTAGTGTTGGATCGCGATGACAATAGTATCAGCAGTTACTCTAAAATCAACGGGCTGACGGGATCCAGTATCAGCTTCATAAATTATGACAATGTCACGAGTCAGCTACTGGCAGGTTATGAGGACGGAAATCTTGATATCATTAAAGAGAATACCATAACGAACTTTGACCGCCTGACGGACCCAACTATTCCCGGCTCAAAACAAATTAATCACATTACTTTTCGCGATGGCACAGCTTATTTATCATGTGATTATGGTGTTGTTGTGTTTAATATGTTTCAGCGCGAAGTGCAGGAAACCTGGCGTGATCTTGGCCCCGGCGGCGAACTGATCAGCATTAAACAAAGCGCGATCAAGGGAGACAGCATTTTCCTCGCCACCAGCATGGGTGTACTCGCGGGCGACCTCGATGACAATCTCCTTGATTTCAACAACTGGAAAAGATTTGATAAAAATGAATTCAATGGGCCGATTCACAGTGTCGTGTTCTTCAACAACACAATATATGCGACGATTGATAATGAAGGACTGTATTACTATGAAAATGGCTTATGGACAAAGGAAAGTTTCCTCACAAACATTACTTTCCAATCGCTAACCTCATCCTCCGAAAATTTACTGATCTGCGAAGGCAACAAGATCTGGAAATTGTCGGCCGCAAATTCTCTGATTAGCATAACGTCATCATTAATTACAACACCAAAATTTGCCCTGCAGGATGATCAGCAAAAAATCTGGATTGGAGATCTCAGCAACGGCATGGTGTCCGACAGGACAGGATCATTTGCGAGCTACATTCCGAATGGGCCGGCGTTTATTGCCGCCACACGGTTGAAATTTATCGATAACAGACTCTATGCTCTTCGGGGAGGTTATGCCGTAAACTTTCAACCCAAGGGCAATGCTGGAGTTCTGAGTACCTTTGCCTCAGGGTTGTGGTCTACAGAACCTTCACCTGCCCAAGACCTTACGGATGTTGATGTAATCGGGGGCACTTTATTCACTTCTTCTTACGGATATGGTGTTCTTTCGGGAGATATCTCCTCGCCTGATATCATCTACAACGAAACAAACAGCTCATTGGTTAATCTTAATCCCGGTATGAACGGAGTATATGTACCCGCACTTGAACACTCCGCTGATAATCTTTGGGTGTGCAATTATGGTGCGGCTTCTCCTCTTCATTTGTTCAGCAACAATTCCTGGCAATCATTTAATTTTGGTTTTACAACTGCGCGATATCCACTAGATCTCCTGATTGATTATGCCGAAGGCGTGTGGATCATGCTGAATCCTTCGCAGGGAGGTGGCGTATTGGTATTCAATCAAAAGGAAAACAAAACATCCTATCTCACGAATCAAACGGGGTCCGGCGGCCTGCCCAGTAAAAATGTTTATGCGTTTGCCCGGGATCGGGACGGATATATCTGGATTGGCACCGACAAAGGTGTCGCGTACTTCACTAACCCAACACAAGTATTCTCTTCTGGCGTTAATGCAGTATGGCCAATTTTTGAAAACCGCTATTTGTTAACAGATGAAAAAATAACTGCCATTGCGGTCGACGGTGGCAATCGAAAATGGATTGGAACAGAACGAGGTGTTTGGTTATTCAATCCTACCGGGGAAGAACAAGTTTACAGTTTTAATGTCACAAACAGTCCATTGCCTTCAAATGTGATTTTATCAATTGCCGCAGATCCCACATCGGGAGAGGTTTTTTTCTCCACCGATAAGGGAATGGTTTCTTTTCGATCAGATGCAACCGATAGTCAGTTTTCCTTTCAATCGGTAAAAGTCTTCCCGAACCCGGTAACGCCTGAATTCAACGGCACGGTTGGCATTAGCGGTCTGGCAACGGATGCTATTGTGAAGATTACAGATGTGAGCGGAAAACTCATTTGGCAGACGCAGGCGAATGGCGGAACGGCCACCTGGAATGTAAGGGATTATAACGGGCGGCGGGCTTCTACCGGCATGTATCTCATCTTCAGCGCCACGCCCGATGGGGGCGAAAGCTTTGTTGGCAAGATTGCCGTAATCGAATAATATGATTCACAAGACCCGTGGTATTGTTTTTCGATTCACCCGGTTCAGGGAAACCTCAATCATCGTTACAATTTTTACCGAATTGTTCGGCCTTCAATCGTACATTGTGAATGGTGTCCGAAGCAGCAAGGCCGGGGGAAATAAGATGGCCCTCTATCAACCGCTGACCTTACTCGATCTTGTCGTGTATCATCGCGAGAGCGCAAACATTCATCGCATCAAGGAAATAAAATGTTGTTACCACTATGGCACATTGACGAAGGATGTAAAGAAAACAACATTAGCCATTTTCATCAACGAGATCGTCACCAAAACTGTGAAGGAAGAGTCTCATGCGCAGGAGCTTTTCGAATTTCTCTTTCACTCCTTTGTTCTGCTCGATCAACAAGAGGAGGGCGTTGAAAATTTTCATCTCATTTTCCTTACCAAACTTAGTCGACTACTTGGTTTTGGCGCACATAAGGTTGAGGAAATATCCGGTTCAAGGATTCTGAATCCCCAGGAAGAGGCAGCACTTGAAACGTTGCTGAAGTCGGAATATGGAGATCCCATTATTCTCACACAAAGTCAACGTAGGGCTATACTTAACCATCTATTGCTATTTTACGCTGAACACGTGGAAACCCTCGGCGAAATAAAATCTACTTCCGTTTTGCGCGAGTTACTTTCGTAATCCTATATTTAAAGAACTAAAACCAATTCTCATGCAAAAACTAATCATACTCTTTTTACTGTTCACTTGCTGCACATTAAACGTTAGAGCACAATGCAATGAATTTTATCAGTTTAGCCAGGGGAATGAGTGGGAATTCGAAATGTATAATGCTAAAGGTAAAGTTACAGGCAAGAATCATCAGAAGGTTATAAGTTACGACAAAACCTCATCAGGTTTTAATGCTGTTGTAAATTCCGTCTTTTACAACGACAAAGGAAAGGAAACGATGAAAGGTGATCTTTCCTTCAAATGTGAGAATGGAATCATGTACATTGATATGCGCAATTTCATCTCAGAAGAACAACTTCAGGCGTTTAAAGGATACGAGATGAAATTAGAATCAGAGAACCTTGAAATGCCGTCAAGTCTTTCAGTCGGCCAATCTCTGAAAGATGGCTCGGTGAGTATTACCGCCGTGGGATCAGGGATTCCAATTGCCCTCAATATGAAAATTTCTGATCGCAAGGTTGCGGGAAAAGAAACGATCACGACACCAGCCGGAACTTACGAGTGTTACAAAATCACCAGTAACATTGCAACCCAAACGCAAATGGCTATCAAAATGAATCTCAATTTTTCATCAGTTGAATGGATTGCCTTGAAAGTTGGGACTGTGAAGAGCGAATCTTATAACAAAAGCGGAAAGCTCGTAGGGTATACCATTCTTACCTCCTGGAAATAAAATATTGCAACAACTGTCTTCATTCTGACATCTCCTACAACACATTGCCTATACATTTGGTTGTGTTTAAAAGATAACGTATGAAGACAGCTTTTTTTTCAAGCCTGATTTTGTCGTTGAGCATTTCTGCTCAATGTCAACAACCGGAAATTTACTCCTCCTCCGGAACTGCCATAAATGGATATGATGTGGTGGCATATTTCAAAGAGGGACAACCTGTAGAAGGATCAAAAGATTTCAGTTATGAATGGAAAGGTGCGCAATGGCTTTTCTCATCTCAAGGTAATCTTGCCACGTTCAAATCCGACCCTGAAAAATATGCACCTCAATTTGGCGGATATTGTGCTTTTGGTGTGGCGGAAGATCACACCGCACCGACAAAACCGGATGCATGGACCATCGTCGATGGCAAGCTATACTTCAACTACAATACCGACGTACGAAAAATGTGGAGGGAAAAGCAGGCTGAATATATTCAGCAGGGAAATCAGAATTGGCCCGGCGTTTTAGACAAATAGGCTATTCTGTAAAGCGACCCTGGAATGTAGTCGCAATCCCGATTCGGACGCCATAATCAAGATATTGTCCATCCTGAAACGCTGCGGCGAGCTCAAGTCGAAAGATCCGGAAGATGCCATCAATGGAGTAACCGAGCTCAGTATAATTCTTCGACGTGGGCGTGGCGAGATAGTTTAGGAAAACATTTTCGCGAATACCCGTCAGCCGGACTACCGGAAAACTGGTTACAAGAAACTTTCTGAATTGATAATGGATGTTTCCCGAGAAGTATTTGTCTGACGTCGAATGGAGGTAATAATCGAGCAGTCGAAAACTCCCTACCGGATCGCTTGTACTGAAGGGAGTAAGGTTACCCAGGAAATGTTTGTAATCCATGAAGTACATCTTGTCGCTATTCAGAAACGTACCACCACGAACGGCGAGGTCAAGCTTTCCCCTTACGCCCACATTGAACCCGTATTTTACACCAAGCTCGAGCTGGCCAAATTTAACATCGCTGTTTAAGAGATCATTAAAACCCTTTTTATATTCAAGCATGAAAGTCGGTGACGAGGTGTTCACTTCTTCCTTACGCCCATTTCTGATTCGGAATTTTAGCCATGGGCTCGTCGTTATGCCAACCACTCCCGTGAAAGCGTCATGCTCAGGAAAACCGGTATCAGGCGATTCAAGATTGACGGGTCTGTTGGGAGTGTAGTCTTCAATGTCATTATTGTTAATCAATTTGAAGTCAGAGTTATTAAACAGCTCTCTGCGTTTCATCCATGACCAGGAAGTATAGACACTTACAAACGGATTCAGGTTTCGGCGATAATACAGATCGACAAAATCACGTTCATAAATTTTCATGAGGTTCTTCTCGAGGAACAAGGTTGTAAAAGTATTGACAATTGGCCAAATGGGATTATCCGGATTGTATTGCTGAACATAACGGCCTCCATCTAATTTGAATTGGTATTTCTTACTTCTCAATTCCGTCAGGAGGTGGCCCGAAAAAGATTCACGGTTGAATGCGTATCGGAATGTAGGTGTAATTGTAAGTCTCGTTTTGTTGGTGTCCTGAAAGACAACCCCATACGACAATTTATATACCAGGTAAAAACCATCAACGGTATTAAATCCGCCGCCCGGTGTATGAATTTGAAAATTGGAATGCTTACCCCATTGATAATGGTCACCTATTAAAATATCCCAGGGTTGAAAGCCCTTGTGTTTGGACTGCTTTAATGTATCGCCCTCGTCTTTCTTCCGCTCAATCTCCGCCAGGCTATCAGTTTTGTGATATCCCTTAATTTCTTCGATCGTCAGGGGAATTGGCCGAACAATTGCCCAGTAAGCAGAGTCTTTTTTATATGCTCCGCTATCAATCTTGTGAGAATAATTTGAAATTACTTCTGGTTCATCTTGCTGTTTAAGTTCCTGTTTCTCGTACTCCTTCATCATTATCTTCAGTTCCTTTCGTGTGATCTCTTTCCCCGACTCAAGACGCTGCTGAAGTTCATCCCCTTTCATATCAAACTTCTTTTCAATTTGTTTTGCATGCTCTTTCTCTAAAGTTTCATCAACCACTTCCATCTGCTCAGGCTCCACGTATAATTCAGGATTCAACTGTATCTTATAATCACTGATAGAGGCCAGGTATTTATATTCAAACTCGAAACCGAAAACTTTTCCATCCACGGTAAATCGAAAGGAGATTGGCAACCAAACTTTGTCCTCAATCGGTGCATAGACAGAATTCACCAAAAATCCGATACCGTACTTGGTAGTTTTGAAATCGAGGCTGTGGATACTCCACCAGTTTTCAACAATGTTGATGGTTCCTTCAACAACATTATCCCCTCGGGAACGCGGAGTAACTTTTATCCGGCTGACTTCATACTCACGATCTTTGAATGTACCTAAGTATTCAAAACGATAATATGAAAACGCCTTGGGCGACAATGGTGAAATGGTTCCACCAATTTCTGATTCATAAAAGCTCCCATAAATAAATGGATTGGGGGAAGTGTTATTATCTTTTCCATCGCTATATATGGAGATCACATTCTCTTCGAACTTATTTGGCCTGGTGTATTTTATTTCACTGACCGATTCAGACACGTATACCCGATCTTTTTCTACGCCCTCCTTTTCAAGCGCACGTTTTGCCAGCCACGGATAGTCCGTAAGCTTGCCCGCCCCTTTTATGTAAACCCGCGCCGCGTAACTGTCCAACTGATTTCGATGGTAGTTGGCCTTGGCAATTGCTTTCCGCATGATCGTGTATGCCGGATCTTCGTTCCCTGCCCTGACGATTACTGTTTGCAGAACAGTTACCTGCGTTTTCAACGTGATGTTAATTTCAAGAAATGACTCTGAAATTTCAATTGGCCGGACCTGTGTTTCATAACCGAGATATTGATAGACAATATCAAAATGACCCTGTGGCAGGTTCAATTCATAA
>DASUGQ010000015.1:0-5721 GCA_036273935.1 Cyclobacteriaceae bacterium | reverse complement strand
CATCGAAGGGATGCCCGTGGGTTTGCCGCACTTCGCCCCGAAAGCAAAACGCATTATCTACCTGTTCCAGAATGGAGCGCCTTCACAGTTGGAGACGTTCGACTATAAACCTTTGCTGAGGACAATGATGGGGAAGGAATTGCCAGAGTCAATCAGACACGGACAACGTTTGACCGGCATGACTTCAGGCCAAAAATCTTTTCCCCTGGTGGGATCATACTATGATTTCAAACAATACGGTGAAGCTCGCGCATGGATCAGTGATCTCTTTCCGCACACGGCGAGTATTGTGGATGACCTTTGTATCATCCGTTCCATGCATACAGAAGCAATTAATCATGACCCGGCTTTGACATTTTTTCAAAGTGGAGCGCAGGTAGGAAACCGCCCAAGTATGGGGGCATGGTTGAGTTACGGATTGGGAAGTGAAAATAAAAATCTTCCCGCGTTTTGCGTTTTGTTGTCACGCGGAAAAGGAAATGGCCAGGGTGTCTATGCAAAATTATGGACGAACGGATTTTTGGAATCGATCCATCAGGGGGTTCAGTTTAGCAGCGGGGAGTCGCCGGTATTGTATCTCAATAACCCACATGGCATGGACATGCCGGACCGGAGAAAAATGTTGGACAAGCTGGCTGAGTTGAATGCCATGTCTTACGAAGAATTTGGTGATCCAGAGATTAATACCAAGGTTCAGCAATATGAGATGGCTTATCGCATGCAGACCGCTGTGCCCGAGATAACTGATGTTTCAAAAGAACCAGATGATATTATCAGGATGTATGGACCGGATTGCCTTGTGCCGGGAACATTTGCAGCGAATTGTTTATTGGCGCGAAAACTTTCTGAGAACGGGGTTCGCTTCGTTCAGCTCTATCACCAGGGATGGGATCAGCATGGGAATTTGCCCAATGAAATGGCAGGCCAGGCCAAAGATGTGGATCAGGCATCGGCCGCGCTCATCACGGACCTCAAGCAACGAGGTCTTCTGGATGAAACCCTTGTGATCTGGGGAGGGGAGTTCGGACGAACAAATTATTGCCAGGGAACTTTCAAAGCGGATAACTACGGGCGCGATCATCATCCCCGCTGTTTCAGTCTGTGGATGGCGGGCGCGGGCGTAAAGCCAGGATTATATGGTGAGACCGATGAGTTTGGTTACAACATCGTAAAAGATCCTGTGCACGTTCATGATTTCCAGGCCACAGTTCTTCATCTGATGGGACTGGATCATGAAAGGCTTACATTCAAACACCTTGGACGTCGTTACAGACTCACGGATGTATCGGGACAGGTCGTACGGGGTGTACTGGCGTGATAAATCGACAGCATATGAAGAGACGAACATTTATTAAGAGCACCGGCTTGCTAACAGCCAGCCTGTACATTACCCGTGACCTCTATGCAAAGGACAAAGGTCCGGTGTATGGTCACAACAATATGCAATATACCTTTGATTCCCAATGGGCTAAGGCTGATCCATTAAAAAATCCGGTAAATGATTGCCATGAAATGGTTCAGGATGCATCGGGCAGAATTCTTTTGTTGACGAATGAAACAAAAAATAATGTTCTGATTTTTAATACCTCGGGAAAGCTCCTCACCACCTGGGGTCATGCCTTTCCCGGTGCTCATGGTTTGACCCTGGCAGGCGACGTACTGTTCATAACGGATACCGTGAAACACCAGGTATACAAGACTTCACTGAAAGGTGAAACGTTACTGACGATCGATCCGCCCGGTGAAGACAACCTTTATCCAACAAATGAGACTTTTGTACCGACAGAAGTTGCTGTGACCGATAAGGGAGAGTTTTATATTGCCGACGGTTATGGCGCGCAATACATTTTACATTATGATGCTTCTGGAAAACTGATCAACTATTTTGGCGGACGGGGTGAGGGCGACGAGAAACTTGATAATGCTCATGGCATTTGTATCGACAGGCGGCAAGGTTCACCGACGCTACTGGTAACGGATCGAACACGAAATTGCTTTAAACGTTTCTCAATGGACGGTAAATTAATTGACGTCATTCACTTGCCGGGTGCGTGTGTTTGCCGTCCGGTCATCAAAGGAGATTACCTTTACGCGGCGGTTTTGCGGTCACCGGATTTGAGTGCCGAAAAGACCGGCTTCGTTACGATTCTTGATAAGCAAAATAAAGTTGTATCAAATATTGGCGGAACAACTCCAACCTACGATGTCGCAGGAAAACTCCAGCCTATGGCGCAGGCCGAGAAAATATTTGTTCACCCGCACGATGTGTGTGTTGACAAAGATGAAAATCTTTATGTTGCGCAGTGGGCCTCCGGGAAAGTTTACCCTTATAAATTCAAGCGTGTATAGATTTTTGTAAAGCCCTCCCGAACATTAATTAAGTTGTTGGTTGCATGCGGAAACTGGTAGGAATAGCGGAACATTTATTGTTCAGCCTTAATGTGCTGATAGTATTCTTGTTGGTTTTTGAAAATCAGCTGGTCCTGCCATCCTGGTTGCAGGTATTTGGTCGTATGCATCCTCTGTTTTTACATTTTCCCATTGTCATTTTATTGCTGGCCGCAGCGCTTTATCTTTTTCAATCCTATGGTAAAAAGGTCGTCGGCGATGATGGAGTTCGTGTTTTGATTTTACTGGGTGCACTTACGTCGTCATTGACAATTATCATGGGAATATTCCTCTCCCGCGAAAATGGATACGCGGGAGCAATTCTGGCGTGGCATAAGTGGATGGGAATAGGCGTTGGGTTTCTTGCATCAGCCTGGTATTACCTGGTAAGTGGTGGATTTTCACTTACATGGGGAAGGATTGGCAGCGGATTGATAACACTTTGTCTATTGGTGGCAGGGCACCTTGGCGCGGAGTTGACACACGGCGAGGATTTTTTACTGGCACCAGTTCGATTGATCAACGGGACTACGGCAGTTTCATTTGATGAGGCACTGGTGTATGATCACGTTATTGCACCCATCATAGCTGAAAAGTGTGCCGCTTGTCATAACCCATCTAAAGCAAAAGGTAATCTTATTCTTACGAGTACAGAGGGTATTGTGAAAGGTGGAAAGGACGGAAAACTCTTTGACCCAGGTGATGCAAATGAAAGCCTTTTGATGAAGCGCATTCACCTTCCGCTGGAAGACAAAAAACACATGCCACCCAAAAACAAATCACAGCTTACGGAAACGGATATTAACATTTTAAGATATTGGATCAAAGGAGGCAGTGACTTCACAAAAAAAATTGTAGAACTCCTTCCAGGGGACACTTTACGGACGCTGTCGGAGCAACGAATTCAACCGGGAAACGTGGAGGAGGTTTATACTTTCGCGCCAGCAGATGTAAAGACAATATCGGACCTTAATACGGCGTACCGGGTGGTTGAACCTTTATCGATCAATTCGCCTGCGTTGTTTGTGAATATCTACAATGCTACAACCTATTCAGGCCAGAAACTGGAGGAGCTGTCACCGGTTCAGAAACAAATCGTTAGTCTGGATCTCAACAAGATGCCCGTCACTGATGAAGACCTTAAAATTATTGCACGATTTGAAAATCTCAGAAGGTTGAATCTAAACTTCAGCAACATTACGGGGATTGGACTCATTGCACTGAATTCATTGAATCACCTCGAATACGTTTCGTTGTCATCAACGAAAGTCACGCGGGAAAACCTGTCATCATTATCACGATTGAAGAGTCTCAAGAGACTTTATATCTGGAATACCCCTCTAACGCAAAATGACATTAAATCTCTTGAAAAAAATCTCGATCAGGTGGTAGTTGAGACTGGGTTTACCCCGGACCTGTCAAAAGTACTTCATCTTCCGCCAGCGCGGATCGACAACGACAAAAAGATCTATTCATCAGATTTTTCTGTTTCCATAACACACCCGGTGAAGGGAACAACAATCCGCTATACACTGGATGGATCGGACCCGGACAGCATTAACTCGCCCATTTACGAAGGCCCTATTAAAGCGACATCCTCGATTACGTTGTTGAAAACCAAAGCGTACAAGGACGGATGGTATGGCAGCGAGGTATCAGGGGCGACGTTTTACAAAACGACTTACAAACCTGACAGCATTATCATGCTAACGCTTCCGGAGAAACGTTACATGGCTAAAGGAGCTGAATCGTTAATGGACGGCGAGAGCGGCGATGTGAACTATGGCAGCCGCGAAGGGTGGTTAGGCTTTCGTCAGGATCATATGGAAACTATTGTTCAATTTAAAAAACCGGTAGACCTGCAAAGTGTAACGTTAAGTACAAATTGTGATGTTGGGGCGTTTATCTTTCCGGCGAAACGCGTTCAGGTGTGGGGCGGAACGGATAAAAACCATCTCATTCTGTTGAGCACTATTGAGCCTGTTCAACCTACCGGCTATGTCTCTAACCAAAGGGGTTTGGCTTGCACATTCAAGGAACAACCACTTGCTTACCTTAAAATAATAGCTGAGCCGATATCTAAATTACCTTCATGGCATTCGAACAAAGGGGAGAAGGGATGGTTGTTTGTGGACGAGATATTATTTAATTAGAAAAGGGACATCGTCGATATTAAACCACGAGGACTGCCTCCTCCTTCGCGAGGTCGGTGCAGCAATCACTTTCCTTTCAAATCCTCATACGATATCAATTGAATTCCTTTCCTCCTGATCAGCTCCCTGATCTTAGGATCGGTCCACAACGACGTTACACCTTGCCGGTCAACCGCCACATCTTCGTAGCCAATGTGATGAATGGATCTAAGTTCCGGTGAGTCTAAGCCGGGATGATCCACAAAGAGATACGTTTTTCCAGGCTCAAGTGAATCAATCATTTTACTGAAGCTGTCCGTTTTCTCCTCCAGGGTTTTGTGTGCTCCTTTGTAGCTTGCATAGTCAACTCCCAATTCTGCCAGGTCAATATCGATCTTGTACTCCTTCGTGAGCCTTTTCACCATTTGACTTACTGAATCGCTGAGGTTCGTGCAACCCATATGTCCGGAAACATGACTGATGCGTGGAATTTTTTTTAAGGCTAATTCAATTTGCGCACGGAACTCTTTCTCTACATCGGCCAATGTCCATTTGTTTTCTTTAACGGCTAGGCCCGGATAATTTTTATTTGGCCAGATCATGGGATAAAAATATCCGTCCGGATCGGTGAGACTTTTGCAATCACTGACCGGCCGCCATTTCACATTGTCCCATTCGCTGGTGATTGCAAGATGGATTCCGACATCAACATTGGGATTTTCGGCAAGCATCTTTACGGCTTCGGGAAACCAGGGCGACGGAACAATGACTTCAATCGAAGTTTCTATGCCTTCTTTAAAACACTTAATGAGTGCGACATTTCCGGCATGAGAATAGCCCATGTCATCACCGCGAATAATCAGGCGAATGGGTTTTGCCTGTTGACCGATGCAGCCTGACAAGACGAGAAGGAATTGCAACGCGAGTAAAATCTTTTTCATCGATGATTATAGTTTAAACCATTTAACAGCATTGTCATGAAAAATCTTGTTGACTACCTCCTTTGGTAATTTCAAACCTTTGAACTCTCCATTCACTTCTTTTGCGGTCATCACCTCGTTAGTTTGCGGAGGACTAAAAACAAACAAGTGGTTTATTGAGAATTCCAGAATTCACGCTGAATTAATTGTAAAACATCTGAAAGAAAAAAGAAAGTCATTGGCAGGTCGGGAGGATTAATCAAAGGTTTTTAAAATAGATA
>DASUGQ010000014.1:0-9855 GCA_036273935.1 Cyclobacteriaceae bacterium | reverse complement strand
GTGATTGAAAACTATCCATTTTACCAGATAAAAAGTGAAGAGCTGCATGAAGTCGGCGTAGGTCCCATTCATGCGGGCATTATTGAACCGGGTCATTTTCGTTTCATTTGCAACGGTGAACAGATTCTTCACCTTGAAATTCAGTTAGGCTATCAGCACCGGGGGATCGAAGATCTGTTCTTGCGTAAAAAGAAACTTTTGCAGCGTACTACACTGGCAGAATCCATTTCAGGAGACATGGTTGCGGGGCATACAACAGCGTTTGTTAATCTTTGGGAAAGTTTGTGTGGGTTTACTCCCCCCGATGATCTGCAGTTTGCAAGAATCATTGCACTGGAACTTGAACGGATTGCTGTTCATACAGGTGATCTAAGCGCTATCTGTACAGACATCGGCTACCAGCTGGGAAGTGCTGTCTTCGGAAGGCTGCGCACTCCCGTTATTAATTTTTTCCAGGAATGGTGTGGCAACAGGTTAGCCAAAGGGCTCATCAGGGCAGGGGAAAATCATTTCCCTTTTTCCAGGGAGCTTGCAAGCCAACTGGAAGGAGTACTTGATCAATACGAACCGGATTTTGACGAGATATGGAAAGAATTTCATCGCCTGCCCAGTGTCCTTGCTCGCCTGGAAAGAACCGGTGTCATCCAGCATGATCTGGCGGCTTCCGTTGGTGTGGTCGGCATGGCGGCCCGATCGTCTGGCGTCATGCGAGACATTCGTGTCACCCATGCTCATGGTTTGTACAATCTTTTCAACCCCATCACCATTGTGAAGCATCACGGTGATGCCTATTCCCGGACCAAACTCCGCCACGATGAGATCACGCAATCCATCTATTATATGCGCAAGATTATTCGGCAGACCCCTCAACAGAAAATGCATGGCTTAAAGCCGGCCCTCGTGCCGGGGGGCGAGAGGCTTTGCGTTTCCCTGACTGAAGGGTGGAGAGGTGAAATTTGTCATTGTGCCATTACGGATGAAAATGGAGCGTTGGTCAACTATAAGATCAAGGATCCATCGATGCACAATTGGCTCGCACTTGCCCTGTCCGTTAGGAACAATGAAATATCCGATTTTCCGGTGTGCAACAAGAGTTTTAATCTAAGTTATTGTGGACATGACCTTTAATTAATAGTCAGATGATCGGGAACCTAAAAATACTGTTTCATCAAGGAAAGCAATTCATACCAGATGCAACAAAGGCCGACTTGCCGGGAGTCTTCAGGGGTATACCCATGATAACCGACGGAGAAGTGGATGGTGAGGCGTTGAAAGATATTTGTCCCACGGGTGCCATATCAACCGCTCCGGTTAGCATCGATCTCGGCAAGTGCACATTTTGCGGTGAATGTGCCTTTGCTTTTCCGGGTAAGATAAAGTTTACGAAGAATTACAAAATGGCCAGCAACAACCGGGACAGTCTGATCATTAAAGAGAACGACGTCAACCCAGCACTAATGAATCCGGATTTAATAAGGGAAGAAATCTCCCGTTATTTCCGAGGATCTTTAAAGCTACGCCAGGTATCTGCCGGTGGAGATAACAGTTGTGAGCTCGAATTAAATGCATGCGGAAATGTTAATTTTGACATGGGTAGATTTGGGATAGAGTTTGTGGCCTCTCCACGTCACGCCGATGGCATTGTGATCACCGGCCCCATCACCACTAATATGGCCGATCCGCTACTAAGTTGTTATGAAGCCGTGCCTGAACCTAAGATCATTATTCTGGTCGGGACCGATGCCATCAGCGGCGGCATATTTCAAGGAAGCCTCGCTTTAAACCGCTCATTTCTGAGCGATCATCACATCGATTTGTTTGTCCCTGGGAACCCAGTACATCCACTGACTTTCATCAATGGCGTGCTTGAATTGATTAAACGAAGAAGATAACTTTTGTAGATTTTAGCCGTGTGGATTGATGAAATTTATGGACTATTAATTGATATATACAAGCGGAAGTATAAAAAAGTTGAAACTTTGATGAAAGCCAATAGCATATAAGTTATAAATAAGTTCAAGAGCCAGGCTTAGAAATACTCGATTTAGCCATCAATCGCGATTGATCTGAATCTCCGATAGGTTCTTGTGTTCAACATGCTCCTTTATCAAAACAGGTTGGTGGCCTTACTATTAACGTCAATAGACTTGTTGACTTAAGTCAATACCATATGCCATCGAAACTCAACGGATGATGATCTCCGTTCAGCTATTTTTGCCCCCAATTTGAAAGCAGGCATTATTTAATCCAAGATCAGGATGAAAGATTTATTTGATAAGCTAAACATGGCGGAGGGCCCTCTGGCCCGATACGCCCATTTACCGGAGGACTATTTCTTTTTTCCTAAACTGGAAGGAGACATCGGCCCGCGAATGAAATTCAACGGCATGGAAGTGTTGAACTGGAGCTTAAATGATTACCTGGGTTTGGCCAATCATCCGGAGGTCAGGCGGGCCGACGCTGAAGCGGCCGCCAAATATGGGCTGGCCTCCCCAATGGGTGCCAGAATGATGTCCGGTAATTCCATTCATCATCTCGAATTTGAAAGGCAGCTTGCCGATTTTGTAAAGAAGGAAGATGCGATGCTTTTGAATTACGGCTACCAGGGTGTCTTCTCGATCATCGACGCACTGGTAGACCGTAGGGATGTTATTGTGTACGACGCTGAGGCGCACGCCTGCATTATCGATGGTGTGAGGCTTCACATGGGTAAGCGTTTTGTGTATGCCCACAACGACATGCAGAGCTTAGAAAAGCAACTTCAACGAGCTTCAAAACTGGCTAATGAGTCTGGTGGAGGAATCCTTGTGGTAACCGAGGGAGTGTTCGGCATGTCAGGGAGTTTAGGAAATCTAAAGGGAATTGTCGAGCTAAAGAAGCATTACAATTTCCGGCTCATGGTAGACGATGCCCATGGTTTTGGAACCATGGGGGAAACTGGTGCCGGGGTTGGTGAAGAGCAAGGAGTGCAACCCCTGATTGACTTATACTTTGCCACTTTTGCCAAATCGATGGCAAGTATTGGAGCATTTGTAGCGGGTGATAAGAATATTCTTAAATATCTGCGTTACTCGGTCAGGTCACAGATTTATGCGAAGAGCTTACCCATGCCGTTAGTCATCGGAGGCTTAAAACGACTTGACCTTCTCCGGTCAAAGCCCGAATTGCGGGTGAACCTGAAACGAATCATGGCTGCGGTAAAGGATGGTCTGCGTCAGAGCGGGTTCGAAATCGGCGATTCTCAATCACCTCCTACGCCTGTATTGTTCAAGGGTGGCGTTGGTGAAGCGGCCAACATGGCCATGGATCTGCGTGAGACCTATGGAATTTTTTGTTCGGTAGTTATCTACCCTGTTGTTCCCAAGCATGTCATTATGTTCAGGATCATTCCGACCGCCTCCCACACCTTTGATGATGTGGACGAGACTTTGAAAGCTTTCTCTTTGCTGAAGGCAAAGCTGGACAGCGGCTTTTATCATAAAGAGAAACTAGTATCCGTTACCAGAGTTTAGTTATGGTATACTTCCGGCAGACCGTTCTCGATCAGATCAAATCGGCGACGAACGAAAAAGAGATCGAAAACGTTATTGATGATTCCATCGAACGATTAAAAATTAAACAGGTAAACGGACATATCATTCAACGGTTCTTCCTCAATATGGAAAGGAATCTTGACCGGGCAAAAACAGAAGAAGTGTCCGAAAAGATGAAACAGAACATGGATGTGGCGATTGACCTTTTCAAGAAACTCCAAAAACCATAGTAAGACTATACAATTTTCCTTGATTTGAATTGATGATTTTAAACAAGCTGTGTTAATGATCATATTGAAAGGATAGGATCAATTAGCGTTATATCGAAGAATAATGAGGCAACTGAAGATTTCCAGGCAGGTCACCAATCGCGAAAGTCAATCGATCGACAAGTACCTGAACGAGATCGGCAAAATAGATCTTATCTCTGCCAATGAGGAAATCAAACTTGCTCAACGGATTAGGGAGGGAGATCAGGCCGCACTTGAAAAGATGGTAAGCGCCAATCTGAGATTTGTCGTATCGGTTGCAAAACAATACCAGAACAATGGCCTGTCGCTTGGTGATCTGATCAACGAAGGGAACTATGGATTGATCAAGGCCGCTATTCGGTTTGATGAAAAACGAGGGTTCAAATTTATATCGTATGCTGTCTGGTGGATACGTCAATCGATTATGCAGGCCCTCGCTGAACAGTCGCGGACAGTACGGCTTCCGTTAAACAGGGTGGGAAACCTTAATAAAGTCAACCGGACTTTTTCCCAACTGGAGCAACAATTCCAACGTGAGCCTTCGCTTGATGAGCTGGCGGAGGTTCTGGGTACTGTCCCTGACGAAATTACCCAAACGATCAGCATGGGGATGCGGCAAGTTTCTGTGAATGCCCCGTTTGTTCAGGGAGAAGAAAATGGTTTGCTTGATATTCTGGAGAACGAATCCGAGGAAACACCAGATTCTGGATTGCTGAACGATTCATTACATCGGGAGATTCAACGGGTCCTTTCCACTTTGACAAAAAAAGAATCCGATGTTATTTCACTCTACTTTGGACTTGGCGGAGACGACCCCATGTCCCTTGAAGAAATTGCCAATAAATTTGAACTGACCAGAGAAAGGGTTAGACAAATCAAAGAAAAAGGAATTCGACGGCTCCGGCATACTTCGAGCAGCAAAATGTTAAAAAATTATTTAGGATAGTCTCTATGCAATCCGCTGTGTCGTTGAGGGAACATTCTCTATTATGATTCCCGTTCTGGCTTCTCCGAATTGTACTCTGTGTGATCTTTGACACTGCGAAAGCGATCCGATTATTCGGAAGTCCGGAGGTGACTTTTCTTTACGCTGCTCCTTTTCGATCCCATTCATGGATTTGTCCAGGCTGGATTTCAAAAAAGAGTTTGAACGTGGCTCCTATTAAATGGATATGTGCAGGTCACCGGTGAACCGAAGTTGTGGTTATACGTTCAGGATATATGTCAAAGATCTGGTCATCGTAAAGTCCCATAGGGACTGAGGGCTTTCGCAAATAGAAATCGCCATGGGCGCTCACCATTTCTTTGACTCCATGCCCATTAGGTTTGCTTCCTTAATCATTCCTTTCTTATCCAGTACCATGATCGTTTTATCCGTTTTTTCAATGAGCCCGATCTTTTTGAAATCCTGAAGCAGCCTCACCAGGCTTTCTTTTGCTGTACCAACCATATTGGCCAAGTCTGTCCTGGACATATTTATTTCACCTGGCTGGTCCCTTTTACCCGGCGCTTTGAATTTCTCATCGAGAATTAACAGATCAAAGGCCAGCCGTTCTCTCACGGTCTTCGTGGCCAGGTTAGTTATGCTGTTAATGAATAAACTGAATTCATGGCCAAGAGCTTTCAATAATCTATTTGAAAGAACACTTGAGTTCCGTAAGACTTGCAAGAAATTTTCTTTCGGGATAAAGGTGATTCTTCCATTTTCAATCGTAGCGGCGGAATCAGGATAACGTTCCTCCCCCAACAGAGCGTGGTACCCCAGGAGTTCTCCTTCTCCGCACACGTAGAATATCTGTTCTCCTCCCTTAACTGTAGCTTTGTATTTCTTTACCCTTCCGCTGTTGACATAATATATGCCGGTCGGAATGCCTCCTTCCCGAAATATTATTTCCCCCTTTTTGTAGGTGTGGGTAACTCCAGATTCCATTAAAGTTTCTTGTTCTTCTGTTGTAAGCCCATCGAATATCTGGTTGGTTGTTAGCCTGAAATTATCGGATAGAAAATTGGTAAGCATGGTCGACTGATAAAAACGTTCTTATTCAAAAAACGAATTTAACACAACCGGTCAATAATATCATTGACTTTTATCAATTACAACATTGACTTTTTTTGCCATGGATTGCAGAACCGATTTTCTAACTTGCTTCTGTCATTCAAGTCTCGCTTGATGGTACATTTCTGTGAGATGGCAATTCTTAAAATCAAGGCTGCGTCCAACGAGATACAGCTTTTGGAATTGATCAAGGACACATTGCGTGTGTTCAGAGAATCAAGGGGTTCCAACGGGGAAGCACTCTTCATCATGAATATGATCATTTCACTCCGCATCGCTAACACGGAAGCATCAAGGGAAGAGGAAAAAGCGAATATCAATTTGGCAATAGAAGTTTTCAGGCAGTATAAGGCTAAAGTTCGTGAGCGTCCTCCCATTTAACGAAGTCTATGAGGGAACTGAGGGCCTAGCGACGATTAACAATGATGAGAACCTGAACTTAAGTAATGACTGATGGGAAAACAGTTTTTCCGGAAAAATTGTTTGGTCAGTTAAATCATAACCGGCTCAAGGAATGCCGTCCATAGAAATAAGTCAATATCTTGATTGACTTAACTCAACAGAGGCTAATTTCTTTGCTCTTAACTTGTAAAGATAGTCTGTAAACCTTCACCGCTTAGGTAACCTGGCCATCAATAAGGTGGCCAGGTTGGTGAAGCTAAATTTTTTTCTAATTCAACCATGGTGAGCAATATTCTAATAAAGATTAAGGCAGCCGGTGATGATCAACAAATCCGAGGCATAATTAATCAGTTCCTTCAAGGTCTTTTGACCAGCGAAAGTAGATTTCCGAGCGCCAAAATGAATCATCTCAGTAATATTTTGACCGCACTGCGATCCGCCGATAATGATGGGCTACAACAAAAGGCGACGTGGAACGTCGTACGAGCCGTCAATATCGTTGAGGCACTGCTGGACCTGGAGTATGAAAGCCTGTTCTAATACAGTGATAGTAAAAGTCTGAACAAATTTTGGCCGTCATTCATCCAGTATTGGAGGGTGGCGTACGATGTTATGAGGCTGACCAAGCAGTTCATTTCTTTTGTACTTCGAAACCATGACGGTTAAAGACCCTCCAAATGCATCGCTAAATGAGATTTGATCTAAGCGTATCGTGTATGTCAGGTGGAAGCCGAAGTTTCGAGTATATAGAAAGGGATTTTGAGAAAGTTCATGATGGCATACTTAAAGATATCAGATTCACTTTCCTTATAACGAACCCCATACGCCATAAGATAAGATTCAGGTATCCAAGCAAAAGGACCGGGACAAAGCTAAACGCTGAGTGGTAAGGTAACAATAAACCTGGTGCCTGTACCCTCCACCGAATGAACCTGGATGACGCCACCCAGTTTGCTAACGCTTTCCTTGACGATTGAAAGGCCCAAACCTGAACTGACCTGTCGTTTGTCAGTTGTAAAATACTTCTCAAATATCAGGCCTTGCTTGGCAGCCTCAATACCTTGACCATTATCCGAGATATCAAGAATGAGATCGTTGCCCACCTTTTTGGCATGGACCTTAACCTCACGTACCTGCTTAGTTTTGTCGTGGTATTTTATTGAGTTGGAGATCAGGTTATCAAGGATCGTTTTAAGCAGATATTCATCCGAGTTGAATGATTCAACTTGAATTTCCTTAGAAAAAACTATTCCAGCCGCTTCCTTCATATAACGGTGCTGTTGAAAAGATTGATCAACAAGATTGCTGAGGTTGATCGCTGTAGACTGACTCTCCGGCGACTCGTTCTTTTTTGATTCAATGAGCTGTTGAATAAATGAATTCAGCTTCTCAAGCGCAGCAGACATTTTGGTCAAATAATCATTCACCCGTCTGGAATCACCTTCTATCTGGCAGAGATTGATCAATCCCTGGACAGAGGCTATTGGTGATTTGAGGTCATGGGATACCGAGTAAATCATAGAATCCATCCTCACGTTCAATAATTTTAATTCATAATTTCTGCTCCGCAATTTTATCAATATGGAGGCGGCATAAGAATAGACAAGAATAAACAAGAGCAAAATTATCACGATATTAAAAATTATGAGATATACATTCAGTGCTCTGGCTGTTTCCCCCAGCGTATAAGAAAATAAACTTTCAAGCTGTGAGAGTTCATTGTTGTTAGAAAGTATTCTCTGCATCAGATCGATCTCATCATTGTGGTTAAATGAGTTATTCGAAATTTTTGAATGAGCTTCCACGCCAAGATTATTTTTTATTTCAATCAAGGAGTCACCCTCCGACCAGATGTTAATACACTTTTTCATGAATGGGAGGTTCTTAAAATTTTCGTAAAGCCAGATCAAATTATCTACATCATCCGGATGATTTTTGCCAAGAATAAAATTATCTTTAACTAACTCACGCCTTGCACCGCGATTCATGTTAATTCTCGCATGGCCATCATTTATGGGTGTGGCCAGCGCTTTAACAAAGTGCTCATAGTCCTCTTCATTTCGGGAATGAAGATAGAGGATAAGGCTTTGAGCAGCATCTTTCTCCCCTTTAGCATACATTGATTCCCCGTTTATATAGGCACGGATACAAGAATTGATTTTGATCGTATATAAGTTGACGGTAACCATGAGTACTGCGGAGAAGGAAGTAATTGCGAAAAAATATATGACTTGGCGACCGCCAATCCCTCGGATAAATTTGCGAATAGCATCCTTGTTAATCGGCGTACTCATGTTACGAAAGATATTTAAACTTTTTGAAAATTTACCGCGTGCCAGGCAACAAAATATGGATCGCCAATGACGTTTTGCAAAGCAGCCA
Organism: Cyclobacteriaceae bacterium; assembly: GCA_036273935.1. Classification (GTDB taxonomy): domain Bacteria; phylum Bacteroidota; class Bacteroidia; order Cytophagales; family Cyclobacteriaceae; genus ZC4RG29. The sequence goes on along the minus strand of DASUGQ010000014.1, from coordinate 1,231 downwards.
CATCGTTGTCTTGATCCTGCGCAAATCATTTTTGTTCATGGTTATCACTGAATTCAGGTATTATTCAATTTCTATTGTGTGCTCGGGCGGGAGCTCAACGTATGCTCGTAGTAAGACCGCTTCAAAGAAACGTTGGAAGGTCCCCATTGAATTTCAATAAAGGGTCATTTCAATCACGCCGGAGAAGCCACTGATCAGCTATCTGATCTTTCGGCTATTTTTTGAACGGTTTTCTTTTTCGATGGAACCATTTGCGCTCTAGGTACTGCCAAATAGACCATAAGTTGTATTAAAGCCACATTGTTAAAATCACGTCAGTGCAAAATACTTAAGAGACAGGTCGCCTTTGTCGTGTATTAATTGATTAATAGGTCCTTAGTGAATCTCGTTAAGCACATCGCAAAAGGTTAAGGAGACAAAGGCCTTTTGTTTTTATGAGGTGTTGATAAATATTAAACAACGCGAATTTGATCTCATTAATGTAATTATTCACTTGAAGGACATCCCGGCAGACACGCAGGATATATCTTCCATAATTGTTTAAACGCCTTAAAATCTGTCCATTTATAGACAGGTCATAGACGAATTAGTATACATGTCGATTTGGATGTTGCGGAATAGAATTCAAAATGTAATTTACTTGTGACACCAGAACCCTTCTTTGTCGATCACTTTAAAATGAAATTTATGAGCGTACTGAAAGAAGAAAGGGAGATTCACTTTGTAAACGACTTCAACAGAATTCTAGACGAACTAAATGAGATTGAATTCAAAAAGAGCTGGGATGGCGAAATCGATTTCGTCGACTCAGGGGAGATGCCAATCATCAAGGGGCTGCAATTATTAAGCCCAACGGCAATCGATAAACTAACGATTCTGATCAATAAGTTTATGGATGATCAAAATTTTGGAGATGAGGTTCAAGAATAGTACTCAGACAAGTCTTGGCAAAGGAATTTTGCGCAGATTGCAATGGCGATGCCCGTAATCGATCAAGGCTGACCATTTTCGTAAAAAAGACGGACGAAGATCCGGGTGATGTAATGGTGACGAGTCTCGTGAGGAACGTAATTTCGATTTCCATTCACAATTTGAAATTGTTTTTTGATCCATTATCCATGGCATCATCATTGTCAGGTGGAGCGTTATGATACAGCGTTTTCTTCGTGTCGCGCGGCGTCATCTGCTCCGGAACCGCATTTATACCGGTCTCAACATCCTGGGACTGTCC
>DASUGQ010000013.1:0-3013 GCA_036273935.1 Cyclobacteriaceae bacterium | reverse complement strand
TTGATCTTTATTTTGTTTGAGGTTGAATTGGTGTTTCTATTTCCCTGGGCAACGATTTTTGCCCGGAAAGAATTGATCGCGAAAACGAACGGTTTGTGGGGATGGTTTACCTTGATTGAGATGGGCATCTTCCTTCTCATTCTTTTTCTTGGACTCGTTTATGCCTGGATAAACGGACTTCTCGACTGGGTGAAACCCGATCCAAGGCCAACAGAATTTAAGTCGCCGGTTCCAAAGGACTTTTATGACAAGATTAATGAACAGTATAAATAAGCGCAACCTGGTGATGACAAAAATTCACGACCGTCATAGATCAAAAATTCATCATAACCAATTCTTAAATCACAATGGGTCTACTTGACCAGCAATTTGAACATGGTGGAGTAATCATCACTAAACTCGATGACCTCATCAACTGGGCGCGCCTTTCGTCCATGTTTCCAATGACTTTTGGTATTGCGTGCTGCGCATTTGAGTTTATGGTGACGGGTACTACAGTGTATGACATGGATCGATTTGGAATGGCGCCACGCGCTTCACCTCGACAGGCAGATGTGATGATCGTCGCAGGAACGGTTACGTTTAAAATGGCTGACCGGATCAGAAGATTATATGAGCAAATGGCAGAGCCGCGATATGTGATTTCGATGGGCTCTTGTTCCAATTGTGGAGGGCCGTATTGGCAACACGGTTATCACGTTGTTAAAGGAGTGGACCGGATCATTCCCGTTGACGTGTATGTGCCCGGTTGTCCGCCGAGACCTGAGGCCCTGATTGGCGGATTCTTGAAATTGCAGGAAAAGATAAGAAGTGAAAGTTTGATGGCGCCTGCGGCATTGGAAAAATTGATGGCTAAAGAAAAACAGCATGGCTGAGTTTGAATCAATTGTATTACTGGTAAAAAGTGTCGCCAGAAGTGAAGTGAAGGAGGATCTGAATCTCACGCCAAAAGGAATCGTCATTTTGCCAGATGACCTGGTTGACATCTGTAAAGTTCTTCATGAGAATCCTTCCTCCTATTTCGATATGCTCTCCTGTGTTACAGGAATTGACAATGGCGTTGAGGCGGGAACCATGGAGGTTATTTATAATTTGTATTCTATTCCCTTCAATCATCATTTCACCATAAGGGTCGTTGTTCCCCGTGATAATCCCGAGGTACACACGGTGAGCCACATTTGGAAGACGGCCGACTGGCACGAACGGGAGGCCTATGATCTTTTGGGAATAAATTTCATCAATCATTCTGATTTACGAAGAATACTTTTGCCGGCGGATTGGGAAGGACACCCGCTGAGAAAGGATTATCAGCACCAGGAGTATTATCGTGGAGTGAAAGTGGAATATTGAAGTGCTGGTACTAATGATCAATTTTTGCTGACGTACACATGCCTACTGATCGAATACAATACCAATTCAAACCTGATAATCTTCTTCTCTCCGAGCCCAACAAGTTGAGGGAAGAGAATCTTCGCGCGGAAGAAATGATTATTAACATAGGTCCGCAGCATCCCTCCACGCATGGTGTTCTTCGACTTGAGGTGTTGATGGATGGTGAAGTGATCAGGGAGGTTGTGCCTCATATTGGATATCTGCACCGGTGCTTTGAAAAACATGCCGAGAATCTTCCGTTCAATCAAATCATTCCTTTTGTCGACCGGTGTGACTATGTAACGGCAATGAATAATGAACACATCTATGCAATGGGTGTGGAACGGATGTTGGGTATAGCGGACCAGATTCCCAAACGCGTGGAGTATGTTCGGGTTTTGATGAGTGAATTAAACCGCATTGCATCACATATGATTGCGATCGGTACCTATGGGATGGATATCGGCGCATTTACACCATTTTTTTGGATCATGCGTGATCGTGAACATATACTTCGGCTTTTTGAATGGGCCTCGGGCGCGCGATTGTTGTATAATTATGTCTGGATCGGAGGATTGTTCTATGATCTTCCGGTTGGATTTGAAGAGCGGTGCCTTGAGTTCGTAAAATATTTCTTACCCAGGCTCAGGGAACTGGAGGTGGTGCTTGTTGAAAATCGGATCTTTGTTGATCGTACGGCAAATGTGGGCGTATTGCCCTTGGATCTCGCCATTAATTGTGGCGTAACAGGACCGGCATTGCGTGGCTCGGGATTGCGGTATGATCTCCGCAAAGTGGATGGCTACTCAGTTTATCCGGAACTGGAGTTTTCAATTCCAATAGGCGAAGGCAAGATGGGTACCGTCGGTGATTGCTGGGATCGCACATGGGTCCGGCTACAGGAAATTTATCAGTCTATCCACCTTGTTGAACAGTGCCTCAAAAAACTGACGGGTGACCACAAAAGAACGCCCGACTTTGACCCGCAGGCGCTTGTACCTAAAAAGATCCGCCCCAAAGCACAGGACTTCTACATTCGTGGTGAAATGCCTAAAGGGGAACTCGGCTTCTACTTCCGGGCGGATGGGAGGAATGATATTCCCTTTCGATGCAAATGCCGTTCGTGCAGCTTCGTAAACTTGTCCGTGTTGCCGGAAATATCGAAAGGCGTCCTCGTTGCAGACCTCATCGCCATTTTAGGTTCTATCGACATTGTGTTGGGCGAAGTAGACCGGTAATCCTATCAATATCAAAGTCTCATTGACAGATTTTTGACATTCCCAAGAATATAATCTTGTGCGGACGAAACAATAATCGTAATATTACGATAACATACAAACGTTATGGGACTCACGAAAACGGAAGAATTTACCAAAGTGCAGAACGACCTTGCTTTATTGACGAAAGCACTGGGCCACCCGGCGCGAATAGCCATTCTTCAGTTCCTGGTTCAAAGGAAGGCTTGCGTTTGTGGAGATATCGTTGATGAACTTCCCTTGTCACAATCCACGGTATCTCAGCATTTGAAAGAACTTAAAAAAGTTGGATTGATTAAGGGTGATATCGAAGGCCCTTCTGTTTGCTATTGCATTGACGAAAAGGTATGGGGAAAAGCTAAAAAGGCAATTGCTGTCTTGTTTGA
>DASUGQ010000012.1:0-38288 GCA_036273935.1 Cyclobacteriaceae bacterium | reverse complement strand
CCTGATGACCTTTTCAAGTTCACTTCCGGTGTAAAGATCCCAACTCAGATTTTCCGACACGGTGGTGAACCCGTCTTTGGTGTTGGTTATTTTTTTCAGAACATATGGATAATGTATTGTAGTTGTTCTGTTTATCTTGTGATACTTTTCAATCACATTATTTCCTGCGCGGTCGAACATAATGGCCCCGTCTGTATAGACCCCCTGGTAATTATTAATTCCGTTGTTTAACATTTGATCTGTGTAGCTCAGTATGCTGGATGAATAGAGATTCCCTGCGTTATCATAGACCCTGACCGACTTGAGGCGTCCAATTTTTGACGTTCGATCTTCATATCGGTTCCAATAAATACTTTGATAGTCCTTGGCGAGCACGTTAGTGCCAATTAATTCATTTTGCTTGATAACACTTTGTACCAATGACAGTTGGGATTGGTCTGGAGTTTCAAAATCATACACGTACTTGGAAGTGAAATCATTGTCATTGGAGAGCTTACCACCGAGTACGGTAACCCGTCTATACATCACCGGCGTTGTCGGAAAGTTCAGGTAATCCTGCGCATTTTGGTAGGGACCGATAACATATTGCGGCAACTTCGCAAGGACTCCGGAGCTCGTACCATCATCATTCTTGTACAGGTACCTGACCTTGTTCTCGTTCCCGAATTCGTCCCTCACTACAAGAGATCCAACCCGGATATCCCCTCCTTTTCTATTTTTCAAAGGCGCAGAAACCTGCCCTGCCTGAGCGTCAAAATGGATGTACTGGCCGGAGGTATTCAGCGTGCAGTTGAGATTCATATAATCAACGCCAAGATCAATGTAATTGGACCCGACGGCCACTATCCGGGCATCCTTTGTAAAAGTTTTGTTCTGTGTAACCGGATTGTTCGAACAATAATAAGTGGCATATCCACTTACCCGAACCGAGTCACCCACCACAAAGTAGGATGAAGGATTGTTGACAGTGAGCTTCGTGATCGGGAAATAGGTCGGATAGTACAGGTCGAAATTCAGATTACTGAATGAAGCTCCCGCCTCGCTAATGGTATTTCCCGCTACGGAATAGTAAGTGTCCCGCTCATAGTTAACATTTATTTCAGACCCCAGGGGAGTAGTGATTTTTGTCAACGACCAAGCGCTCCCGTCGGAATCTGTGGTTGAAGGATTGTGTGTAGATCCAGCCGATGTACCACTTGGATTATACATACCAAATCCATCCCAATAATTCTCGCCGTAGGCGGGATTGTTGGCATATTCAAACAAATAGTCAGGAACAATTTTTTTACTCACTTTGCCGAAAACCGAAAGTCTACTCAGTGTCAATTTTCCACCGCCTCCCGTCGAGTTCAAGGTACCCTGCGCCAGAGAATTGCTTGTTGCATAGCCGAAAACAACTCGGCGAAGACAATTTTGATTTAAGAAGTCCCGCAAACCGGCGGTGATATTAGCGCTCAGCAGCACGTAGTTTGATTTGTTTGAAAAATCCGTTATTCCAAAGCCTCCCTGCGCGGTTGGCTTAACCATTTTTTGATAGTGCTCTTTGCTCACCAAAACAATTTCATCCAACTTTAAAGGAAACTGCGAAACCGTAGTATTTGCGCTTTTACCATCCGAGCGAGAGCTCTTCAAAAAAAGACCAACATGAGAACGGGTTTCAATGCTGTTCAAATAGAGCAACTGTTTTTTCCCCTCCGTAAAGCTCTCGTAGGTGCTCGCAGGAGTCTTTTTATAGACACCGTCTGTGTAGGGGAACCGGTACTTATAATTGTTCATGTGAAATCCATAATTAAACTTCACCCAATGACCCCAATCGCTATCGTCAACTATTCCATTTGAATTGCGGTCAACAAAATCAGAACCGGTAATGGCTGTTATCACCCAAGTATTTGCGAAAGGTGACGTTCTTTTAATAATCGACTTTTTGTTATTTGGATCGCTTACGTCCCTCATTTCAGTATACTGGTCATAATCATATGTGGGAAGTGCAAAATGATAAGTAGTTCCGTCCGCCGCCGTAATACAAAACCCACCCATGGCGGTCAATACACTTGGACTCTTTGAAAGCACGATTTCAATGTTAGCGTACTGGCCGTAGTAAGGGGTGAGCCTGCTATCATTTATTGTGATCGAGCTGGCACCTACGCCATTTACGACAACGGAAGTAATTGTCGGATTGTTGGACGTGGTTCCACTCTCGGCCGATGCTTGGTTTGCGTAGAGCGAAATATTAAGATCCACCACGTCATTCACGCTAAATTTTGACATGTCGGAAGGGTTAATGGGAATGGTTGGAGAGATACCAGTAGTATAGGTGTAGGCCGTCATTGATCCAATCGGGAGTGTGGATCTGAATTGATATCGGTCTGAGGATGTTGATACCGTGGAGCCAGTGCCTCCTGAAAAATAGTCCATAAACTTGGAAGCATACGTCATTGAACTTCTGATCTCATTATTGGACAACCATTCTATGTAATTTGCCTGGGGAATTTTTTTGTAGGTATTTAGGTCCGTTCTAATTCTTTGATTTTTTAACACCAAGTCGTTGATATCGTAGGTTATTGACGTATTGGACGGCGGCGATGAATTTGCCAGGATTGTGTTGAGCCCAAAATAAAACGTCGGTGATGAAACGGCCGATGACGCTCCTACATGATGAAAATAAACGTTTGATCGCTGACCGTTGTAAATAAAGGGGACCTTGTAGGAAGCATCATTTGTAACATATTTCACTGTCGCCATTCGATCGTGATATTTTGTCATTTGACGGGGCATAGATACAGCGCCCACGTCGAGTCTGTATGGTCTAATTGTTCCCGATATGCCCACTGCGTTTACCGAATAATAATCGGGTGCGAGTGCAACCGGATTGTTGATCTCATGAAACTGAAGATTTTCCTGATTTGGCGCCGCCTGATAGTTTATATCGCTTGCAGCTCCACTATTATTGGAATTTTGAAATACGTATAGCGGTTCCGTAACTCCTCCATTTTTCAAGAGGACTTGCAAGTTGGTGCCACTGCCAGAAAATGTAGTAGTTGGGATATTTCCCAAATAAAGTGTGCCATACATTTGCTCACTCCTTGTTTGGTCGAGCCAGATCCGGTATTCCTTCACATTTCCCAAACCAAAGAAAGTATTTCGCTTGTACGTATCATACTTCCAGTAGCCCGCAGTGGGCGCATTCGGTCCACCTCCTCCCAAGGCCATTGAAAAAAAGCCATCCATGGCGACCCCGACGACGGCCTGCGTTGCAATTGCCTTGGTAACCGCAGCAGTTGCCATCGCTGACGCTTCTGACGCTGTTGCACCTGATGCCAGCGCTGCACCGGAAGCAGCGGAACTGACAGCTCCCCAACTTATGATAGTAGCGATCGTTATTCCCAACTGTATTGGATCCACATCCAGCCCATTGCTAGTGACATTAAAGCCTGCGACACCGACCGAAGAATAATCCTCGGTCCACTCGGCGTTGATGATTCCAAGAATGCTCAAGCCACCATAATGTCCGGCCTGGTTATTCCATCCCATTTTCCCAATGCCAAAGAGCGAAGCCTCCCATCCTCTTACACCTGTCAGGTCCTTGACAGTTATTGTATTCAATTCGCCATTTGCATCGTCCGGAAATTCATTGACCGTGCGGGTGATAGAGCCAGCATTTAAACTCCAGCCTAGCCCCACCCACGATGATTCCTGGTCTGTGTTAATACCAGCGCTATACGATAGTGGTAATGAAAAACCTCCTTCAGGGCCCGGTATATCAAGCAGCGGAAGGTTAAACGAAAAATCTCCAGTGATCAGGTCAACCAAATCGGTGCTACCCGGATCAGTGAAGGCGATGTATTCAGGTTGATGAGGTCCAGTGGTAAGCGCATTGGAAATCGCCGGCGCAAACAATGACTGAACAAAAACAATCAACAAGGTAAATGCAATATACCTTTTGACTTTTCTCTTGAAAAACCACATAGCAGGAGGGTTTGATTTAGGCTATGACTAAAGGTAAATTCAAGAAAAATAAGTAAGCGATAAAACAGTTGGTATTTTTGTACCAATTGGATAGCTGAACCTTTTAACCTTTAAGTATTTGATACGGTATCCAGAATAACTTCTTGATATCAGGATAGCTGTACGAGTAAGCTTAGCTACCTCTAACCGAGACCAAAAATCTATTCTCATAAGCCATTCTTACCAAGCCGGGCGTATTTTTTACCCCTGCCTTACTCATAATCCGGGCTTTGTGATTCCTGATGGTATTTTGGCTAAGTCCTAATTGGTGGCCGATCTCTTTGTTGGTAAATTCCCGGCATAGCAAGCTAACAATGGCGGATTCGCGCGGAGTCAATTCAATTTTTGTTTTTGCTTGCACCTTCTCTCCCGTGCTAATCTCGATAACGTTCCGCATTTCCGGACAAGAGCGATCATGCCGCACAGCTTTTTCATTTGTCAACTTTTTTATTATCTCATCCAGTTTTTCCGGCTCGGCGTCCTTCGATAAGAAGGCATGGGCGCCAAGCGCCATTACCCTTCCGATGTCATCCTCACTATCATACATGGAAAGGACGATAATTTTCACTTCAGGGAATTCCCGAGCTATAAAATCGCAGGTTTTAAAGCCGTTTAGCACTGGCATTTCCAAATCCAAAATCACGACGTCAGGAATTTCAATATCAAAAAGAGAAAGTAATTCCTTTCCGTTATTAGCTTCTTTTATGACATAGGCGTAGTTAAATTCCTTTAACACCCTCGACACTGATCTTCTGAACATCGTGTGGTCGTCAGCAAGGTATATTCGAAGTCCAGTCATATGTTCGCGGTCTTTAGCTTTGGCACTTTTCTTATGTCGCTTGTCTGAAAGGTGAACTCAACACGTCCTACCCCCAATGCAGAATCTTTCCACACGACCTTAAAAGTCCCGACTTGTTTTTCCAGGTAACTCTTAAATACGATGAGAACGCTTGTTCGACCTGCGGTCCCGAATGTCTGACTGAACACCGTTTGTTCAGGAAGTATCGAATTATTTCCGATCTCCATTTCTATCTCATTTGTTATTCCGTCAGACAAATACTTGACTGCGTGCAGGAATTGTCGGTCGTCGTGAACCCACGTATTTTCTACTTCGTGTCCGTTTTTGGAGATTTGAAGAACAAAATAATCCAGACTGTCAAGATTTTTCATTGCGCGAATCCATTCGTCTGTTCCCGGTTCTGCCTCCTGCAAAAGAACAAGCTCTTTTGGCCTATATACGAGATGGATGTCCACATTATTTTTTTCCGCAGTCTTCACCAATCCGTTATTATCATTCGTCACGTATGTGCTTAGCTCTTCCTTCGAAACGCTTTCTGAGACGCAACAATTGACGCCCGTCAGAAAGATCAATCCAATAAATCCAGGTTTCATTTTGTGTATTCAAGATTCAGTCCATCTAAAACTTCCTGCGTGATATCGGTATGCTCTTCGGCGTACACGATATTCCCATACTGCGTAGCCGCCATGATGATTTGATACCCTTTCTGCTCACCATATGATTTCATATAGTCATTGACTTTCGCAAGCACCTTACTTGTCAATTCCTTATCTTCCAATGAGATTTTCTCAGAAACGACTTGCTGATAGTTGATGAATTGCTCTTGCTTGGAATGAATCAATTCCTCCATCAAAGCTCTTTCCTTATCAGATAGCCTACTTTTTGAATCATCATACTCCTTGATTTTGCTTTCTACCTCGGCTTTAAGGGTATCCAAATTTGCCTTCCATGCGCCTGCCTTGGTTTCAAATTCCCGTCTTGCGTCTTGCATTCCTTTGAAGCCATTCACAAGTTTCTTTGAGTCCACATAGACAATTTCATTTCGCCTGTTCAGGATCGAAAGCGAAAATGCGACAAGGCTTATTACAATCGCGGCGATGGGCAATCCTATTGAGAGCTTCTGTGAATTTTCACTGCTCGAACGTTTATTCATATGGATTTAAAATTATGTTTTAAGTGGAGTATTAAAAGGTTAGACCTTTTTGCGGGTACCAGTGAGCATCAATGTTCGATACAGACACCGAATTCATTAAAGGCTTCATTTGCAACGTCGTTTAAGGTTCAAGGCAATAAAAAGCCCATCACTCTACTCCTTCTTTAAGGAGCAGATTGACGGGCTCAATCGAATGTAGAAAACGTCGGAGAAAGTTCAAATGAACAAGAAGATTTTATTTTTGACCTTTAACAATTTTAAAAGGTAAACCTTCTTAACATCTTTCAATTTGATTCCCCTTGCGCACATACGTCATCCCTTTTTTCAGGTATGGCAACGTCGCTTCGGAAAGGAAACGCAGCCTTCGATCTTCATCATTAGTTGATCCGGACGAGCGGCTGCTCCACAGACAATGCATTCGCGAGTATTCAGGAAGGTAAAATAAGTCTGCGACTAGCCAAACTGCAGGTTCGTATCCTCCTTGAAGTAAGAGACATGATGCACGCTATTCAGCAAATAAAAATTATGCAGCAGAACTTTGATAAGCAACACGCCCTCCTGGCATTATGAATTCCGGGAAAGGATCTCTTCGTTGAATACTAGGAACCGCTGTCTCAAATTTCTATGGGCCTTGGCTTTCTGATAAAGACGTGAATCTTTTTCTTCAGGAGTCCAGCCTCCGATCATGGAATGCTTCGCTCAGTTTCCTGCTCCCGTTTCAAAAGGTTCTCAATGAAATTCTTTTCGGCTTTAAACTGAGTTAGTTTCTGTGCGTGTAACAAATAATGCTTTCCTTTGACACGGTCGCCTTCAAGCAAATACAGTTTGCCCAAGGCGGTGTGAAACAAATAATGATCTTTCAAAAATGTTTTCTGCAAACTGTGAAGAGTCGAAAATGCTTGTTCCTTCCGTGACGCATAATATAATGCGATACCATAATTCAATTGGATGAACAGGTTGTTCTCTATGGCTAGTAATTTTTCATAAAGCTGCACAATGGTTTGCCAGTCGGTAGTCTCAAAGCTTTTCGCCCGGCAATGCAAATATGCGATTGCTGCCTCATAATGATAAGAAGAAACTCCTTCACTGCGGGCCTGCCTCAGGTTGTAATTGCCCAGCGCGATCAGACCGGTGTTCCACTGGCTTCGGTTTTGTTCTTCAAGGTCAGTTAATTGATTACCGGCTGTGAACCTTGTATTTAACCTGGCCGAATTGAACAACATAAGTGCATACAATGCTGAAGTATCAGCGTCACTTATCTTCTTGTCGAGCAAAGTCTTTGTCATGAGCAGGCTTTCCTCGCACAGCTCATATCGTATAAGTTCTTTTCCACTGGATGCTTTGTAGCCTTCATTGAAAATGAGGTACAGGATTTTGTGAACAACGGGTAATCGCGATTGTAAGGCTGTCGCTGAAGGCTCCTTCAAAAAGATGTTTTCCATTTTTATTTTTTGCCTGGCGCGAACGAGCAATTTATCAATACCATTGACCGTGAGTCCCAACGCCCTGGCGATGGACTCCACTCTCAGGTTAACCACATATTTCAACGTGATCACTACTTGTGTTTGTGCCGTCAACCGCGGATTAGCACAGGCAAATAGTAATCTTAATTGTTCATCATCAAAAGCTGATTCATAAAAATATGTTTCTATTGTTTGATCGTTATTCTCAAAAGGGTTGATAAATTTCTTTTTCCTTTTTAGAATATTAATAGCTGTATGACGGCAGACCGTGTAAATCCACCCGGAAGGGTTTTCAGGAATACCTTTTTCTTTCCACATGGACAATGCGGAGCAAAAAGCGTCTTGCACTATATCTTCAGCCATTTCAAGGTCAATATCCCTCGAGAACTGAAGCATAGCCGTCACCATTTTTCCGTAATGGCTCTTGTGTAATCTATCGAGTGCTTGCTGTTCGTTCGACATCACCCAGTTCCCTGACATCCTTTAATCCCATCAAAGGCCGGACTTCTATCACCATATTTTCATGTTGAACATGCGGGCAACTCTGCGCGATTGCTGAAGCTTGCTGTAAATCACCAGCCTGTATAACAATGTATCCGCTCACTGCTTCTTTGGCTTCAATAAACGGCCCGTCCGATAAAACTTTGTCTTTACTAACGTATCGCCCTTTGCTAATCAACGCATCACCAAACAAATATGTATTGGTTTTTACCAAACCCCTCACCCATTCGTCCATTTCGCGAATGGATTCATACAGCAGCTCTTCCGTCTGATTGATCTTGCTGATGTCTTCGCGTATCAATAATAAAAATTTTTCCATGGTATTTTTTATAAAATATTGAACTTGAAATTTGATTAGTTCGCATTGCTTGGGTACCCTGCCCCTGTGCCCCCGAAAAACACTTCGATGGATTTTATTTTTCCATTACTAAAGGTAAAAAATTCAACATTGCGAACGATCTTGTTGTCAGTGGTGATAACGTGTACCAATGCGAAAGCCTCGTTGCCCCGTTCAAATATCCTCACCCATTCAAAGCCTTTGATGTACTCCGCTTGCACCCAACATTTTTCCTTGAATTTCTCTACTGGAATATGGTCATCGCCCGCAGGACTGGTGAAGGAAAACCCGTCGGCCAATTGACCGGCTACGATACTCCAGTCTTTCTTTTGCCATCCTGAGAAATACGCCTTAATGCTTTTTTCTGCGCTTTGAGCCTTGCCGCAAATGCAGAGGCCGAAGACCAATCCGGCCAATACAGTTAGTTTCATTTGATACCTTTTCGGAAAGACAATCGGAATCTCATTTTCCGTACACGGATTGAAAAAAAATAATTATGCAATGGCCCAAAATACCTATCCGGTACCCTACTGTTCAAAGACTGTCACAGGTGTGAAAAACGAGGGCCTCGTATTTCAATTTATCCACCACAATCAGATCCCCGTAGATTTACCTGACCTATGCTTCAGTAGGTGCATCGTCTTTTTACAGACAATTCATTAATGGATTTTTCTCCATATATATTACTCCCTTTGTACCTACCATCGCTCCTTTGATTCGTTTCATAACCCTCTTGCAGCATTTTTAAATTTTTAATCCAACACTTCATAGCATTACAAGCTGTTTTTTCGATTGACCGGATTCGATCAATCCACGTTCACAAACGCGCAGTCAATCCCCAAACAGACTTCCAGAAGTTCAGCCCTTCCCAGGTTTTGACTCTGGCATAATTATTATTCCTACATTTAGATAATATTAATGTTTGTTGCTATGAAATCATTTTTACGACTCAAATACATCGTTGCAATATTATGGTTCCTGTCGACAGGCGATCTGTTTGGCAAAATCAGGAATGGATATGAACCACAACTTTACCCTAACAAGGTGGCACTCCACAGGCTCAAGCTAAGGATAGTGGAAGAAAAAAATATGTCTCCCGCTATACGGCATTCACTAAGATCTGAAATGAAAGACGCGTTGGACTATATTACACTATACGAACTCACCGAAGAACTAATTTACCAACTGAAAGCTGTTTCACCACGAACCTATCATCAAAGCGATACTATCCGAGATAAGAGAGGAAGGCCCACTGATATCTATGTGAAACTGATCCCGAAGGATAGTGCAAAAATCAAATTGCTGGCTACAAGCTACGTTTGGCAGACCGCTTCGGACAAAGATTTGAGTTTCTCCGAATATGGTGAACGTTCTGCATCCATTGAAATTTGGTTATGCGACAATGCCTTATTCTTATTTAGTCACGAACTCGGTCACCTCAACTATATTATTCAGAACCTTTCGGCCTATACCCAGTTCTATAGTAACGCTTACTCACTGCAGTCAAGGATCAATTACATCGGCCACAGCCGGTACGATCAGAGCGGGAGTTCTGCGGAGCACTTTCAAAAAATGTTTCTCCAGGACAGGAAAGAATACTTACGGAACGGCGGTGTTAAACCACCGTCTCCCCTGGCCCTGATAAATCCGATCAGACGAAATATCAAAAACACGGAAGAACCTCCCGGCCAAAATGCAAAACAACTCTGGGCGTTATTCTGGCGGCGGCACCATTTCGACAGCGTCAATGAAACAAGATAAAACAGCGAGAATGATGGTTTGTAGTTGTGTCGATAGGTTACTCAGCCATATGAAAAAACCGAAAATGATTCCATCTCAAGCACCGGTAATATTACTACATTTAGATAATAATATTTGACGTTCATGAAAAAATACTATCTCGGCGAATTTGAAGAATTAGTAATGCTGACTGTCGGAATACTCAACAATGAAGCGTACAGCGTCGCCATCAAAGATGAAATCGAAGCCAGGCTTTCCCGCCGTGTCAGTATGGGGGCCCTTCACACGGCACTCAGGCGTCTGGAAGACAAGGGTTATTTGAAATCCTATGCAGGAGAATCAACCGAAGAGCGAGCGGGCCGGCCGAAACGCTACTTTGAGATTACGGCCATGGGCAAGAAAGCCATGCTGTATGTAAAAAATACCCGTGATGAATTCTGGCGGGCCATTCCAAAGACGGTTATGCAGGCTACTCTTTTGCCGGATTGATATGAAAAGTTCGAACACACGTCCACCTCGGTTCATCCTCCGCTTCTTCCGGTGGTACTGCCATCCGAAGATGCAGGATTATATCGAAGGAGATTTGATGGAGGTGTATGAAAGACGACTGAGAAAATCGGGCAAGCGAAATGCGGACCTGAGATTTACAATCGATGTGTTGTTGCTTTTCAGGCCCGGCATTATCAAGCCGGCAGAAGGATACAAGCATGTAAACACCTATGATATGTACAAAAGTTATTTCAAAATCGCCTGGCGCAACTTATGGAAGCACAAAAGTTTGTCTTTCATAAATATTTTCGGATTGGCAACAGGTATGGCTTGCAGCCTGCTGATATTTTTATTTGTCGCCCATGAATTGAGCTACGACCGTTTTAATAAAGATGCAGATCATGTTCATCGTGTGGTAAAAGATTTTGTAAACTCCGATGGCAGTCATGTACCCGATGCCACCACACCGCCTGCTCTTTCACCTGCCATGCAAAGGGAAATTCCGGGCATTGAACATGTTACACGAGTGTTCCCGGGCTGGGGCAACAGCTATTTAGTCAGCTACAAGGACAAGCATATCTACACTGAAAAACTGTTCCGTGCCGACAGCAGTTTTTTTGATGTATTTACCTTTCCCTTTGTTGAAGGCAACGCAAAAGATGCGTTCAAACAACTAAACTCTGTTGTGCTTACAGGATCTGCTGCAAAAAAATATTTTGGTTCAGAAGACCCCATGGGCAAGGTATTGCAGATGGATATATCAGGCAATACGATGGATATGATGGTTTCAGGCGTCGTGAAAGATATCCCCGATAATGCGCATTTTCATTTTGAGTTTTTAATTCCCATAAGAAGTACGTTTCGCGGTGATATCGATAACAATTGGAGAATGTCGATTTTTTATACTTATATAAAATTGCAGCCGCACATCAGTATTACCGGTGCGGAACGTCAAATACAAGCGCTGTGTAAACGTAACGACCCCAATGATAACAGTGAATACTACACACAGGCCTTAACAAGCATCCATCTTGATTCAAACCTCAAGTGGGAAATAGAACCCAACGGTGACCGGTTGTATGTGGTTGTATTTGCCGTTGTGGGATTACTTATTGTTTTGATCGCAGCCATCAATTACATCAACCTTGTTACCGCAAGATCCTCCCTTCGGGCAAAAGAAGTAGGCGTTCGGAAAGTTTCAGGCGCCTACAATAGCTCATTAATAAAACAGTTTTTATCAGAGTCTGTGGTTACCTGCTTCGTTGCTTCTGTAGTGGCCTTAGTGATAGCGCAATTGTTATTGCCATTTGTAAACAACATAACTGCAAAACAGCTTGTACTGTTCAGTACCGGGAACTTCTTCGTATATTATTTTGCAGGAGCAGCGCTGTTAATTGGTTTGTTGGCGGGTTTGCTTCCTGCATTGTATATAGCTTCCTTCAAGCCTGTCATCATTTTAAAGGGAACAAAGGTTAGTGAAAAAGGAGTATTCAATTTGCGCAAGGCGCTGGTAGTTGTTCAGTTTACCATTTCCATTGCATTGATTGCAAGCTCATTAATCATTTACCGGCAAATAAATTATATGCAGTCAGAAAATCCGGGATTGAATAAAGACCAGGTTTTAATTATTCAAAATTATGGCAGTCTTCAGAACGCGCAAAAGGTTTCATTTGAAAATGAACTATTACAAGTTCACGATGTAAAAATTGCGGCCGGTTCAACCGGCATAATAGGCGGACTGAGCGGAACCCGGAGATTAAATGTAAAGGATTCTGATGACGGAGCGGTGACAAGTCTTTTATTTGTAGGTTATGATTATCTCAAAGTACTCGGCATCCAGTTAAAAGAAGGACGGGATTTCTCTCCCGATTTTCCTGCAGATACTATGTCGTTTGCCTCTAAAGGCACATTGGAACAGGATTTGGGCAGCATCATTCTGAATGAAACAGCGGTAAAAGATTTAACCATTCCTTCACCCATCATCGGCCAGCGGTTGCTGTGGCGCACGAATGGCGACACAAGTTATTATGTAAAAGTGGTTGGCGTAACAGAAGATTTTCATTTTGCATCTTTTAAAAATGAGATCAAGCCTTTTGCTTTTGCCGTAAGTCCTCAACGTGCGGGCAATCTTACCGTAAAGCTCTCCACTCGAGACCTTTTTGCAACCCTTCAGCAAATAGAAAACAAGTGGAAACAATTTGCTCCCGACAGGCCATTTCAATACTCTTTCCTGGACGAAACTTTTGAACAACTGTATAAAAAGGAAACGAGTTTTCAGAAAATTTTGATTGTGCTGGTAATCCTTAGCATTGTAATAGCCTGTCTAGGTTTGTACGGATTGACAGCCTTTACAGTACGGCAACGCATCAAAGAAATTGGCATACGTAAGGTGCTGGGTGCAAGCGTGAGCAGTATCGCCGGATTGTTGTCAAAAGACTTTTTGCAATTGGTGGTCATCGCTTTCCTCCTTGCTTCTCCCCTCGCCTGGTATTTCATGAATAAATGGTTGCAGGATTATACCTACAGAATAGCTATAGCGTGGTGGATGTTTGCGTTGCCTGGGCTGGGGACCGTTGTGATTGCACTGCTCACGGTGTGTTCACAGGCGATCAGGGCGGCCATCGCCAACCCGGTGAACAGCTTACGTTCGGAATGATATTGAACTGAATCAACGCCATGCATTGTCCACCCAAATTGTTCCTCCGCTTCTTCCGATGGTTCTGCCACCGGAAGATGGTGGACTACATCGAGGGTGATTTGATGGAAGTGTATGAGCGAAGGATCAAACAATCCGGGAAGCGAAAAGCTGACTTGAGATTTATAATAGACGTGCTTCTACTGTTCCGACCGGGGATTATCAGGCCAGCCGGGGGATATAAAAACCTAAACGTATACCGTATGTACAAAAGTTATTTCAAAATCGCCGGAAGAAATCTTGTGAGAAATCAAGGTTATTCATTCGTTAACATTGGGGGGCTTGCCATCGGGATGACGGTCGCAATACTCATTGGCTTATGGATATTTGATGAGCTGTCTTTTAACAAATACTATCAACACTATGAAAGCATAGGGCAAGTCTGGGCGGGAGGTACCAATCCGGAAACTTCAGCCATTGAAGGTAACATCTCCGTGCAATTTCCTGCTGCTGCAACCCTAAGAAATAATTACGGCCATTACTTCAAGCATGTGCTGACAGCATGGTGGATCACTGACTACACACTTTCGGTAAGCGACAACAGCTTTATCAGAACTGGAGAATTTATCGATGGAGGCATCCTTGATATGCTTTCATTGAAGATGATCAAAGGTTCTCATTTAAGCTTAAGCGATCCGCATTCCATAGTACTTTCAAAATCTACAGCCGAATCGATTTTCGGAGATGAGGATCCAATGAACAAAATGCTGAAAATTGATAATAGGATTGACGTTCAGGTGACAGGTGTTTACGAAGATATCCCCAGAAACAATCATTTTAGCGAAGTGGACTTCTTTTCTCCCTGGCCACTGTGGGTTTCATCCAACAACTGGATAAAGCACGCTGAGGACAATTGGGACAACCGGTCATTTAACATATATGTACAATTGCAGCCACGCGTTACAACTGAAGAAGTGAATGCGGCGATTCACGATTTCTATTACGAGAATTCACCAGAGCAGTTTCTGGATGAGTTTAAGAAGTACAAATCCTTTGCACAGGTGATTCCGATGAGTTCGTGGCATCTGTATACCGAGTTTGAAAACGGAAAACCGGCGGGCGGACGGATCACGTTTGTCTGGCTGTTTGGTATCGTGGGCGTCTTCGTGCTGTTCCTTGCCTGCATTAACTTTATAAACTTAAGCACGGCACGTTCCGAAAAGCGTGCCCGTGAGACCGGAATTCGTAAGGCCGTTGGCTCTGTAAGGGCGCAACTTGTTGGCCAGTTTTTAACGGAGTCATTCCTGATGGCATGCGTTGCATTTTTGCTTTCGGCAATACTTCTGCTGTTATCCCTTTCCTGGTTCAACGAGATAGCCGACAAGGACATTCGGGTGCCAATAGACAGTCCGATTTTCTGGGGCGTCATCGTTGCACTTCTTTTGATCACCAGTTTCATGGCCGGGCTTTATCCTGCTTTCTATTTGTCATCCTTTCAACCGGTGAAGGTGTTGAAAGGAACTTTTCGGCCCGGTCGCCTAGCAGCATTGCCGAGAAAGATATTAGTCGTCGTTCAGTTTACGGTTTCGGTTGTATTAATCGTCGGCACAATCGTCGTCTATCGTCAAATTCAGCATGCACGAAACAGGCCGATTGGATATAACAGGGAGAATCTGATTTCCATCCGGATGACGGATCCGTCTTTTAACAGTAAATATGAGGTCGTTAGGAACGAGCTCTTCAATACGGGTTTTGTGGAAGAAACCGCTTTTTCGGATAACCCATTAACCATGGCCTGGAATAATTACGGCGGCTTTGATTGGAAAGGAAAGGATCCGGACAAGGATTCGGATTTTACTGTCTGCTATGTTTCTGATACCTACGGCCAGACAGTGAACTGGCAGCTTGTTGAGGGACGCGACTTCAACAAGTTCCTGGCCAGCGATTCATCAGCTATCATCATCAACGAGTCGGCTGCAAGGTACATGAATTTAGAAGATCCCGTAGGGAAATACCTCACAGATGGAGCGGGTGCGAAGCTGCAGATTATTGGCGTAGCGAAAGACCTGATCATGAATTCACCCTACGAGCCGGTTAAGCAAACTATTTTCACCTGGAATAGATACGCATCATCAAACATTCTTATCAAAATAAAAGAAACTGCACCTGCCGCCGAGGCAGTCGCAGGAATTGAAAAAGTGTTTCAACGAATTGTCCCGACAGCGGGTTTTGATTATAAGTTTGTCGATGATGAATACGCCAAAAAATTCAGTCAGGAAGAGCGTATTGGTAAGCTGGCCGGTACCTTTACTATACTCGCCGTTTTTATCTCTGTCCTGGGGCTGTTCGGCCTCGCCTCTTTTGTCGCCGAGCAACGCACCAAGGAAATCGGAATCCGTAAAGTTGTCGGAGCTTCCGTATTCAACGTCTGGACGATGCTGTCAAAGGATTTTGTGGTGTTGGTAATAATCTCCTGCACAATAGCCGTTCCGACTGCGTGGTATTTCATGGGGGCGTGGCTGACAAAATACCAGTACCGAACCGAAATTTCATGGTGGATAATTTTGGCATCTTGTCTGGGAACGGTGTTCATTACCTTGCTGACAGTAAGTTATCAGGCGATTCGCGCCGCGACAATGAATCCTGTGACCAGCCTTCGGTCAGAATGAAGTAGTCTTGGCCAGATATCACCAATGACCAATAACAAGCGACTGCAAAATGGAAAGAAAAAAATACACACCCCCCAAACTCTTCCTTCGCTTCTTCCGATGGTTCTGCCATCCGGGAATGGTCGACTACATTGAAGGTGATCTGATGCAAGTATATGAACGAACGATGAAAGAATCAGGAAAGCGAAAAGCAGATATAAAATTCATTATTGATGTAATCCTGTTGTTCCGCCCGGGCATTATCAGACCTGCCTTAACGTTTCAATATCTTTTTAACGCCGGTATGATGAGAAATTATTTCAGGATTGCATGGCGCACGCTGCGTTATCGATGGCAGTATAGCCTCATCAGCGTCGGCGGACTTGGTGTTGGCATGGCTTGTTGCATTCTCATTTTATGGTTCGTTCGCTATGAAGAAAGCTTTGACCGGTATCACGAAGCTGCCGATCGCATCTATCGCGTTATTCGTGATGAGATGAACAATGCTGATCAGATCGAACCGTACGCCACTACACCAAAGGCAGTTGCCACTACGACCATCCAGGATATGCCGGAAGTGCAAGCCGCCACCACGCTCTTCCAAAGTCGTCCAATGGTCATGCAATATCAGGACAAACAGTTTTATGAAGACCGTGTGTATGGAACCGACAGCAGTTTCTTCCACGTATTTACCTTCCCGCTGGCGGCCGGTTCTCCCGATGACGTGTTTGCCACACCGCAATCCATGCTGATCACGGAAGCCACGGCCAAAAAATATTTTGGTGAAGAAGACCCCCTTGGGAAGCTGATGCGGAGTGAAGATATGGATTACTATGTAACGGGTGTATTGAAGGACGTTCCATTGAACTCGCATTTCAACTTTGATATCCTTGTTCCCCTGAGGACGTCGGAGGAACGATTCAACACCGTATGGGGCCCACCCAGGTATCATACCTATCTGAAGTTAAAGGACGGCGTCAAGGTATCAGGATTTGAAAAAAAGTTTGCCGCGTATGCACAATCCAAATACGAACGACGACCCCTTGACAAGTTTCACCTTCAGGCACTCACAGAAATCCATCTTCACTCCTCCCTTAAAGGCGAGCTGGAGCAAAATGGAGACGCTTCAGTAAATCGTATTTTAACCAGTATCGCTTTCGTCATCATTTTTATGGCAGCGATCAACTACATCAACCTGGCGACTGCGCGGTCCACCAAACGCGCCAAGGAGGTAGGTATACGAAAGACGTCCGGCGCGTTAAAGCAAGGGTTGATTTTTCAGTTTCTTTCGGAGTCGATTTTGGTTGCTGCGGGTGCTTTTATCCTAGCCGTCGTTGTTGTTGGATTAATCATCCATCCCTTTAACCAGTTGGCAGGACGGCAACTGGAGCTATTTGAGCCTGAGCACTGGAGAGCCTGGCTGTCGCTGGTTTGCCTCGCCCTGCTGGTCGGTTTGGTAGCGGGGCTTTATCCCGCATTCTACCTTTCGTCGTTCAATCCATCAAAAGTGTTAAAAGGAAACTATGTGTATACCGCAGGGGGTACGGGGTGGATGCGAAAAGCGCTCGTGTGCCTGCAGTTCACTATTTCGGCGGGACTGATCATCGGGACCACCGTTGTCGTAAGCCAGATGCATTACATAGGCAAAAAGCATCCCGGCTTTGAAAAAGAACATGTCATTGTAGTTCCCAATGCCAGACAATTGGACAATCGCCCAGCCATGGAGCAACGCCTTGCCCAATTGGCCGGTGTGAGGAAGGTTGGCGCTTCGTCCGGGACGATGGTGGGCGCCCCTAACTGGACCGGTAATATACGGCTGGCAAATGCAACGACAGACCGGTTGATCAATTTTTGCCAGATCAATTATGACTACCTCGATGCGCTCGGGATCCGGCTACTGCAAGGCAGGCAGTTCTCTCCTGACTTTCCGGCCGACACTATCAACACCCTTATTCTCAACGAGGCCGCCGTGCGAGACCTTAACCTCACTGAACCAATAGGACAACAGTTGATATGGGATGCCTCATCCCTTGATACCCTGTTGTACGCCCCTGTGGTGGGAGTCGTCAGCGATTTTCATTTCAGTTCCTTCCATGAGCCGATCAAGCCATTCGCATTCCTGATACGGCATAACTTTTTCGTGCAGAAGGATTTCACATCGCGGTTATTCATTAAGACGACGGGTGATCCGGCCGGGACCATCCGGCAGATAGAAGCCATCTGGAAAGAGTTTGTTCCGCATCGCCCCTTTTCTTATTCATTTCTGGATGACAACTTCGAAAGACTTCATGCCGATGAAGAACGTTTTAAAATCCTGTTTTCGACCCTGACCGGAATCGGCATCTTCATCGTTTGCCTGGGGTTGTTCGCCTTGATTGCTTTTATTACCGATCAGAGGAGGAAAGAGATCGGTATCCGGAAGGTATTAGGTGCTTCTGCAGCAAACCTGATAGGATTGCTAAACAAGGACTTTATGAAGCTTATCGCGTTATCGCTCATCCTTGCGTCCCCTATTTCATTTTACGTCATGCAGCGATGGCTCGAGGGGTTTGCCTATCGCATTTCAATCGAGTGGTGGATGTTCGCGGTCACCGCCGGCCTTGCTGTGATCATTGTTATGATCACCACAGGCTATCAGTCGATAAAGGCATCTACAGCAAATCCCATTGACCATCTCAGGACTGAATAGGAATCAGTTATCGGTTAATAGTTATTCGTTAACAGGAGGCAGTCAGAGTACTTTTCTGATGCTTATCGCTTAGGTTAACAAGTATGCTGTCAGACCAATTCAACCAATGCCTGCAATAACTATTACAATAACTGAAAATGAAGTATACACCAGGCGGTTGCAAGATATAGCCGTTGACAGGTTAATGAAATTGGCGCAGGCATCAGGAGAATGAACAAGGCGATTGTCCCCTATCTGTATGCGCAGCTCCTTGCTACCATTGGGAGAATTCGAGGAAGTGGTGATGCTCACCGTCGCTGTTCTCCACGGAAATGCATATGGAGTTGCCATCAAGGAAGATATCGAACGGCGACTCAAAAGGAATGTCAGCGTGGGCGCATTGCGAACCGCCCTCCGGCGAGTCGAGGACAAGGGATTTCTCGAATCAGAATTCGGAGAAGTAGTTTAGAAAATCGAAAAATTACTTTCGAGCAAATTCAAGAAGGTCAATAATATTGTTCGCATCCGCAGCCTTGATGGCTGACAGATATTGCTCCCTCTCTTTTCCGGTTTTTGCAAGATCACCTTGGCTACCCCAGGTAAAAACAGGTTGATTGAAAACCTTCTCTATAATGAGGTCACCCATCATCCGCGAATGGCGACCATTGCCATTAGAGAAGCAGTGGATTTGTACAATGCGATGTTTAAAACGAACAGCAGTTTCATCAGGTGAATAGGTACCATTGTCAATCCAGAATTTGCAATCGCCAAGTAGCTTTCGTAATTCTATCGCTATCTGGTACCTATCCACTCCGATGTTTTTGTTAGTCTTTCTAAACTTACCAGCCCAGGCCCACACATCTTCGTACATTTTCTTATGAACGAGCTTCACAAAATCTTCGGTGAGCATGTCATCCTTTTTAAAATTACGCCCCATAGTCCATTTAATGGCACGCTCTATATTTTGCTGCTCAAACTCATCCAACTCACCACGGGTGGTGATGGTAGGAATAAGAAGGCCATCTTGCTCTTCTTTATTGAGAGGCGTTTGCCCGTCAGCTAATTCAAAGTCTAATCCCATAAGTAACGCGGCATTTCTCTCTTAATTTCATCGGCCAATTCACGCACAGCTTTTTCAACTCTTACCTTACTCACCTGCTGATCTTCCAGCTTCATGGTGTTATCAGTTCGCTTCACAATTTTTCTTGCAACGATAAGGGCTTGCTTTTCGAGCATTTCTTCAAACGAACTATCGCGTGGTACAAAACCGTAAACGAGTCTCGTGTTCAAGGCTGATGCAACTTCACGGAGGCTTTTCAAACTGATGTTTCCATTCTTCTCACGCTCCTCAATTTCCTGTGCGCTTTGAGCGGTAATTCCCAAACGGCCAGCAAATTGCCGGAATGACATCTTCAAAGCCGTACGGATTCCATGAATCCAGCCTTTAGCCGGAACATCAGGAAAATTGACGTAGCCAGCCAATTTACCGTCTAATTGCTCAATTTGAAGCTTTTTTGTGTTTTTCATAAGGCTATAACCTGATAAATATAGGTCAAATATCAGGCTATAACCTGATAAATACAAATTAAAATCAGGCTATGGCCTGATGAGTAATTCAAATTTGCGGCACTAAATCGCATTTGTTGCCGGTTTATAGATTATCCACCTCTATGCTCTAAAAGAAAGAGCAGACTTATCAACAATACCGAGGAGCTCATCTTCTTGTTCAATATTAGGGTCATACCAATCTGCTTTTTTCCTGGCCCACTCAATCCAATTCCGTACGTCTTCATTAACAGTACCGTCTCGCCTGGCTGCATCCTCCTTCAGTTTGAGGCCCGGAATCAAATCGACAAGACTTAGATTTCGAATTTCCTTATCATGAAATGCAGCGTTAAAACTATTCTCGCCAATTCTATGAGGATTCAGTCCTGGAACTATTAAGGTGATTAGGTTTCGGGGAGTTTCATGATGTATTTCAATAAGCCTCGCCAGGTCCAGGTGCAAATAGAAAGCTGCAAGGCCTGAGTGTCGTTCGGTTTTCGGGACACCTACTTCTTCCAAAGTTTTGTATTCACAACGCTCTCCATCACCTGATCGCGGAGGTTGCGGCTGATGGGGATACGCTTTCCTTGCAGGATAATCTCATTGTTTTCAATCGCCTCGACTTTAGCAATCGACACAATGTAGGATTTATGCACTCGAACAAAGGGTTGCCCACTCAGATTTTGTTCTACATTTTTAAGCGGCAGTTGAGTAATGAATTTTCCTTTGTTGGTATATACCGTTACGTAATTCTGCAACGCTTCAATGTAAAGGATCTCGCTCAGATAGATTCTCTCAAACTTATGACCGCATTTCAAAAAGATATAGTCCTCTGCAAACGGCATTCCGGGCTGTGCAACCGAACGATTGACTAGTTGATGATAATCCCTCGCTTTGGTGACAGCTTGAAAGAACCGTTTAAACACAATAGGTTTTAGCAGGTAATCCATCACATCTAATTGAAAACTCTCTAGTGCATAACTGGGATATGCAGTGGTAATGATCACCATCGGGACCCGGCTGATGGTTTTTAGAAAATCAATTCCATTCATTACCGGCATCTGTATGTCCAGAAAGATTAAATCGGGTGAATGAGTTTCTAATAGTCGAATCAAGTCGAGTGGATTGTTGCCCTCCCCTGCCAGTTTCAGAAAATCTACTTCCTTTACATAGTTTGTTATGCACTCCCGAGCGAGGGGTTCATCATCAATAATTACGCAGTTCATCTCGCTTATTTGTTTCATACTACTTGCTTGTCAGTCTTTTGTTCATTCAGGGTTAACGCCAGCGTCACTTTAAACTGATTGATGTCCTGGTGTATGGCAAGATCATACTGGTTGGGATATATCAAATCGAGCCTGCGTTGCACATTTTTTAGACCAATGCCGTGATAGGAAACTGCATCGTTTGCTACCTGATCTTTTTGAGGCACACTGTTGGCTACTTCCATGTGTAACTGATGCTGGTGAAAATGAAACTTCATTGAAATCCAATTGGCGCCGTGCTTATGCTGCGATACATGTTTAAAGGCATTCTCAACAAAGGGCATGATGATAAAAGGCGAAATGGAAAGATCCTGAATAGCTGGTCGCTCCAGGAAAACAGTTGTTTCCACATTATCATCTTGTCGCAACTTCTGCAGCTCAACATAGTTTTCAAGGTAACCAAATTCCTGCGTTACTGGAATTTGGTGCTCGTTGCATTCGTATAGCTGATAGCGCAGCAACTCCGAAAACTTGGCTAATGATTCAGATGCCTTCTTTGGATTTTTATTGATCAGCACAAAAATGGAATTAATTGTATTGAACAAAAAGTGTGGATTGAACTGAGCCCGCAAAAACTTTAATTCGGTTTCCAGCTTTTCGTTTTCCAACAGCTTTTCTCTCCGTTTTGCTTGAATCCAATTTTTAGTCAGTTTGATACTCATTGCCAACGTCATGCTGGCAGCTGTTGAGGGCAGCGCTCCGCTTTCAAATAAGGAAAAGTAATTGGCAGGATCAAGGTGATAGAGTTCCTGGAATGGTTTGTCTAAAATCCAGGCACCTACATAATAACCACCGGTGATGAAAGCTGCCGTTGAAATAATGGTGAGCACCAACAAACTGACAAAAGACAAATAGCGTCCCCGTTCCAAATAACGAGGAATCAAAAAGTAGAGATTGAAATAGACCCCTGCCGCTTGAAACACCAGGTAGAAAGCAAATTTAAAAGCCGCCTGCGGAATGGCCAGATTGGCGAGTACGGTCATGGGGCTGCCCAGCCGAAGCGTCCACCACATAAAGTGATACGCAAACCACAATGGGAGGTGATAAATCTTGTATCTAAAAAACCAATGCGTTGAATTCATGCAGGCAAGGCTGGGCTCATTTTACAGTACGCTTTCGTTGTGCAAAGAGCCATGAAGGTAACGATTTCTCTTGCAATACATTTTCCCAGCTGTTGTGTTTTACACCCGGGTATTCGGTGTATTTTACATTTGTTGCACCCAGGCGAATCATTTCTTTATACACGTCTCGTGAGAGTCGCACGGGGACTACATCATCCGCTTCACCATGAAAAATCCACAGCGGTGTTTGTAACAATTGATTTGCTGCCTTTACGTCCGAGCCACCGCATACTGCATAGGCAGCTGCAAACTTTCCTTTTTCTTTCGCGATAATTGAGAACACACCAAATCCACCCATGGAAATTCCGTATATGTAGAGTCGGTTCACATCAATCGGATAAATTGTCACCAGGGAATCGATGAGCTTCAATGTTTTGGTGGTGGCTGTGGTATGTCCGGCATTCCAGGTGTTTCCCCACCCCTGATCGGATTCGTTACACTTGGGAGTTAACACAAAAGCGGGATGTTCTTTTTGGATCGCATCCTGATACCAATTGTTGTCGCGCGAAACAGTATCCCGGCTTCCATGCAGGTAAACAATCAGCGGGTATAATTTCTTGTTATCGTAGTGTGCCGGTTTAAACCAACCGTAACGAAGCGATTGATAATCATGCTGCGTATAGTCATACTTTTTGGAAAGCTGAGCATATAACGGCTGCGAAACGAAATAGAAGATGGGCAGAAAGATGAATTTAATTTGGTTCATGGATGTCTTTAGTTTAGTCATACATACTAATTGATCTGAAAAGTTTCAACGCATGATTGGGTTCTCTTCGCCAGATCCTGATATTCTTTCCTAAGCCAACACCCGACCGATTGCCATTTTTCCAACTTGCAATATGACTCGCATACTCCACAATATAGTTTCCTAACTCATCGATACGATCATTTCGAATATCGAGTTCTTCAAACGTTGGTAATTCTTTGACATGCATCTGAATATAATCGTCAATTGCCTTCCTCCCAACATTCATTGGGTAGTAACTAGCCATAAGTTTTCCGTCATCGCAATAATACAACGACCATGTCTTGCCATCATGGTTGGTTATAGTTGCATCCAACAGTCTGTTTAAGGCTGCCAATTCAAATTGAATGTCGTTTGTAACAGGAATATTGGGTTGTAAGGCAATAAGAACGGATGGAACATTTTCAAATCGCAGGTGATCGTGAAGGTCTGCATAATACTGATCAAAATTCCAGGCTTGTGTGAGTAAGCGAGGCTCGTTATTTATTGTCTTCACCCAAAGATTCAAATACTTACCTGCGATATCAAATTCCTTACCCGTACTTTTCAACGTCATGCGCATCGTCATCACCCCGATCTCCAGCACCTGCGGGCCAAGATCGAGAACCTCTACTTCCTTTAGGGTACAGGTATGTATCATAAACCGGTCGGTGAAGGCGTTGTAATATGATGATGCGTTGATCTTTCCGAGCACGGTCTTTTGGAATGGCGGCATCAGCCGGAGGGTATCGGAGTAGTACCGTTGTAAACGATCTGTCTTTGCCTCCAGCATACTTGCGCAGTACTCCGCCCGGAATTTACTTATAGCAGATATAATCTGCTCGTTCACCTTTGTTGTCGGTTGCCCCCATGTATGAAACGGGCACACACTAATCAGAGTAAGGATCAAAACATCAGACCACGTGGATTTCATTGTTATTAGTTTTTATTTAAGATGATTATGTGTTCCTATTTCGCGATACAATCGCAAAGAATGGTCAGCTTGTCGTTTCCAGATTCGAATTCCTTTTCCTTCGGTTCTGCCTGGTCCATTGGCATTTGTCCACTTTACCTTAAACATGTCGTATTCCAACACGTACTCGCCTGAATATTCAAAGTCGAGTGTGTAGCACATGACCGAATTAATAGTGACCGTACCCCGGCTGCTGTAAGCAATCAGGTAAGGCTTTATTTTATCCATTCCGGTCACGGTAGTATCCGCAAAAGGTTTGAAGCTTCCGTCCTCCGTAAAAAATCCAGAACGCACGATTGGGTCTCTTTTACGCACGCCTTTTTCCATCAACGCATTGTATGCTTTTAGTTCGAATGGAATTTCCTTCTTTAATAAAATGTCTGCTTCATCAGGCTGATCACTCCCGGGAATGACAAGGGCTTCCGGATGCTCTACGGGATGAAAGTATCCGTAGGCTTCGCCCTTGAGTATAAAGGTGTCGTCCTTTTCAGCCCACACATTCCAATACTGACCCATTAATGTAACAGTAGAATCATTTTTGGAATCTGTGAATTCCTTTTTGAATGTACCGATCACTACAATCGTTTTGTCAAGACGAAGGAATTCGTGTGCGTGCCTTTGATACTCTTTAATATTTTGTCTCTTGAAAATTTCTGAATAATATGATTGAATTTCATTCCGGCCCTCCAATGTCGATTGATATTCAGGCATGCTCAAGGCGTTTTCATCGTAATACTGAATAAATGCATCGAGATCATCGTTCACTTCCGCTTCATCGAGATTTTTTGTGAGGTGCTGAAGCGTTTCTTCAACGTCACTCGAAATGACTTTACCCTTATTGCCCGAGCAAGAAAGGATTAGCAGAAATAGAATATTGAGATAATTTTTCACGTCCTGGTATTTGATACCAAAGTAAACTACCCTGCCAAAGGAGAGAAATTATGTTGACCAGGCGCCTATTTAGATGTTTGAAATACAAAGTTTGAATGATTAGTTGAGGGAAAATTAAGGGACAAAAAGTGACATAAAGCGACAAGCCAGGTGAAAGATCGCTCCGGTATATCAAAAAGTTAGAACTTGTTGCTTTGCATAAATATACCCAGCGTTTCGTGGGACGAGCTGTAAATGGCAGTGATTGCCGGGATAGTCCATGCACGTCCGCCCCGCCCGTCCGGCGAGAGCTGGCTAGTGTTTAGAAAACCTTCTCTCCTATTCCCGTTGTTATCAAACTAAATAAGCTTTTCTGAATAAGGTCTGTCCAAGCATTTGAACATGTGCCATAACATTCAATTTCGGGGCTTAAGCCCATGTGAGTGAACCGCACTTGTGTTTTGTTATTTATTTTAAGGATTTCAAAGATAATTCTTGTTCCTGTCCATTCGCTTTTGCTTTTGATAAAACTAAGCTGGCTTTCCGTAACAAGCCAAACAATTTTCTTGTCCTGGACAAGTTCAACTATTTTTTGTTTCGAAAAATGGATATCACCCATACGATAGGCAAACTCATCATTGAGTTTGTCGGTGCTTCTTTAATTTCGCCTTGCCACCAACCACGAACATTGTTAATGGCATTGAATACTTCTTTTGGTGATTGGTCTACCAAAATGGTCGTTGTAAAATCCATAAATTCTCTTTTATCCCGATTGAATGATTTTGATTTAACTATTGAACTATCCTGTGCTGTTTGCGTATGACCATTTAACGGGATTAAAATTATCACTAAGCCAACAAGAATTGCTCATCGATATCAACTTTTTTTGTCTGTTCTGATCTCCTAAAATCTGATGTTGTCATTTTGTTCTTTGTGTTAGAAAATTATTTCTGTTGATATATCGATATCATCGTCATCCGATTTTTTCTCCAGCCTCAACCCAGTCCACACCTACGATCTCAATTCTTTCTGTTTTCCCTTTTAGCAGGATCATTCCGAGCGATTCCGTTTTCATAGAGGGATCTGTTCCGATTTGTTCCAAGATATAAGCCGAAACGATCAATTCCCTTTTGTAATCGTTGCAAAGGGCTTGTATTCGTGCAGCCGTATTTAAGGTGTCACCGTGGTACGCAACGTCTTTTTTTATTTCGCCTATTTCAACGGCTGTTATCTTGCCCATGTGTACACCTGCCTTGAACTCCGGCAGCATGCCATAGTTAGTTCTATAATATTCAGCTCTATTCTGAAAATGTTGTTTGCAGGCAAAATAAAACCGGATACAGCGGTGATTCTTTAAGCCTTGGTGAATAGGCCACGTAACAACAATTTCGTCTCCAACATATTGATAAACCTGCGCACGGAATGGAAACAACGCTTCATTAATGTCCGCGAAGCTGTCACGGATAAAAGTACTATATTTTAAATGACCTAATTGTTCGGCTATGGTAGTAGAGGATCTTAAATCCATAAACATAAAAATGCGTTCTTCTTCTTTTTGCTCACGGTATCGACCCAACAGCAATGGTGCTAATACCCCCGGGCCATATTTTTTGTTTACCTGATTGACGAAATTGATGATTAGCGTCATGAATAAATAATAGATCAATAATAAATGGAATGAATGCTTCCACGATTCTTCGCTCAATATGGCGGCACGTGTATTTGACCATGGTGCAATCAGTATGTCAAACATTACGAAACGCAACAGGAATAAAAGGATAAACAAAAGTGCCAACGATCCTAATGCCTTAATCAAAATCACTTTTCCAAATGAACGTTTTCTGAAAAACTTCCGATCGAGGTAGTAATCCGATACGCCCAAGCTGACTCCATAGACAATCCCCAAAATCACAGCCACCAGCATCAAGGAACCGAGACTTAGTGGCAATGGAAGCTTGAGTTGTGATGCGATTATTTTTGACAGGTAATTGACAATTATGACAAGCAGAACGTTTGCAATTGTCCAATAACTTGCCTGGGTACCAACGTAAGCAAGAACAGCGAATCTGGCGGTGAAGCGCTGTGCCACGGTTGTGTAGTCAAATCGCTGCGACATGTTATCGATAATCGTGTGAATATTGGATGGCTAACATTTCTCCAAGCCTCAAAGTATTCCTCACGGGCACTAACTTTTTTCCTGACGGAAATTTCCTGATCAGATTCAAGAGGAGCTTAGTGATAATCTTAGTCAATTGAAACGTGCAACGTAACCTCTTTCAAACCACCAACGAGGACGGCGCATACCCAAAGCGTTTTTTGAAGGCATGCGAAAAATGCGACAGGTTCTCAAAGCCCACTTCGTAACACACCTCGATGGGCTTCTTTTTCTTTTCCACAATCTGGTAGTGCGCCAGTTCAAGTCGTTTTTGCGTAAGCCATCGCTGCGGCGTTGTATTGAAAGTCTTATTGAAATCGCGCTTAAATGTTGTCAAGCTCCGGCCGGTGAGGTATCCGAATTTCTCCAAAGGTAAATTAAACATAAAGTTCTTCTCCATATACGAGATCAGATCAATCTTCCCGGGCTCTTCAAAATTTGCCAACACATTATCAATACTTTTGTCTATGTTTCGGAGGATACTGATCGCCTCTGTTATCTTCAATGACGCAATTTCCAAAGGCAGTTCTTTCATATCGAAATAAGGAATAAGCGAGGAGAGACAACTTTCCAATAACGGATGATTGTTGTAGCTCAGAATTTTTTGCTCCGAAGCTTTTGGCCTCACATTCAGGTTGGCGTAGTATTCACGCAGCCGGGTTGTTGAAAGGTGCATGACCACCGTTTTATGCGGCCTGCCATCTTTCGGATAGTTGATAATGGTGGCCAGTTGATTTCTGGGGATCAGGAAGATATCTCCCTTCTTAAACATGTACGTGGCACCGGCCTGCACAATCTTAGTCTCCCCCGAAATGAACCACACCAGCATGTGATGATCGAACATGATATCCGACTTAAAAAACTGATCTTCATAGCAGGAAAGCTTAATCTCATCCGTTAGGTATTTCGCTTTATATTCCATGACATCGTTTAAGATAAACTTTTTCAATAGTTCCTTCACACAAAGATAAGGAGTACTCGTGGATCACATGCTGAATGCAATTCCGGTGATTTCTTCACTCCATTTCCACAAACGTTTTGCACTGACTTCATCTAAAGAATATGGTTTTACTCCGGCCGACATGGGAGTATCGGAAGCCAACTCAGCAATCTCGCCATCTTCGCAATAGACCCCACCCAGTTTGGTAAGTAACGGACTGGTAGCGCACCATACTGTTGTAGCTGCTCCTTGCGGAATGGTTTTCAATGAGGCGGCTACTTCCGGCAAGAGATTACCTTCGGCATCGCAGAAACCCATTTTCTGAAATAATTCCAGCGGGGCTTCTCTTGCCAATTCAGTTCCACCGATAGCGCCAGGATGCAGCGAGTAGGCTCGTACGTTTGATGATTGTCCACGAGCATCCAGTTCCAATGAGAACAAGTTAACTGCTGTTTTGGATTGACCGTATCCTTGTAAGGTTTCGTATTCTCTCTTCAGAAAATTAGGATCATCAAAATCAAACGGCGCAAACTGATGGCCGTGCGAAGAAACGTTCACTACTCTTGCACTATTTGCTTTTTTAAGGACAGGCCAAAGCCTGGCAGTAAGCTGAAACTGCGCTAAATAGTTTGTTGCTAACTGCGATTCAATGCCGCGATTGTCTCTGCGCAGCGCAACCCACATGATCCCAGCATTATTGATCAGTAAATGAAGTGGTCTGCCCGATGCAATAAACTTTTGAGCAAAGGCATCAATGGAATCAGGACTCATTAGATCCATTTCTTCCAATTCAACATTGGCGACTCCTTCAAGATTACGTTTTGCCTTTTTAAGGTCTCTGGCGGGCACGATTACAGTGGCGCCTGCGGCAGTCAGTGTTTTGGTAGTTTCCAACCCAATACCAGTATTTCCACCGGTTACGATGGCAATTTTTCCAGTGAGGTCAATACCGTTGATTACCTCACTTGCTGTTGATTTGGCATTAAATCCAGAACCTACCGGTCTCTGCAACGCTCCCTGATAATTATTCTGTGTCATGTTTTTAATTTGTTTTTGTTGAGACAAAAGTAGAAGCGTTCAAAGTCCTCGGCTTTGTTTAAAAGTCCGAAGATGCTTTGTTTAAAAGGTCGTTTTCGGAGCTTTCAATTAATTACTAATTTTAGCTACATTTAGGACTTTAATTATTAACGATGTCTTCAAAATACTCATTGGGAGAATTCGAGGAAGTGGTGATGCTCACCGTCGCTGTTCTCCACGGAAATGCATATGGAGTTGCCATTAAGGAAGATATCGAACTGCGCCTCAAAAGGAATGTCAGCGTGGGCGCATTGCGAACTGCCCTCCGGCGACTCGAGGACAAGGGATTTCTTGAATCAGAATTCGGAGAAGCCACGGCTGTACGCGGCGGCAAACGCAAACGCTACCACAAAGTGACTCCGCTCGGTAAAAAAGCACTAGACTACGTGATGAGTTCCCGCCGGAAACTCTGGGATGCCATCCCAGCTACCGCTTTTCAATTCAAATAAAACATGAAGAACCCTACTCCCGATATCAAACCGCCACAGCTTCCTCTCAAAGCGTTGCGTTGGTTTTGTGATCCAGCGTTGCTGGAGGACGTCGAAGGAGACCTTTGCGAGCTGTTCCGTTCGAGAGCTTCAAAAAATATCCGTCTCGCAAAATTGCTTTATGCACGCGACGTGCTTCAACTCTTCCGGCCCGGGATCATAAAAGGATTCGGGCGATTGGACACTGTAAACAACATCGATATGTTATTCAATCACATCAGAACCGCTATCCGTCAGGCAGCCAAACACAAGGGCTACACCACCATCAACATCGCCGGTCTCGTGGTAGGGCTCGCTTCATGCATGCTCATCCTCCTTTGGGTTGCCGACGAAACATCCAAAGACCAGTTTCACGAAAAGTCAGACCGCCTATACCAGGTGTGGCGTAATTTGATCCAGAGTAACGGCGATGTGCAGACCACCTGGGGCATCCCATTACCTCTCGAGCATGTGTTGCGTACACAATACCCCGAGGTTGAGGCCGTGACCTCATACACGTGGGAAATGGAAAACTTGTTCCGCGTGGGCGAAGTCTCTTCGTTTGAAAAGGGGCGCTTTGCAACACCGGGATTCTTCGACGTCTTCACCTATCCCCTGATCGTTGGTGATCCCAAAAAGGCGCTCGTCGATGCCCCCACCATGGTGATCTCCGATCGAATGGCACTCAAGTTCTTTGGCAGCGAATGGCGTGAGAAGGCCATAGGCCAGACAATCAAACTTGACGAACGCGCTGAATACGAAGTGACCGGCGTCTTCCAAAGCCCCGGCGACAACTCATCATTTCAATTTGACTGGCTTATCGCGGCGCAAGGATTCATCGATCGCCAAACCTGGACCAACAGCTGGTATAACGGTGGCTTCAGCATGTTCTTTACGTTAAAACCCGGTGCCAATATTGAAGCCGTACGAAAAAGGATCGAACGGGAGGTCATCAAGAATACCAATAATGAGTCGAATGAGCCGCTGTATATACAACTGTATGCGGAAAATTACCTTCATGGAACATTTGAAAATGGAGTTCCCATCGGCGGAAGAATTCAGTACGTACGCATTCTTTCTGCGATCGCGATATTCCTGTTGCTGTTAGCATCGATCAATTTCATGAATCTTGCAACCGCGAGATCCAGCCTGCGCGCACGCGAGATTGGTGTGCGCAAGGTCATGGGTGCGCAACGGTCGACGCTCAGTCAACAATTCTTTACAGAAGCTACGTTGTATGCCGTCACATCCACCCTTGTGGCATCAACCATTGTTTACCTTGTGCTGCCGTACTTCAACACCCTCATGGGTAAGTCTATACACATCCCGTTTTCGGCCCCGCTCCTATGGCTGACGATGGGCGGCATGATCATTTTGACCGGCATGTTGTCGGGCGCCTACCCGGCCTTCATGTTGCCGTCGTTCCCGGTCGCAAGATCACTGAAAGGGAGAACGAAGCAGGCTGGCGGCAACAACTTCCGTCATGCACTTGTCACTTTCCAGTTTGCCATTTCCATATTCCTCATCAGCGGCACCCTCATTATATCGAAGCAGCTTTCTTACATACTGAATAAAGACATCGGCCTGCGGCGCGACAACCTCGTGAGCATCGATTTGACCGGTAGCCTTAACGATAAGAAAGAGGTTTACATGAATACTTTACGGAGCATCCCAGAAGTGAGGAATGTAACGCTGAGCAGCGACAGCCCTATTCATCTCGATATGTCAACCGGGGGAGCAAAATGGCCAGGTAAAGATCCAAGCCTGGTGATCGAGATCAACGTACTCACCGTGAGTGAGGATTTCGTGAAGACGATGGGAATGAGTGTTGTGAAGGGTGAAGATTTCTCCAACGTTTTTCTCCGCGACTCCGCCCGGTTCCTTATCAACGAGGTGCTTGCCGGCGTCATGGGCCTTGACGATCCCGTCGGCCAGGAGCTGACGGTTTGGGGAACCAGGGGTACCATTGCCGGCGTGGTCGGGAATTTTCACATGGCCAGCATGTACGATCCGATCGCTCCCCTGATCATCCGGTACAACCCGCGCGATGCCGGCACCGCATTCGTCCGTGTCAGCGGAAACACCCACGATGCGCTGACGGCCATTGAACGGGTAACGAAGGACATCAACCCTGCTTTCCCTTTCCGTTACGACTTTCTTGATGAGGACTTTGCGCGGCAGTACCGGGGTGAACGGTCGGTGAGCTCGCTCGTAAACATCTTTGCCGGTGTCTCCATCTTCATTGCCTGCCTGGGATTGCTGGGACTGTCTTCGTTCTCTGCCGACCAGCGTGCAAAAGAAATTGGTGTTCGCAAGGTTCACGGTGCAAGCACCCGCTCGCTGGTATTGTTGCTCTCGAAACAATACGCAAAACTGATGATCATCGCGTTTATCCTGGCGACACCGCTGTCCTATTTTTACATGCAACGGTGGCTTGCGGATTTCGCCTATCGCATCGACATCAACGTCGCCCTGTTTCTGGCAGCCGGCGTTGTTACCTTTGCAACAGGTGCGTTGACCGTGGGCTATAAGTCGTACACTGCGGCGTCAGCGAATCCAGCGAAGACGTTGAAGGAGGACTGATAGTTCCGGGATTTGAGAAGGGACCAAAGCGTTCTCCGGATATTTGTCATCATCCAACCGAACTGAAAAATATTTCGCGGGAATGTTTCCGGATGAAGTTTGTAATTCTCGCAAGGCGAAAAATGAGCGGTACATAACTTTCGGAAAAAGTCGGAATTACGATGGCGAAAGAAGCCCAATGCTGCAAGTCAGGCATTTAGAAATGCAGCTAATGCAATTCAACGGAGTGACAATTGGCTTGGTGACTATTTCCGCAGAATGAAAGCAAGGGGTGGAAACAAATATGCTATGGAAGCCACCGCAAATAAACTTGCAACAAGCTATTACAAGATGGTGAGATATAAATAAGAGTTTACTACACGTGTGTCCGGGATTAACACGGCTTTAATTAACAAATATTTAATCCTCCGGTTTTCACAGTATCAAGTCTTC
Source organism: Cyclobacteriaceae bacterium (assembly GCA_036273935.1). GTDB lineage: Bacteria > Bacteroidota > Bacteroidia > Cytophagales > Cyclobacteriaceae > ZC4RG29. The sequence goes on along the minus strand of DASUGQ010000012.1, from coordinate 5,698 downwards.
TTCATTTCTTTAGGAAATGAAGCAAGCAATTGTCGGTGCATTAGTATCCGCTTACATTCTTGTTGTGGCCGGGGGGTGTATGCGCGAGGATATCCAAACTCCATCAGAATTAACAGCTATTGAACTGCAAGACGTAATTACGAAAAATAATTTACATAGAGTGATTGTTGTTCCTTTTGGGAGCGCACCACCCAGTACGGTGGATCAAACAACAGGTAGCGTATTCAGTTTCTCGAATGGCTTTGTTCATGTGAGTGGAAGTCTGTATTCCGCATACAATCTTCAGGACTTAGCTGCGTACAACATCATCGAAATTGCTATCATGGATGGATTTGGAGCTTTCATCAAAGAAGAAAAGGCACTCATCCTCTTTGTTAAGTAATAATAGTTCTTGAGTTCATTGAACGCTCAGAACCATTTCCTCCGACAAGCCGCCGATGGGCATGTTGCGAAACCTTTGGTCTGGTGGTGAAATGGCAATGAAAATCCAAACATGGAATGCATTATCCTCCATTGTAGATTTTACGTCCATAAAAATGATCAGTTGACGAAATGATTTTCGTTGCTCGGTTGCGAATTTAAACGAGAGTGGCAATACGCCTATTCTGAAAGTCAAATGAAAATGAGTCCTAGATGCATCTTCTCAATTGCTAACATCGAGAACCTTGTATTGGACTTCCTGCTTATTTATTCAGCGTAAATTTAACACCTTTCACACGACTGTCTCCGATCGTAAAGCCAATAACATTACCGGCCTTATCAAAATCAAAAATCATTTCGGCAAAGCCAATCCAAACCATATGTTTGCTGTTCCAAATAACGTCTTCCGCAGGCGGAAAAAGCTGACGAACAGGGTTGGTGTTTACCCGAAGAAGAAGCTTATCATCTTTGATCGTCAACCTGTATTCGGTCTCCAACTCCGAGCTGGCGTAGATCCCTTCAAATTTTTTCAGCTCCGTTGTGCTTTCCGGTGGTGTAGGATCAAATTTCTCAAAATACTGAACAGGGGTATTACTACCCGGAGTGTACAGCGTCATCGCGTTGCCCTCAAAACGAATGGTCATTCCGGTACCTTCAATTACGAAGGTTTGGCCATCCTCGGGAATAAGTGCTGGTTTCCAACCATTTGTATTGTCGTAAAACAGCCTGCCTTGGGCATAGCCAATTGTATTGTAATAATTCTCATAAATGTTCCAGTAATTTCCAACAAAATCATCGGGATTGATTTTTATCGATGCATGTTGTGCAGTGTGGGAGGTTTGAGAGTCATCGCGGAAATACGGGGCCAGGTACAGATTGGCAATCTGGTAAGACAGATTCATGGCACCTGTCTGCCACCCTTGCCAGCAATTACTTAGCACCACAGTGAGCCGTTGATCCGGAAATCGCATCATTTCGGAATCGAAATTAATCATAAATCCACCGTGCTCGATCATGGGTACGCCTCGATAAGTGTGGACTTGCAGACCCCAGGCATAATCGGTTACGTGTCCATCATTTAATGTTCCCTGGCGGTTCATTTTCTTTCCAAAACCAGTAACACCGAGTTTGTCATTGTAAAACGCCTGATCCCATTTTGCGAGGTCTTCCAACGTTGAAATCAGACCACCATCCCCATATACATCAAAGTTCTTTACAATTCGACGATAGCCGTCCCCCGCTGGCGCCTTAGTGTGCGTGTGTGTTCAATGTCAATACCAATATCTGGTAACTCACTCAATACGCTTGGCAATTGCAGTCCTCTTCACAGGATGTCACATGCAATTTTCAATCGTTCATGGTCACGGGTATAAATCACCCGAAGCAATTCATGGATTCAGCACGAAAGCGAAAGTAAGAGCTGAAGTTCTTGTGTCGCTCCAAATGACATCCCAGAAAACAGTGAGTATTGAGAACCTTGTAATTGCCTATGTTAGGACAGATACGAAGATTCTTACCCTAAACCACACCGCTATGATCACTGGAGTTATTGCTTTGATAAGAAAAGAAATCAAAGAAGCACTTGATTGTTAGCTGGGCCAGGCCTGAAGTATTTTGCAAGTATTCCGAATGCAAAGAAGAAACCTTTCTGAGGCTTGGAGATATATTCCTTCATAACGCAACTACCCTATGATACTTTAATCGCTACTCATGAGTTCTGAACTACTGCCGGACGATGGATCAATTTACCGGCGGATGATTAAGCAATACCCAATACAATCCAATTTCAGAAGCAGCCTGTGAAAATTTGGCAAACTCACGGGCTTAACCACATAGCTATTTGCGACTAGAGCATAACAAGTCTTAATGTCAGGATCTTCTTTGGATGAGGTCAATACTACCACCGGGATCATTTTTGTTCTTTCATCCGACTTGATCCGCTCCAGCACTTCAATCCCGCTGACCTTTGGCATCTTCAAATCCAGCAATATCACCTTGGGTCCGTCTTCCAACTTTCGGCCAGCGTACTTTCCTTCTGCAAAAAGGAAATCAAGTGCCTCTTCACCGTTCATAAGATGGATCAATTTGTTCTCAAGCTTGTGTTTCCGAAGCGCTCGTATGGTGAGTTCTGCGTCTTCCTGGTTATCCTCTACCAAAAGAATTTCGACCAGGTTTTCCATACGTTTTTACATAACCGGTAATGAAAAATGAAATGTTGCCCCCTCATCAATTCTTCCTTCCGCCCACACTTTCCCTCCGTGTCTTGAAACTATCTTTGCCACCAGCGCAAGCCCCACACCTGTTCCTTCAAACTCATCATCCGTATGCAGTCGTTGAAACACGCCAAATAGTTTATCTGCATATTTCATATCAAAGCCTGCCCCATTATCCTTTACGGAAAACATCACTTCATCCACGGTGCTGTTGGAAAATATTTCTATGACAGGATTTTCCTTCTTGCCGGAATACTTCACCGCATTCGAGATGAGGTTGAACATTACCTGGTACAGCAAATTGTAGTCAGCCTTTAGGTTGTGAAGCCGATCGACTTTGAAAGTTGCATGGTTTTCCATAGATCGGCCTATTTCGACCAGTACCTCGTTAGTCAACTTTGTCATGTCAATTTCTCTCTTTTCCAGCTGTTTACGGCCAAGTTTCGAAAATGCCAATAAGTCATCGATTAACACGCCCATCTTAGCGGTATTGCTTTTTATCACTTGAATGAGGCGTCTTCCCTCTTCGTCTAATTTGGCGCTGTAATCTTCTTCCAATATTTCCGCGTAACCGTTAACAGCCCGGAGTGGTGCACGAAGGTCATGCGAAACAGAATAAGAAAAGGCTTCGAGTTCTTTGTTCACAATCTCGAGCTGCGCTTCCGTGTTTTTTCGGTCTGTAATATCGTATATGACATTGATCGCATATTTCTCCCCGTTCAACACAACCGTTTCAACCGATGCCAAAACGTGGTAGACCCGACCTGTCCTGTGGCGGACTGTCATTTCAAAGTTCTTGGCAGCGCCGGCCTTCCTGATCTGCTCCAACATTTCCTCCCGTGACTCTATATTTACCACTAAACCCAACTCAACCGACGAATGACCAATCAATTCAGATTTGCTAAAGCCAGTCATTTCCACAAAAGCTTCGTTAACGTCCAGATATGTAGCGTCTGAAAGGCGTGTGATGGTGATTCCAGCAGCACTCACCTGAAAAGTTTTCTGAAATTTCTCCTCACTTTCCTTCAACTGGCGGATGTTAATTCCCAATTGCGCTGTTCGCTCCACAACCTTTTGTTCAAGTTCGTCATTGAGCTTCCTGATTTTTTCTTCGGCTTGTTTTCGCTCACTGCTATCGCGAATAATTCCACTGAAAATCGGCACCCCAGAACTTTCCCAAGACGTAATTGAAAGTTCAATCGGAAAAACTTCACCATTTTTTCTTTTCCCTTCCAGAGAAATCACTTTGCCAATCACCCTTTTCTCGCCTGTTTTCAAATACCGATCCATGCCCTGTCTATGTGCATCCTGGTATTTTTCGGGCATTATCATCGTCAGGGGTTTATGCATAACTTCATCTTTTGCATACCCAAAAATTATTTCGGCTCCCCGGTTCCAGAAAATAATATTGCCCTGTTCATTCACCAGGATGATCGCATCAAATGCTGTTTCCGTCAAATTGCGGAATTTCTCTTCGCTGGATTTTAGTTTTTCCTCGGATGCTTTTCTTTCCGTAATGTCCCGCACCATTCCCAGCATTTTTCCATCCAACAGCATCTTAGCATTTATTTCAACAGGCACAACTGAGCCATCCTTTCTCCTAAGATTTCGTGTGCTCAAAACTGTTTTTCCTGACTGCAAATCATCAAACCGGGGAGGATTATTCCTTAATTCTTCGGATAGCAAGACATCCTGCACGCTCATAGCAAGCAGTTCCTCTTTTGAGTATCCCAGTAATTTGCTGGCACTGAAATTTACGTCCGTGTATTTTCCAGACTCATCGGAGATAAAAATTCCGTCTGTAGCCTGGTCGATAAGCGAGCGGTATTTCCGCTCACTCGCTACTAACTCTTCCTCCGCTTTTTTTCGATCTCCGATTTCGTGGAAAAAAGCAAGGATCCGATCCTGACCAGCTATAGAGGTTTTATACAAGCTCACTTCTACCCAAAACAAATGACCGTCTTTATGTCTTGCGTTCCATTCGAAAGTCTGCTTCCCCTCTGTAGCTGCACCTTGCAGATAACGCATAGCATCCTCGACAGTATAGCCGGGAGTGTTTGCCATGAAATCAGCAGGGTTCCCATTAATTATTTCTTCCTTGGTAAATCCTGATATTGCGGATGCCTTTTTATTTACGTCCAACACTCGGCCAGTCCCAAGTTCGTGAACGTAAATGGCATCATTGGCCTTTTCAAAAAGTTCGCGATAATTCTCTTCCGCTTGTCTTCGTTCCGTAATGTCAATACATGAGCCTATGTATCCAATAAATTCGGAGTCCGGTCCGTAGTTCGGAATGCCGTTGTCGAGCACCCACCGCCACTGCCCATCATGGCGTCTCAGCCGGTAGGCCATGTTAAAAGGCAACCGCGCATCGAAATTGGATGTGTAGATTGCCAGGCAATGGTCAAAATCCTCCGGATGAACATTTTCGGCCCAACCGTTGCCTAACTCTTGCTCCATCGAGCGACCGACAAATTCAAGCCATCGCTTGTTAAACCACGTGCATAGCTTATCGGTTCCGCTTATCCAGATCAAAACCGGGGCCGTGTCCGCCAGTATCCTGAAACGCTCTTCGCTTTCCTGTATAGCCTTTTTATCCTTAAAGTCAGATTGGTTCATATTCTCCATTCGTTGTTTTCGAAAAGGGCAGGAACCAGATTCAGGGAATCAGAGAAAAAGAGCCCATAATAGAGTTGTTCGTGCTCTATATGGGCTCTTATCAAAGATAGGAATTTTAGAAACAACAAGCATATCCTCTATTCGCCAGGTACGGAGCATCATTAAGCAAGAAAAGTATTGTCATTGGTTTAATGATTTGATGGTGATCGGATAGGTTCAAATTTTATTTCCGGTTTCAACATGGTTTGATAAAATGGAAGGTAAGGTAATACACTTTTAAGGCAAGAGAATTAATCATTTTTGACGTAGGCAATGTATAATTCTGGCGAACGGTTTTATAAAACCAATTAGATTTCCTGATGTAGTCAAGCCTGGCTCTCGTAACACCAACCTGTTTTACTTTAAATTTCAAATTCTCCTTCGAGGTCGCCCTGCACTTCTTCCAC
>DASUGQ010000011.1:0-11746 GCA_036273935.1 Cyclobacteriaceae bacterium | reverse complement strand
GTGGCTATGTTTTTTCCATTGAGCCAGGACAACCCATCATAATTTTCTGAACGTGGTACTGCCAATGACAACCGACATTTTGCAAAGTCCAGTTTTTTGACGGTCTTAACATCCTTCTGTTTTTCCGCCACAACATTTTCGCCAACAATTCCAACGTCAGCTACATTGTCTTCCACGTATTGTGGGATATCATCATCCCGCAAGAAGAGCACTTCGGCAGGAAAATTTCGCGCAGGTGCTTTCAGTTGGTCCTTGCCGTTACTGAATGAAAGCCCGCTCTCTTTTAGCAGAGCGAGTGAGCCTTCCTGAAGTCGTCCCGACTTTTGAATTGCAATTCTAAGTATCGTTTTCATAATGTTGGTTTCATTTTGAATTCATCGCTGGGCAAAAAAAAAGGCTTGCCACCATGTGACAAGCCTCTTATCGTTTCTTCTTATAGAATTTAAAACATAGACCTGCCACTCATCGTGTTGCCATAATGATGGTGGTGAAAGCTTATGTTTACTGATTTGCTCATGCTTGAATGCCCTGCGAAGTAATACAATGACGCTTAAAATTCAAAATATTATTTCAGCTTTCTGCCAATAAAACTTAGGATCATTGCAAAAAACAAAAAGAACCCTCCAATTCCGGCCAGAATGGCAACAGTGAGCCATCGGTCTGAAAACGTGTTTAAATAAACTTTTTCAGGCTCGTCCCGATTTACAAACAGTTCTACTTCCTCACCTATGTCGTACGCCGGCGGATAACTGTAGGTCGTGCTACGATAGGTACGTTCTTCTTCCTTCCAGAAATAACTCACAACCGGGGCATATGTGTCAGTTCCGTCGCTATCATTATTGGGTTCAAGTGAGATGACCTTCCCCGTTATCAGGTCGCTGTTATTGATGCTTTGCTCTTCATAATAGTAGGTAGGCCAGCTCCTCCAAGAAGAAAGAAACTCACAACAAAGAAAAATATAGAAATAACTTTAAACCCGCCACCGACACCACCGCTTGCTCGTTTGAAATTTGGATTTACCTCTTTCTCAGTTCCCTCGACCAGATCAAGGGCGGCTTTCAGAGGAGCGCCCGTTTGAGCTCTGACAAGTTTTATGGTCTCCATTTTTTTATTAACGAGCAGCAATTGTATTACTTCCGTTCTTAGGTTGCCGATCAATACCGTTGGAGCGGCAAGGGGAGTCTGCTTTCATTCGAAAAACTCTCCTGCTCCCGTTCAACAGCATCGACCAGTCACCCTGCTTCGTTGCTTGAAATCTGAAAGGTATCCTCGAGATACTTAATTGCTTCATGTTTATTGCCTGACTTAAGGAGTTGCCTGACTTGTTCCTTTGTTTCTTTGGTGATAGACATGGAATCGGATGAAGGCGCTGAAAGCCGCAGTTAAGTTTATATTTGTACGCTAATCCAAAGTAGTCGTTTTTGTTAATAGAAATTGCCCCGATGTTGTTAAAAAAATTATGGCCTGTAACGCTTTTGATCCTGTTGATGGGGTGCGAGGGCCGCGAGGTTAAAATCCAGCGTTTTCTGATAAAGGGAAATGATATGTTGGCAAAGAAAAATTTTGAACAGGCAGAGCAATACTATCGCGAGGCCTTGATCCTCGATTCTTGCTTTGTTGACGCCTTGAACAATCTCGGAACTGTAGCCTATCATCAAAAGAAATATGACGAGGCGTTGGCATTTTATACACATGCGATCAACTGCCAGCCGGAATTTTTGAATGCCTACTTTAATCGCTCCAATGTTTACTATGAGTTGAAGGAGTACTACAACGCATTGAAGGACCTCGATAAACTGATTGCTAAAAAACCTGATACGCCAATTGTCTATTTTTCGCGAGGATTAATTTATGCCAAACTCAGGGATTTTGATCAGGCAAAGAGAGCGTTTCAAACGGCCAGGCAGTTTCAACCGCATGAGGTGGAAATATTGGTCAATCTTGGAGTGATTTTTTATTATGAAAAGAAATACGATAGTGCAAATGTACTATTGATGCAAGCTGAGCAATTGAACCCGAAAGAGGCGAACGTTTATAATGCGCTGTCAATGATTGAGTGTGAAAGGGAAAATTATCCGAAAGCTATGGAATGGATAGAGAAGGCGCTTTCCCTAAAACCAAGAGACCCTTATTACCTCAACAATCGCGGATACATTTATCTTCTTACAAACAAACTTGATCTTGCGTTAATCGATATTGACCTGAGTATAAGTCTTGATCCCACCAATGCGTGGGCTTATCGAAATAAAGGGATTTATTATTTAAAAACCGGCAGTGTCGATTCATCGATTCGCCTTTTAACGCAGGCAGAAAAGATGGAACCTTTTGTTGAAAAGATCAATTACTACCTTGGCCTGGCTTTCCAGAAAAAAGGCGACGTGAACAAATCCCGGGAATATTTTGATAAGGCTGCCGTATTGCATGAAGTAGAACAAAATGAAAAATGAAACGCTTTCGCTCAATAAGGTATCTTCTTATCTCAAACAACGCCTGACGCAAACTTTGCCGGGATCTGCCGCACACGAGTTGATGCGCGCTCAGCCTGTTGGTAACCTGCGCCCTGCGTTTAAAAATGAAGACCCGCCCAAGCCGGGTGGCGTGCTCATTTTGTTGTATGAGGCAGAAGGCAGGATAAAATTTCCGTTGATAAAACGTCCGGAGTACGCCGGTACGCATGGGGGCCAGGTTAGTTTTCCCGGTGGAAAAGCTGAGCAGGGTGAAGACCGTGTGATAGCTGCATTGCGGGAAGGTGAAGAGGAAATTGGTATTAGAAGGGAATTGGTACGAGTCATTGGCCGGCTCACTGATTTTCATGTTATACCCAGCAATTTTTTAGTCACTCCGGTAATCGGCATACTGGAAAGGGAAGCAGAATTTGTTCCTGATGCCGTTGAGGTTGCGAGGATAATTCCAGTTGCGCTTGATGACTTGATAAAAGAGAACGCTTTGTTAAATGGAGAAATTACGGTAGGCGGTGTATATAGGTTAAATGCACCACACTTTCTTATTGATGGAGAAATGGTTTGGGGAGCAACTGCTATGATTTTAAACGAATTCAGATCTATTCTGAATGAGATGGATTGACTATCCTTATCGTGTTTTATTATCAGCCGGAAGCTGCGCATTGATCACATCATATAAGTACTGAAGGTGATTTTTGGTCATCATATCTTTTGTTTTTTTCAACGATAATTTGATACGACTTCGAAGCGCTTTCAACTGCGATATAATCATTGGAATCACATCATTGTATCCCAGTCCGGGTGAGTTTTTTACAACGATAAGTCTCTCGACATAATATCGTTGCAGCATTCTCCTGTACTGATCTACCGGCTGGAATGAATCAAGTTCTGACCATATGGAATTTTCAAGGTCATTAAAGAAAGGGATCAATCCATAAGCCTCCTCTCCATACATCGACTCAGCATAAACCAGTTCATTCATGGTATTTGGATCTAACAGGGTTGACAAGACTTCGGTTTGGCACCGACCGATAATTTGCAAAGGTGCGACACCAATGCGACTCAGAATGGCGGTGTCCAGAAGCCAAACGGGCGTTTGAAAAAGTTGTGTGTCCAGGAATCGCATCGCTTCGTGTTGTAATTTGAAGGGAACCGCCTGGTAGATAGGGCCAGACTGTTCAGTCGCCTTTATTGTTTCATACACACCCCCTACGTACCTCGTAACGTGGCGCAGGTAATTGGTATATTGAGCTGTAACGCCTGTATATATTTCTGACAGACCTGAATATCCTGATCCCTCAAGTTTTGTCCATTCCGTTAGTTGGGGAACAATTCGCTGCAAGTTTTTTATTCCGTATGTGCCTGCTTTCATAGCATTGTCACCAAGATCTTCAGTTTGAGCGCGTGGATCGTCGGGTGCAAACTCAGAACCAAACCATAGCCTTGAGTCAGTTGCTTTTTGACTTGTCCAGCTGTTCAACTTTAATTTTTCTTCATCCGCAGACTGGTCAACAAAGAATCTATAGCCCCATTGGATCGCCCATACATCATAAGGACCAATTCGTGAAATCAAACCTTTTTCGCTTATGGAATCCTCTGGCTGCGCTACATAGTTAAATCTGGCGTAGTCCATGATCGAAGAACAAAAACCATATTTTTCCACATATTCTTTATTCCGGAGTATTTCTACCGGGGTAGAAGCACTTGCGCCAAAATTGTGCAGTAGTCCAAGTGCGTGGCCCACTTCATGGCAGGCTACGGAACGTATAAGACTACCCATCAGTTCATCATCGAAACTCATTTTGCGTGCACGTGGATCGACAGCTCCGCATTGAACCATATACCATGTGTGAAGCAAGGACATCAGATTATGATACCAGTTGATGTGACTTTCTAAAATCTCACCGCTTCGAGGGTCAGTAATGATTGGTCCTGTAGCGTTGGCCAAAGAAGATGGTTTGTAAACAATCACGGAATGACGGGCATCTTCCAGGCTCCAGTCAGGATTTTCTTCCGCGGGCGGCGCTTCTTTCGCAATGATGGCATTTTTGAATCCCGCCTGCATGAAAGCCATCTGCCAGTCTTCCACGCCCTGAATCAGATAAGGCACCCATTTTTTTGGAGTAGCGGGATCGATATAGAAAAGTATCGGCCGCGAGGGTTCTACCAATTCGCCTCGCCCGTATTTCTCAATATCCTCAGGTCTCGGTTCTAAACGCCACCTCTTGATATAACTCACAACCTCTACGCCCTGTGGATTGCTGCCGTAATCCGTATAGCGTTCGGTGAAATATCCGATTCGCCTGTCAGCAAATCGTTTTCGCATTGGTGTCCGTGGAAGCAGAAGAATTGATGTGTTTAATTCCCACGTGAAGCTGCTCTCCCCTTCCGTTTGTTGATTATAGGTTTTAATGGTTCGGATTTCTATGTTAAGGGGAAATGGTTGGACATCCTTTATATAGCACATATTGCTGAGCATGCTTCCAATCTTCATTTGCTGTTTGGTACCTGGCGCAAAAAACAGGATGTCATTGTCCCCGTTCAGGTAATCGGTAATTTCAATAACACTTGCATCATCAGTTGGATTGTACGCACTGATGTCGAAGGAGGCTGCAAGAGGTTGAAGATTTGATCGGACAACCGCATTAAACATTGAATTGCTGCTATCACTGATATTATCAGCAAAAGAAATTCTTCGAAGAAAGATATTGTGACTGGGTCCTTTCTCAAACCGAATAACGGTGGTGCCTATTTGATCTCCGGCGTAACCGGAAGTTCCAGGGCGTACGCCGGCAGCCCCGCGAGCGATTCGGCTAACCACCAGGAGATCTCGCCCGAGTAAGCTGTCTGGTATTTCGAAATAGTAGTCGTCATCGACCTTGTGAACAGTGAACAACCCTTTCCTAGTGATGGCGTTGGGCTTAATAATTTGGCGGTAGTGTCTTGGAGCAGTGAGCTGTTCGTTGCCAAGCGGTACAGATGATGGTGTCTCTGGCTCCAATGAATCGAGGCTGAATTCCAGTTCCGGAAGGGAAACAATTGTGTCAGCAGGCGTTTGACCTTGCACTCGCCAGATGACTGCAACGGTAATTATAATCAGAATGTGGAATTTCTTACCCATGCTGTGCGGAGTTGTTCCTTTTGATAACAATTAGATAGGAAACATTCAAAAAGAACGCAGTGTTTCAGCAGAATGTAAATTAGCTTTAGACGTGTCGCAAAGTAATTGGACCGTTAGCGTTTCCAGGCAGTTAGGTTAAGTTATGCCAGATCATTCAGGCGGGCCTTTCTGTTTTGCCCGACATCTTTGCGGCGTACATTTCCAGCTTACCGATTTCCTGATCAATCATCCACAGTCCGACACCTTCTTCTCCAATGATGTCAAAAACTTCAACTGCCCTGCGTGCCAGTGTTTCCTCTTCACGTTGTTCCTGAACATACCATTGCAAGAAATTGAATGTTGCGAAATCCTTTGTTTGAAAGCAATGGTCTACAATATTGTTGATCGACTTTGTGACTTCAAGTTCATGTTTCAGTACTTCGTCAAAGACTTCGCGAAGACCTTTGAAAGAATGTTTAACTTCAGAAATCTGCGGCTGAAGCGCGTGACCACCCGCTGCATTTACATAGTGAAATAGTTTGAGCATGTGCATGCGCTCTTCTTCTGAATGTTTATAGAGGAATTGGGCCGAAGTATCATATCCCTTCGTTTCGCACCATGAGGCCATCGACAAATAGGCAGCCGATGATTTGCCTTCCATCATAATCTGATTATTCAGGAGTTGCTCTGTCTCTTTTGTTAAAGAGCGTTTCGGGGTGATGAATTGTTCTTTCATGTTATTTAAATCAAGCTCGTTCAAGTTAAGTTCATTGGTTTTACTGCGCAATAAAGCATCTTAATATTATTTGGATTAATTCTAAATAACCCATACTATTGTGGTTTGTTTAAAATCCTTCTAAAGAAAATCTTTCCGCGCGTTGAAAAATGATGGTATAAGGATATTGTTAGCTGATGGCCAGGAATTAACGGCCGCCGGTCTTCGCCATTTCTTGTCAGATGCAAAGGGAATTGACATTGTCGATAGCGCGACTGACGCGGATGAGTTGAATCGGCTTATGGCAGGACTCAAGCCAACGCTATTGATCGCTGATTATAATCTGACTGATTACTTGTCGATAAGTGATATCAGGGAGGCAGGCCGATTATCGCGTGAGACTCATATTCTCATTATTTCTTCCGATAATAATAAGTCGAGCATTCTGGATGTTCTTCAGCTTGGGGTCAAGGGATATCTCACCAAGGAGTGCAGCAAAGACGAAGTGTTACAGGCGATACACGCTACGGCAAAAGGTCAAAAATTTTTTTGCCATAAGATATTGGATATCATAATGGAAAAAACATTTTCACCGGAACCGGAGGCCTGCAGGCCGACTGTCCTGACTGCCCGTGAAACTGAGATACTGGGCTACATTGCCGGTGGCTACTCAACGTTGAAAATTGCTGACAAACTTCACTTAAGTCCCCATACAATTCATACGCATCGCAAAAGTATTATTCGCAAACTTAATATCAAGTCCCCAACAGAGTTTGTGATCTATGCGATTGATCTGGGAATTCTAAAGACGCCATAGACGAGCAACGATCATAGCTGTTTCTCTTTGGACGCAATTTATTTACTTTAGACTAAGCGTAGGTATTCACGTTGCTTCAGCATGCGGAACTTTAATATTTTTTCCAAGCTATTCCTTTCCCATACAGTCGTTGGTTTGACAGCTCTTGTTGTGCTGTCATTAATTTTTTATACCTCACTGCGAAAAGCACTGATCCAAAGAACCGTCGATCAACTTTCCTCCATAAACATTTTGAAAAAAGATTTGATTGATAGCTATTTTCTCAGGTCTCAGCGCGGATTGGAGGCGTTGCATGTTGATAATAAGTTCCTGGATCTATTCAATGTTGTTTCCGAGGTTGATTTACTCAAGCTCGAGGGCAAGCCTGATTTTCAAAACCTCATTGATGACCTTTTGAAACTGTATGGATTTGATAATATTCGAATCTTTGATGTTAATCACCATCAATTGTTTTCAACTTCATCAACCTACCTTCCGTCGGGGATCATGGAGAGAATTGATTCCATCGTTCAGAAAAACCCGGATCGGCTCCAAATCATTGATATTTCACCTTATGTTCCGTCAAAGGAAACAGTTGTCGTCTATTATGTTCCTATTCATGATAAGGAAAAGAAGGTTGGTACTGTCCTCGTGCAGGAAAACTTTCAGCGCATTCAGGAAATACTTTTCGAGATTACAGGAATGGGCAGCACAGGTGAATCCTATCTGGCTGGAAGCGACTTCCACATGCGTTCTTCTTCGCGATTTTTTCCGGATACGCCGCCGTTAAACCTTAAGGTAGAGACCGACGCGACCAGGTTTGCGTTTGTCAATTCATATGGTCCGACGTTGATCAAGGATTACCGCGGCACAGATGTGCTTAGTGCTTATCGGAAAATTGGCACATCCGATCTTCCATGGGTCATTATATCTGAGATTGATTTTGAGGAAGCCATGCAGCCAATTATCAGGTTGCGGAATAATCTGGCGGGAGTCACAGTGGCGCTTGTTATCGTCACCATGCTTATTACAATTGTACTTTCAAATGCGATCGCCCAGCCTATATTAAAACTGCAAAAGATCATTGTGTCACTTTCAATGGGAATTATTCCGCGTGAAAAACTAAGGGTAAGATCTGCTGATGAAATCGGAAAAATTACCCAGGCCATCCAACAGTTGATCGACGCCCTCGGGCGGACAACTTCCTTTGCCAAAGAGATAGGCACTGGAAATTTCGAAACTGAGTTTGCCACGTTGAGCGATGATGATGAATTAGGATCTGCGCTGAAGAGGATGCGTGACGAGTTAAAGAGCTATAATGAGCGTGAGGTGAAACTGGCTCGTGAACGATCGGCCGCCTTAATGGAAGGACAGGAGTACGAGCGTCAGCGCATTACGCTTGAGTTGCACGACGGCGTGGGGCAATTGTTAACGGCCATTCGGATCAGGATTGAGATGCTCGAGGGCAACAACCAGTTGAAACAGGAACTTAAATCGCAGATTAACGATACAATAGCCGAAATCAAACGAATATCTTATAACGTGATGCCACATGCTTTGGTGGACTATGGACTGGAGGCGGCACTTAAAGGACTTTGTGATAACGTCGGAAAATATTCGCCGCTTACCATCGATTTCCGCTATATTAAAGAGGTCGATCACAAATTGACTTTTGAAATTAGCAGTGCAGTTTTCAGAATTGTTCAGGAAGGCCTTAATAATATTGTTAAGCATGCAGGCGCCTCACATGTCGACCTCCATGTTTTGGATAAGGAAGATTCTATTTATGTTATTCTCCAGGACAATGGTGTCGGGTTCAGTGAGAGCGCTGAGACGTTTCAGTATGGATCAGGCTTGCGTAATATGAAAGAACGCGCCCGGTTACTGAACGGAACAACGGCAGTTCATTCAATACCTGCTGAGGGAACGACGATTGAGGTCACTATTCCAATTTGACAAACTTTATTCAATGGCAAAAATACGTATAGTGCTGGCAGACGATCATCCGTTAATCCGTGAGGGATTTAAGTCACTGCTGAACAAAAGTGAAAAGTTCGAGATCATAGGCGAGGCGGAGAATGGCAAAGAATTAATAGAGATAGCTACCCGCATCAAACCCGATATTATCCTCACGGACCTAAAGATGCCTTTTGTGAATGGCCTTGAGGCTATAGAAAAGTTATCGAAAGAATTCCCCGCCATGAGGTTTATCGTGCTCACGATGCACGAGGAGCGTGAGTATATTGTCAATGCTTTGAAAATTGGTGCCAGTGGTTATTTGTTAAAAACCATTGAAGGGGCTGAACTGGAGAAGGCCATTACCACGATTTATCAGGGTGGAAAATACTTTAGCCCAATTGTTACAAATATCCTGGCGGAGACTGTTAAAAGGCCTGATGCTAATGAGATAAGCGAGATTACCGCTCGGGAAAAAGAAGTACTCGACCTGGTGGCACAGGGAAACAGTACGAAGCAAATTGCTGATCAATTAGGGATCAGCATCAGACCTGTTGAGTCACATCGAATCAACATGCTTAAGAAGATGAAAGTCAACAATACGGCGGAATTGATAAAAAAAGCCATCGAATTGAAGATCATTTGACGATCAATCAGGGAAAACCCTTAGAAAATTATCCGTATAAAAACGGATTTCAATACAGCAATTTGCCGGATCAGCACCCTGCCCTTTATCCCGTTTCTTTACATAAGAGATTTAAACAAATGGACTATGAAAGGGCTGACAAAAATTCTGGATTCTAAATTGTTGTTAGTGGGTCTGTTTTCGTTTGCTGCGGTGGTGGCAAATGCACAGATTTATGTATCCAAAGGAGTGCAAAAATATGCCAATAAAACGGCGTATGAAAGCTCCCAAAATGAACAGACCAAACTTCGTTCAGTTGAGACGCCGGCAATTGCTTTGTCTAAGGGCGTTCACAAAATCGGTGACGAAGGCGAAAATACGTCAAAGGGAAACATAGTTTCAAAGGGATATCCGTACTGGACAATTGCAAAAGGTATTCCTCATCACCATCTACGAAATCAAAACAATAGTTACCTGACGAGAAGTAAATAGTTTCGGTGTGTAAGAATTTTCTTTTTCGGAAGAAATAGTGCAGTAGGTTTAGAGAGGGTAAGGTGTAGGACAGGCTGTTTGGTTTACAGTCTGTCCTTTTTTTTGTCTCTACCATGGCTCATCCAACATACCGATTCAGGATAATAGAAATTCCCTGTCATTGGGCATTGGGCGGCGTGGTTGCCATGAGTTTACCGTCACCGATTTTATTATTATCCGGCGGCCAGGAGCTTCATCCGAAAGATCTATTTAACAATTTGGCCTGCCTTGTAGACAATTGTTTCAGCGAGGTTCCCATTTTCATCAAATATTTTCCACTCGTTATGTTTCTTGTCAGCAGCGAATTCTCCCTGCTCATGAATTTTACCATTAGGATGGTAAGATGTGAAAGGTCCAACCTTTCTATTGCTTTTATATTCACCAACAGACTCCAGTGCGCCATTGTCGTAATAAGTTTTGAATGCCCCTGCAAGCAAGTCGAACTTAAACATTTCTTCCTTTGCTAATTTTCCGGATGGATAATAAGAATAGCGCACGCCATTTAGTCTTCCATTTTCATAGGTTTCTTTGACACGTGGCGTTTTTCCGTCCTCATAATAAAAAATCCAGGTGCCTTGCGATTTGTCATTTCTGAATTTTTTCACCGAAAGCGCATTTCCAAGGCTATCAAATTTTTCTTGCGTCATGTCTACTTTATTCGTTGCCACCTCTTCCCGGGTTTTCACTTTTCCATTTGAATAGTACTCGAAATTAGTCCCGATCTTTTTCCCGTCGGCATATTTGAACCGGTGTTGTGTACTTCCATCGATGAAATATCCTATGTTATCACCCTCAAGTTTTCCGTTCAGAAAACTACCTTCCAGGATAAGATGCCCTTCCCGGTCGTACGTTTTGTATTTCCCCGTTTTTGAACCTTGTTCCATCGTGGATATCGTTTCGGGCTGTCCGTTCGTAAAGTAAGTTTTATAGAAGCCGGTTAAAATGCCATCAGAGAAATTTGATTCCGTTTCGATTTTTCCATCTTCATAGAATGTACGGGTGATGCCGTTGGGTTTGCCGTTTTTATAATTGATCTCTTTTTTGATTGCCCCGTCAGGATAGTATTCCCTTACCAAACCATCTGGTTTACCCTTGACAAAGAACGATGTTCCCCGAATGTTACCATTGTCAAAGTACAGGTTGACGCTATCCACCAGGATGTCATTTTGGAAATAAGCTTTCTGGGCGGGAATACCATCTTCATTGAATACCTGAACTGTTCCATGACGCATACCATTCACGTAGTTCAGTACCCGTGATGGTTTTCCGTTGTTATGATATTCGGTGAATACACCTGACTTTTTGCCGTCTTCAAAATTTCCATCTACCATAAGCGTACCATCTTCATAAAAGCGCTGGTACCGGCCTATGTATGTCTCGTTGTCTTTTTCTACGTGGTAGATTTCCTGGATATGTTCTTTCTTGGGATCGTAATATGTTCTGATCTCTTTTTGTGAGTATGCACTTTGCGTTAGAAGAAGGATTAAGAGAAAAGGCAGAATTATTTTCATTTTGATAGGTTTCACCCGATAAAAAAGTTCAGGATCGGTAAGATAACGCT
>DASUGQ010000010.1:0-3911 GCA_036273935.1 Cyclobacteriaceae bacterium | reverse complement strand
AGGCGACGGCATGTTCTTCTGGTACCGGTGGCTAAAGGCAAAAGCCTCTTTTTGTTTTTCAACTTCAGAACTCGAAACGGTGTAATCTATGCCCACTTACCACGTTCATATCGAAGGACAAGTGCAAGGTGTCGGCTTTCGGCCACATATCTATCGTATGGCAAGGCGCCTGGGGCTAAACGGTTGGGTAAGTAATGGTGCAGATGGCGTACATGTTGAGATCAGCGGTTTTGAAGATTTGTGCAATGTTTTTATTAATGAACTTAAAGAACAGCGTCCGCACCTCGCACGAATCACAAATCAACAAACTTACCTCATCGAAAACCCTGGCTTCCACGATTTCGAAATCAGGAACAGTACAAATAACAGCAAACCTAATTTGCTGCTCACCCCTGATCTTGGTCTATGTGAAGACTGCCGGAAAGAAATAAAAAATTCACTTGACCGCAGATATGAATATGCCTTCACAACCTGCATCAATTGTGGGCCGCGCTACTCAATAGTAAAATCTTTGCCCTACGATCGTGAGAACACGTCCATGCAAGAATTTGAAATGTGCCCCTCTTGCAATAGCGAATACAATAACCCCGAAAATCGAAGGTATTATTCACAGACCAATTCCTGTCCTGCTTGTGGGGTTGATTTGATTTTAACGGATCGCCAGGGAAAAGAATTGCATCGGAACAATTCAGAAATTTTGGATAGGACAATTGATCTTCTTCACCAAGGGAAGATCATCGCAGTGAAAGGTATCGGAGGGTTCATATTAATGACAGATGCCACGAATGCGAATGCCATCCAAACGTTGCGTGAAAGGAAGCATAGACCCACCAAGCCGTTTGCCCTTCTTTACCCTTCGGCAGAGTTGATTCAACAAGATGCTGTTATATCCGGTGTGGAGGAGCACGCATTAAAGTCGATCGAAAGTCCCATTGTATTACTCAATGTGTGCACAAGTACTCAGAGCGAAATAGCAATCGAACAAATTGCGCCAGGGCTTAATCGAATTGGAGTGATGCTGCCCTATACCCCATTACTCGAACTATTAGCCGGCCGATGGAAAAAACCATTAATAGCGACAAGCGGAAATGTAAGCGGCTCACCAATTTTTTACGAGGATGAAAAGGCTTTTCAAAACCTGGATTCGATAGCTGACTATTTTCTCACCAACAACCGCGATATCATCGTTCCGCAGGACGACAGCGTGATTCAGTTTACAAACGATCATCATCGAATTGTTTTGCGAAGGTCACGAGGTTATGCGCCAACCTATCTTCCAAATCCCTTCAGGGAGAAGCAGACCGTCTTTGCTGCCGGCGGCGAATTGAAGAGTACGTTTGCCCTTCTTCATCAAGGCAACCTGTATCTGAGCCAGTACCTCGGCGACCTGGAGAACTTTGAGACGCAGGAGAACTATCGCCATACAATGGAACATTTACTCCAACTCTTCAAGGCAAAACCAAACGTTGTCCTGGTTGATTCACATCCCTCCTATTACTCAACTCAGTTGGGCAATGAACTTTCGGCAACATGGGAAGTACCTGTTGTCAAAATTCAGCATCACCTCGGCCACTTCAGCGCTGTGCTTGCGGAGAATGATTTGCTGCAAAACAGGGAAAAAATCTTAGGTGTGATCTGGGACGGAACGGGGTGGGGTGACGATGGAAATATTTGGGGAGGAGAATTTTTCGCTTATGATAAATTTAATTTCTCCCGAATCGCTCATCTCGATTATTTCGATCATCTGTTGGGCGATAAGTTTTCACGCGAACCGCGTTTATGCGCTTTGTCGCTCTGTTCAGGCAATGAAGCTGAGGAATTATTAAAAGCAAAATTCACCGAAACTGAATGGAACCTCTACACATCCGCGCTACGCATGAATGATAATCTGAAAACATCAAGCGTCGGACGCCTTTTCGACGGGGTGGCTTCTCTCCTTGGGCTATGTGACAAATCGAATTATGAAGGGGAAGCTGCTCTGTACCTTGAGGCGTGTGCAGAAAATGCCGGTGCAGAAATCTCTAACGATAGAGCAAACCGTAATTTCTCCTTGAGCGATTATCTCAAGGGATTGGTTCATGAAATTAACAACAACACGCCAAAAGAGATCCTGGCCTATCGCTTCCATGTAGCTTTGGTGAATTGGATCGAAGAAGTGGCCATTCGCGGAGAGTTTTCGATGCTGGCATTCAGTGGAGGTGTTTTCCAGAATGCCCTGCTGGTTGAATTAATTCACAAACGGCTCGGCTATCAATATCAGCTTTTTTTTCATCAACAGCTTTCTCCTAATGATGAATGTATTGCGTTTGGCCAACTGGCTTACCATGAAATTCAACATCTGCGGGTTGCCTTTCAGCAGAAACTTTTGAAACAAGATCTTTTAACTGAACCCATTTGATTTATGTGTCTCGCGATTCCAGGAAAACTTACTTCAATCACCGGTCAACTGGATGAAACGTTCCGTTTTGGAAAAGTATCCTTTGGCGGTATCATGAAGGACGTGAACCTCTCAATGGTTCCACAGGCAAAAGTTGGAGACTACATACTGGTGCACGTGGGTGTTGCTATCAGCATCGTGGACGAAGAAGAGGCGCACAAAACTTTTGAATATCTGCGACAAACCGGAGATCTCGAAGAGCTAAACTCGGAATGATATGAAGTTCATAAGCGAATATAGGGACCCTCACCTGGTGCGTCAGTATTTGACTGAAATAACGCATGTCATTACAAAGCCGTGGACACTCATGGAAATCTGCGGAGGTCAAACACACAGCCTCGTAAAAAACGGCATACTCGACATGTTGCCACAAGAGATCACCATGGTGCACGGCCCGGGTTGCCCGGTGTGCGTTACACCGTTGGGTATAATCGATGAGGCAATCTATCTGGCCGAAAAAGAGAATGTGATCCTTTGTTCGTTTGGTGACATGTTACGTGTTCCTGGCTCGGAAAAAAGTCTGCTGGAAGTGAAAGCCGCCGGGGCTGATGTCAGAATTGTATATTCACCTCTTGAAGCAGTGAAGATTGCGCGGGAAAATCCAGATCGTGAGATAGTGTTTTTTGCCGTCGGCTTTGAAACGACTGCTCCCGCGAATGCACTTTCCATTATTCAGGCTGACAAAATGAATGTTAGCAACTACAGCATCATCGCGTCGCATGTACTGGTACCTCCAGCCATGGAAGCAATTCTCAGCGATCCGGAAACAAGAATTGATGCGTTTTTGGCGGCAGGTCACGTCTGCACCATTATGGGCACTGAAGAGTATTTTCCCATAGCCGAAAAATATCAAACACCCATTGTCATTACCGGCTTCGAACCGGTGGATCTCTTACAGGGTATTTTAATGGCTGTGCAACAGCTTGAAAAGGGAGAATCAAAAGTAGAAAATCAGTACGCACGTGTCGTTCTTCGCGAAGGCAATCGCCTCGCACAAGAAGCTATTCATGAAGTGTTCGATATCTCTAACCGAAGTTGGCGCGGCATCGGAAACATTCAGCAAAGCGGCTATGAGGTGAACAAAAATTACAGTCATTATAATGCGCGACGCAAATTCAACCTCAACCTCGAAGCGACGAAAGAAAATCCCGATTGCATTTCAGGTGATATCATGAAAGGGCTGAAGAAACCTTTCCAATGTCCAATGTTTGGCACAAAGTGCAAACCCGAACATCCGCTGGGAGCACCAATGGTGAGCAGTGAAGGTGCATGCGCTGCCTACTATCACTATGCCGCGAGCAAGGAGTTAAAAGAAGCTTAGACTGATGAACCTGGAGTTTGCCGATAGGACTAAATCCCTGAAACTTTCCACTAAGTTCAACTGTCCCATGCCCAAACTCGACTTTGATGTAATTACGATGGGACACGGAAGTGGTGGTCTTCTAACACATCGTCTACTCGAAGCTGGCGTATT
>DASUGQ010000009.1:0-2530 GCA_036273935.1 Cyclobacteriaceae bacterium | reverse complement strand
TTTTAGAGATGCCTTATCAGTTATCACGATGACACATTAGGTAGCGAAGGAATGAAAAACAATGCACCTCCCGAATTATTTCATCGCTTCTTCCGATGGTATTGCCATCCGGAGTTGATGAAATATATCGAGGGTGATTTGGTGGAGTTGTATGATGAGCGCGTGAAAGAACATGGTAAGAGAAGAGCGGATATAAGATTCATCATCGATGTGCTCTTGCTCTTCAGACCAGGAATAATTCGGTCAAGAAAAAGATATGAAGTTCTAAACCAGTCAGATATGTTTGCCAACTACACGAAGGTTGCCTTGCGCATCATCAGGAGAAATAAAGGTTATTCATTTATAAACATTTCAGGCCTGGCAGTTGGCCTGGCTTCTGCCATCCTTATTTTGCTTTGGGTACAAAATGAAATCAGTTATGACAGATTTCACACCAGGGCCGATCGCACCTACAAAATGTTTAGCCGTGATTATTTCAATGGAAGGACTGATGTTTGGCCAACAACCCCTTCACTCATGGGGCCGGCGCTAAAGCAGTCGTATGGAGAAGTGGAAGATGCTGTGAGGTACAGGAATGTATTTTTCCTGGTGAAATCCGGTGAGGAACATTTCAACGAACGAGGAGCATTTGCCGATCCGTCTTACCTCAAACTGTTTGATTTCCCGATGCATGAAGGAAAAAGAGATGCCCTAACGAATGATTTCGGAATTGTCCTATCCGAGTCGCTCGCGATAAAACTGTTTGGCAAAACAGATTGTGTGGGAGAGACCGTGATCGTCAACGACACAGACAATTTCACAGTGACAGGAGTACTTAACTCGCTTCCGAACAATACAGAATTTCAGTTCGAGTTCTTATTGCCGTGGAATTACATCACGCACCTGGGATGGGACAGGTTTCCAGACTGGACACAAACCAATACAGTAACTTATGCTTTGTTGAAAGAAGGAACATCTCCCGAAACATTTCAATCCAAGGTGCTGACCATCGTGCAAAGTCATGTTGAAAAGGGAGATGGCTCCACCCGGGAAATCATCGCTCACCCGATGAACAAAGTGCATTTGTACTCACAGGCAGAAAACGGCCAGTTGGTGGGAGGGAGAATTGAAACGGTACGGTTGTTTTCGGCTATTGCCATATTGATCATTCTTATTGCGTGCATAAACTTTATGAACCTGAGCACGGCACGAAGTGAGAAACGCGCGCAGGAGGTGGGCATAAGAAAAGTCGTGGGTGCGCAGAAGGCATCGCTGATCATTCAATTCATAACCGAGAGCACCATCTTAGTGATGATTGCCTTTGTTTTTGCCCTTGTTCTTGTTCAGGTTTCGTTGGGGGCGTTCAATATTATCGTCGGCGTTCCGCTGCAATTGGACTTTGCCAATCCTCAATACTGGATCTTCGCTCTTTTGTTGATTCTTCTTACCGGCCTGTTGGCGGGCAGTTATCCTGCTTTTTACCTCTCTTCCTCGCAGCCACTCCGCGTGCTGAAAGGTGTATTCAAAAATGTTCATGCACTAATCACTCCGCGCAAAGTTCTGGTGGTGCTGCAATTCACATTTGCCATTGTGCTAAGCATTGGTGCGATCATGGTCCAGCGCCAGATTCAGTATGCGATGGATCGCGATGCCGGCTACGATCGGCCGGGCATAGTTTACAATTTCATGCAGGGAGAAGTGCCAGGACATTTTGAAGCTATTCGCAATGAACTCCTGAGCAGTGGAGCGGCTGTTTCCGTTACCCGCGCTTTTTGCCCAGTCACCTACATTTGGGATGTGAACAATGGCTACAGCTGGCAAGGAAGTACCGAAGAGGATAAGAACTCGAAAACATTCCTGCAGTTTGGCAGTGATGTTGATTTGGTTAAAACGTTTGGTGTTACCCTCAAACAAGGCCGGGACATTGACATTCACACATACCCATCAGATACTGCTGTCATGCTGCTAAATGAAAAGGCCGTGGAGATAATGGGCTTGAAGGATCCTGTTGGCGAAGTAATCAAAAATGCAAACGGAGAAGTATTTCAGGTGATCGGTGTGGTAAAGGATTTCATCGTGGGCTCACCTTACCAGGAGGTCGGCCCAATGATGATCAAGGGGTGGACAGAACGCTACGGTGCCGTTCACTTTCGTTTGAACCCATCATTGAGTGCCGCGGAAGCATTGCGAAAGGCTGAGCAAGTATTTAAAAAGTACAACCCGGAATATCCATTTGAGTATTTTTTTGCTGAGGACTATTATAACAGGAAGTTTGGCAACGAAAAGCAGACGGGAACGCTTGCCATGCTGTTTGCCTCGCTGGCTATCTTCATTTCCTGTCTGGGGTTGTTTGGCCTCTCAGCTTGTATGGCTGAAAACAGGACGAAAGAAATCGGAATTCGAAAAGTATTGGGAGCCTCAACAAGTAGTATTACTGCGTTGATTTCAAAGGAGTTTGTGCGACTGGTGG
Source organism: Cyclobacteriaceae bacterium (assembly GCA_036273935.1). Classification (GTDB taxonomy): domain Bacteria; phylum Bacteroidota; class Bacteroidia; order Cytophagales; family Cyclobacteriaceae; genus ZC4RG29. The sequence goes on along the minus strand of DASUGQ010000009.1, from coordinate 81 downwards.
TCTTCTCCATCATCGTTGCTTCTCCGCTGGCGTTTTACGTGGTGCATAACTGGTTGCAATCATTCAATTATCGCGTGCCCA
>DASUGQ010000008.1:0-8170 GCA_036273935.1 Cyclobacteriaceae bacterium | reverse complement strand
TTACTGATAACTGAAAACTTACACTATGTCTTTCAGAAAAAATAAAAAAATCAACACCGACTTTTCCAAAATAACAATCAGCCTGGCTTCACCTGAATCCATTCTTGAAAGTTCACATGGCGAAGTAACACAACCAGAAACAATCAATTACAGAACCTATAAACCGGAGATGGGCGGCTTGTTTTGCGAGCGAATCTTCGGCCCTGTGAAAGATTGGGAATGTCATTGCGGTAAATATAAACGCATCCGTTATAAGGGCATTATCTGTGATCGATGCGGAGTTGAGGTTACGGAGAAGAAAGTACGCCGTGAGCGCATGGGACACATCGAGTTGGTTGTTCCTGTTGCACATATCTGGTATTTCAGGTCTCTTCCGAATAAGATCGGATATTTGCTAGGCTTGCCAAGCAAAAAGTTGGATCAAATCATCTATTATGAAAGATACGTTGTCATCCAACCCGGTATCAAAGAGGAGGATGGTGTTAATCGGTTGGACTATTTAACGGAGGAGGAATATCTCGACATCGTTGATAAGCTACCCCGCGAGAATCAACTATTGGATGACAATGATCCCAAGAAGTTTATTGCCAAGATGGGTGCAGAGGCATTGGAAATGCTGCTCTCAAGAACCAATCTGGACGAGCTGTCTTATGAACTGAGACATCAGGCTGCTACAGATACTTCGCAACAAAGGAAAGCCGAGGCATTGAAACGCTTGAAGGTTGTTGAAGCGTTCCGCGAAGCGAGAACGAGAATTGAGAACAAGCCCGAGTGGATGGTGATTAAAATGGTTCCTGTAATTCCGCCGGAACTGCGTCCTCTTGTTCCTTTGGATGGAGGTCGATTTGCAACGTCTGATTTAAATGATTTGTACAGACGCGTTATTATTCGCAATAACCGTTTGAAGAGACTTATTGATATTAAAGCTCCTGAAGTTATCCTTCGTAACGAGAAGCGTATGCTCCAGGAGGCTGTTGATTCGCTTTTCGACAACTCAAGAAAAGTTAATGCAGTTCGTTCAGATGGGAACCGCGCGTTGAAATCCCTGAGCGATATGCTTAAAGGTAAACAGGGTCGCTTCCGTCAAAACCTGTTGGGTAAGCGTGTCGATTATTCTGGACGTTCCGTAATTGTTGTGGGACCTGAGTTGAAGCTTCACGAATGCGGTCTTCCAAAAGATATGGCGGCCGAATTATTCAAGCCATTCATTATCCGCAAGCTCATCGAGAGAGGAATAGTGAAGACTGTTAAATCTGCAAAGAAAATTGTCGACAGAAAAGATCCGGTCATCTGGGATATCCTGGAAAACGTGTTGAAAGGACATCCCGTACTGTTGAACCGTGCTCCGACACTTCACCGTTTGGGTATTCAGGCTTTTCAGCCAAAACTAATTGAAGGAAAAGCGATACAACTTCACCCGCTGGTGTGTACTGCCTTTAACGCCGATTTCGATGGCGACCAGATGGCTGTGCACGTACCCCTGGGTCAGGAGGCAATTCTGGAAGCCTCCATGCTCATGTTGTCGTCACACAACATCCTTAATCCAGCTAACGGTGCTCCTATTACTGTACCTTCGCAGGATATGGTTTTAGGTCTATATTATCTTACAAAAGGCAGGAAGAGCACGCCCGACCATACGATCAAAGGCGAAGGGAAGAAATTCTTTTCATCAGATGAAGTGATCATCGCTTACAATGAAGGCATGGTTTCAAAACACGCTAACATTAGAGTGAAGGTCACGACAAAGGATAAGAAGTCAGGCGAATTACAATCGAAAATGATCGACACGGTGGTCGGTCGCGTAATTTTCAACCAGTTCGTTCCTGAAGAAGTTGGATTTGTCGATGAACTTCTGACAAAGAAAAAACTTCAATCCATTATTGCTGAAGTTTTTAAAGTTGCCGGACAATCCAAGACAGCCAAGTTCCTCGACGACATTAAGGACCTTGGATTCCAAATGGCATTCAAAGGCGGTTTGTCGATGGGATTAGGAGATGTTAAGGTTCCTAATGAGAAGGAGAAACTTGTGGTCGACGCCCAGAAAGAAGTGGACGGAGTCTGGAACAACTACATGATGGGTCTTATTACAGATAACGAACGATACAATCAGGTGATCGATATCTGGACCCGAACGAACACACTGTTGACCAATACACTGATGCGTCAGCTAGAAGACGATCAGCAGGGTTTCAACTCCATTTATATGATGATGCACAGCGGTGCGCGTGGCTCGCGTGAACAGATTCGTCAGCTAGGGGGTATGCGAGGTTTAATGGCCAAGCCACAAAAAAATCTGGCGGGTTCGGTAGGATCAATTATTGAAAACCCCATTCTTTCTAACTTTAAGGAAGGACTGGATGTATTAGAGTACTTTATATCAACTCACGGTGCACGAAAGGGACTCGCAGATACAGCCTTGAAGACAGCTGACGCCGGTTACCTGACGCGTAGACTGGTCGATGTTGCCCAGGACCTGGTAGTTTCAGAGGACGATTGTGGAACGCTGCGCGGCCTTAAGGTAACGGCTCTGAAGGACAACGAAGATATCGTTGAACCTTTGTCAGAGAGAATTTTGGGTCGTGTTACTGTACATGACATCTACGATCCGCTGACCGATGAGTTGATCTGCGGTGCCAATGAAGAGATCACAGATGAAATTGCGAAGAAGATAGAAGAGACCAGCATTGAGGAAGTTGAGATAAGATCTCTGCTGACTTGTGAGTCTCGCGTTGGAGGTTGCGCCAAGTGCTATGGTCGCAATCTGGCTACTGGTAAAATGGTTCATGCCGGTGAGGCGGTTGGTGTTATTGCTGCACAGTCCATTGGTGAGCCCGGTACTCAGTTAACTTTGCGTACCTTCCACGTCGGTGGTGCCGCGTCGAACATTGCTGTTGATGCCAATATAAAGGCAAAGTTTTCCGGAATTGTAGAATTTGAGGCCATTCGTGTTATCGAAACAACAGACACAGAAGGGAATCATGCACAGGTTGTCATGGGACGTACGGGCGAAATAAGGCTCGTCGATAGTGAAAAAACGCGAGTGCTTATCTCCAATCACGTGCCATATGGTTCCTTCCTCCGGGTGAAGGATGGTCAGAAAGTGGAGAAAGGTGAGGAGCTGTGTTTCTGGGATCCCTACAACGCGGTGATCCTTTCAGAATTTGATGGAACGATTGAATATGAATCGATCATAGAAGGGATTACCTTCAAAGAAGAATCCGATGAGCAGACTGGTCACCGTGAAAAGGTTATTACCGAGACACGCGACAAGACCAAGAACCCGGCCATCATCGTTAAGGGTAAAACGGAAACCAAGGGATACAATATCCCAGTAGGTGCCCACCTCGCAGTGGATGCAGGTGAAAAGATAAAATCAGGGCAGATTCTTGCGAAGATCCCTCGGACAATGGGTAAATCGCGCGACATTACCGGTGGTCTTCCCCGGGTTACTGAATTATTCGAAGCGCGTAATCCTTCGAACCCGGCAGTCGTAAGTGAGATTGATGGCGTTGTGACCTATGGTGGTATCAAACGTGGTAATCGTGAAATATTCATTGAGTCTCGCGACGGAGTACAAAAGCGATATTTAGTACCATTGTCCAAGCATATTCTTGTTCAGGATAATGATTTCGTAAAAGCCGGTCAACCGCTGTCGGATGGTTCCATTACGCCATCAGATATCCTTTCAATTAAAGGTCCGACGGCCGTACAGGAATATTTGGTTAACGAAATCCAGGAGGTTTATAGACTGCAAGGTGTTAAGATCAACGATAAGCACATCGAAGCAATTGTTAGTCAGATGATGCAGAAAGTTGAGATCATCGATCCGGGAGATACCAATTTCTTGCCTGGAGAGTATGTCGATAAATTCGTTTTCCGTGAGGAGAATGACAATATTCTTGATAAGAAGGTGGTAGTTGAGGCAGGGGAATCACAGGTATTGAAACCCGGTCAAATTATTACGGCGCGCGATCTAAGAGATGAGAATTCTTTACTTCGCAGGAAAGATCAGAAACTGGTCGAAGTTCGGGATGCACTGGCGGCGGTTTCGAGACCGACATTGCAAGGTATCACTCAAGCATCATTGAAGACCGAAAGTTGGTTGTCGGCTGCATCATTCCAGGAAACAACGAAAGTGTTGAGTGAAGCTGCAATTCGGGGTAAGACCGATCAGCTTAACGGACTCAAGGAAAACGTTATCGTTGGTCACTTGATCCCCGCCGGTACCGGTCAAAGGAGGTTCAATGATATCATCGTTACGCATAAGGATGAATATAATGCGATGATGGCGTCTGAAGCTCGCACCCGTGACAGGGAAAAGGAGCTTCAGGATTAATAACGAATGACTGATTTCTAAATCAATAGAAGAATGTGCGAATAAGCAGACGGTGAAGCTGCTATTCGCACATTTATTTTAAAAGGGATATTATGGCAGAAGAAAAAAAAGAAAAGCAAGTTCAAAATCAGATTAACATTGAACTTTCAGAGGAAATTGCCGAAGGCATTTACTCTAATCTGGCAATGATCGCCCATTCAAATAGTGAATTTGTGATCGATTTTATTCGTCTGATGCCCGGAGTCCCCAAGGCAAAAGTTAAATCCAGAGTAATTATCACGCCTGAGCATGCCAAGCGTTTTCTTCTGGCCCTGAAAGATAATATCGAAAAATATGAGGCTAACTTCGGTCCGATCAAGAGAACCGAGGACGCTCCAAAGTTTCCCATGAATTTTGGGGGCGCAATTGGCGAGGCCTAAACTATCAAAACACCCCAAAAAGAGCCATTTTACCCTCTGAAATCCTCAAAATTCTTTTATTAAAGCCTTTGTACGTTTATATCTTCTTGATACCTTTGCAGTCCTATTTTTGAAAAGGTTTTAAAGCAAAAAAATAAATGCCTACCATTCAACAGCTTGTCAGGAAGGGACGTAGGAAGCTGACGTTCAAGTCAAAATCTCCTGCCCTTGATTCCTGTCCTCAAAGGAGGGGCGTATGTACCCGCGTGTATACAACAACTCCCAAGAAACCGAACTCGGCCATGCGTAAAGTAGCGCGGGTTCGTCTTACCAACGGAAAAGAAGTCAACGCCTACATTCCTGGCGAAGGTCACAACCTTCAGGAACACTCCATGGTACTAATTCGTGGGGGAAGGGTTAAGGATCTTCCTGGTGTTCGCTATCACATCATTCGCGGAGCGTTGGATACTGCCGGTGTGAATGGTCGCAAGCAAGGCAGATCAAAGTATGGAGCCAAAAGACCTAAGGCAGGAGCGGCCGCAGCGGCAAAAAAATAATTTGATCAACCATGAGAAAATCAAAACCAAAGAAGAGATACTTATTGCCTGATCCTAAATTTCAGGACACCCTTGTCACCAAATTTGTTAATTATTTGATGGAACAAGGCAAAAAAAGTACTTCCTACGGCATTTTTTATGATGCCATAGAGCAAGTTGAGAAAAAGCTTGGTGAGAGCGGCCTGGATGTATGGAAGAGGGCCATGAATAATGTGATGCCGTCGGTTGAAGTGAAAAGCAGAAGAGTGGGGGGTGCTACGTTCCAGGTTCCAGTTGAGATAAGGCCTGAGCGTAAAATCAACCTGAGTATCAAATGGCTCATAGATTACGCCAGACTTCGCGGCGAAAAGACAATGATGGATAAGCTCGCGGCAGAAATTATTGCCGCTTCAAAAGGTGAAGGCGCTGCCATAAAGAAAAAGGATGACACCCACCGGATGGCAGAAGCCAACAAAGCCTTTTCTCATTTCAGATTGTAATAAAGTCTTAATCGATGTCAAGAGATTTAAAATTCACCAGGAATATTGGTATTGCGGCGCACATTGATGCAGGGAAGACTACGACCACTGAACGTATTCTTTATTATTCCGGTGTTAGTCATAAAATCGGTGAGGTCCATGATGGCGCCGCTACGATGGACTGGATGGAGCAGGAGCAGGAAAGAGGTATTACGATTACGTCAGCGGCCACTACCGTTTATTGGAACTACAGGGGAAATAAATATCACGTCAACATCATCGACACACCTGGCCACGTTGACTTTACGGTCGAGGTGAATCGTTCATTGCGTGTGTTGGATGGACTTGTCTTTTTGTTCAGCGCTGTTGACGGAGTGGAACCCCAATCAGAAACAAACTGGCGCCTTGCTGATAATTATAAAGTCGCACGGATTGGGTTCGTTAATAAAATGGACCGTGCTGGTGCTGACTTTTTAAATGTCTGCAAGCAGGTACACGAAAGATTGGGAAGTAAAGCAGTGCCCCTTCAATTGCCGATTGGTGCTGAGGAAAACTTCAAAGGCGTTGTTGATCTGGTAAACAATCGTGGTATTGTTTGGAATGAAGATGATAAGGGGATGACATTCAAGGTTGTTCCTATTCCTGATGACCTCGTTGAAGATGCGAAAATACACCGCGAAAAACTTCTTGAAGCTGTTGCAGAGTTCGATGAGGGTTTGATGGAGAAATATTTCGACGACCCTAATTCAATTACGGAAGCTGAAATATTAAGTGCATTACGTCAGGCGACAATCAGCATGAAGATTGTTCCCATGCTTTGCGGATCATCATTCAAGAACAAGGGTGTTCAAACGATGCTTGATTATGTGATGGAATTACTTCCTTCACCCCTCGATAAGGATAACATCATTGGAAAGAACCCCGACACTGAAGCTGAGATTATAATTAAGCCGGATGAAAAAGAACCGTTTGCAGCTCTTGCTTTTAAGATTGCAACGGATCCGTTTGTGGGCCGACTTTGCTTTGTTCGGGCCTATTCCGGTGTACTTGAATCAGGTTCATATATTTTCAATACTCGTTCTAATAATAAGGAACGTATTTCACGCGTGTTTCAAATGCACGCAAACAAGCAAAACCAGATCGAGCGTTTGCAGGCTGGAGACATTGGAGCCGTTGTGGGATTTAAAGACATTAAAACCGGTGACACTTTGTGCGACGAGAAGCGTAAGGTTGTGCTGGAATCAATGGTGTTCCCCGAACCTGTCATTGGCTATGCGATCGAGCCTAAGAAACAAGCGGATGTCGATAAGCTTGGAATGGCCATCTCAAAGCTGGTTGAAGAGGATCCCACATTGCGGGTAAACACAGATCAGGAAACTGGTCAGACTATCTTGAGAGGGATGGGCGAACTTCACCTCGAAATCATCATCGACCGTCTGAAGCGAGAATTCAAAGTAGAAATAAATCAAGGAGCGCCGCAGGTTGCTTACAAAGAAGCGCTTACAAAGTCCGTTGAACATAAAGAAGTATATAAGAAACAAACGGGTGGTCGCGGTAAGTTTGCTGATATCGTATTTGAGATTGGACCAAGGGAGGATGGTAAAGAGGGGCTTGAGTTTGTAAATGATATCGTCGGCGGTGTTATACCCCGCGAATTTATTCCGGCTATTCAAAAGGGATTTGATCAAGCCAGGGTCAACGGTCCATTAGCGGGCTACCCGATTGATTCCATGAAAGTAAGATTGTTCCATGGATCCTACCACGATGTTGACTCCGATTCATTATCATTCGAATTGGCAGCACGAATTGGTTTCAAGGAATCTGCGCGGAAGTGCGGCCCTCAACTTTTGGAACCGATCATGGCTGTTGAAGTTGTAACACCTGATGAGTTTACAGGCTCAGTTACCGGTGACTTGAATAGAAGACGTGGTATCATGAAGGGAATGGATGGCAGAGCGGGAGCACAGGTTATTAAAGCTGATGTACCCCTGTCGGAATTGTTCGGGTATGTTACCGATTTGCGAACGATTACGTCTGGACGCGCGTCAGCATCATTGACATTTGCGCACTATGCCCCAGTTCCAAAGAACCTTGCCGAGAAAGTTATCGAAGAAGTGAAGGGTGCGGCTGTAGCTAAGTGATAAACCAATAAAAGGATTTAGGCGATTTCCTTAAAAGAAAAGATATGAACCAGAAAATCAGAATAAAACTAAAGTCTTACGATCACAATCTCGTTGACAAGTCATCTGAGAAGATTGTAAGAGCCGTGAAGGCAACAGGTGCGGTGGTTAGTGGACCAATTCCTTTGCCGACTGAAAAGGAGAAATTCACTGTGCTTCGTTCCCCACACGTTAATAAAAAAGCACGCGAGCAATTTCAATTGTGCACTTATAAGCGATTGGTTGATATCTATTCAAACAG
>DASUGQ010000007.1:0-2288 GCA_036273935.1 Cyclobacteriaceae bacterium | reverse complement strand
AAAGTAACCATCTGCCATAAGCCTCCAGGAAATACAACGAACACTCAAACATTAATTATTCCCATGTCGGCCGTTCAGGCTCACCTTGATCACGGTGATGCACTTGGCTTCTGTGATGATTCAAAAGGAAAAGGTAACAAGCCGGAAGAAAAGAAGGGCAATAACAATAAAGGCGCAAGTGGTGCCGGTTATGGAAGCCTGATACAAAAACCTAACGACCTTACATTACTGGCATCCAGCGAAACAAAAGCCTGGATGTTTGCCGGGAATACATACGAAAGCATGGCTGATACGGTAACAATTTACGGAAAGGTAAAAGCCACCTACTATCACTATCAGAAAACGACGACATCGAAAGGAGTCGTCAGTTTCCGGATCATCGATGCGAAGACCAAAGGAATTCTGAGTGCCGAAAAGATGCCAGGACAATACATCTGGATCTCTGAGTGGGCTACCTTTAATGGTGACGAAAGAGCCTTGACACCGCTTCAGTTAGAGATCGCAAAGCAACGGGAAAAAGTACCTCCTCCTGCTCAGGATCTTTTTATTGAATTCACCAGACCGATCTATTCACAGATCACGGGCAAGATCCAAAACTTTTACAAAGGATATTAAAACCAAACCTATGACTAAGAAAAAGCCCTTGAGCAATCAGGGGCTTTTCTTTTTATGCACGATGGATTAAATTTTTTCGCGAAGGCTCACCCAACCACCGCCGTTATGTACGGTTTTATATCCCTTTGCTATCAACATATTCTTTGCGACACCACTTCGCATACCTGAAGCGCAACAGGTAATGATGGTTTTTGTTTTGTCTGGAAGGCGATGAAGGTTGTTTCCCAACTGGCCCACCTCGATATTGAGGGATCCTTTGATGTGACCACTTGAATATTCTCCTTTTGTTCGCACATCAAGAATAATGCCACCTTCTTTAACCATACTGGCATAGTCTACTGACGGACCGGCGTTAAACATTCGTTTTAAGATATCAATCATTGTTGCTTCTAATTTCATTTAACATTCGGGGGCAATATTACTTCAACCTGCACAGATCAAATGTAACTTATGTCACTTCAAACCTGCACTGGTGACCTGGGATTATTCATAACCTAACAAGTTCCCTTATTGTTCTTCTCAACACCGGCCTTATCGAGAATCATTTCCAGCGGACAAAAACTTGTGAATGATGATTGTAATAAATTAAGTCCGACAAAGGCCGCGAGGCCCAACCAATAAACATGCACGAATATGGCTAATATCACGCTGATCAACACCATCGTACCAGCAACGGCCCTGACAATTCTCTCTCTCATTTCAATCTGTTTTTAAAGTTTAAATTATATCCTCGTTTCTTTTTACACAGTAGACTGTCCTTATCCTCCCTGCACACCAGGGCAAGATTATTTTGCGCGGTAGTGAATGAGGAAACATAGGAGTTGACACCCGTTTTATTATTTGCGAGGGTCATGATGCAATTGAATAACTTGCCTGATCGACGGGAACAATAAATGCCCGGATGGGAAAACCTGTCTCATTCGCTTCGTTGTATCTTTTAATCAATTCCATCGCCCGTTCTGCCTTACTTTGCTCCGTAAAACTGAAGAGAAAAATAGAGTCAAACTGCTCCCCTCCACTGCTAAACCAGCTGTCGAGCAGATTGGGTTTTTGATTGTCCCTGAAGCCGATCGTTTCGGAAATACTGAATACCTCAATCCCCGCCTGATCCATGATCGCAGCAGTCGTCTTTTGATATTCCTTCAAACTTGTCACCAATAGTAATTTCATAATGCTAGTCGTTTTAAACTTTTTGATACTGCTTGCGCTTCATGCGAAAATAAATCAGCGGCACAACCAGCAACGTGAGGAATGTCGACGTAATGGTACCCCCCATCAGCGAAATGGCAAGGCCCTGAAAAATCGGATCGAACAGAATGATCACAGCGCCCAACACAACAGCACCTGCTGTAAGAAGTATAGGAGTCGTGCGTACAGCACCTGCTTCAATGATCGCCTGTTTCAGGGGAATGCCTTCATCGAGTCTTATGTTAATGAAGTCAATTAACAGCACAGAATTTCTGACCATAACACCTGCTAACGCAATGAATCCGATCATCGACGTAGCGGTGAAGTATGCACCCAGCATCCAGTGCCCAAGCACAATTCCGATCAGTGACAAGGGAATCGCCGCCAACATCACAAACGGCACTGCAAAATCCTGGAACCAGCCTACAATAAGCATGTAGATGATGATGAGGACAACGACAAACGCAATTCCCAGATCCCGAAAT
>DASUGQ010000006.1:0-17196 GCA_036273935.1 Cyclobacteriaceae bacterium | reverse complement strand
TAACAGGTCGTTCAGATTTCTGCCCAATCCTTCATAATCTAATCCGTAGCCAAGAACAAATTCGTTATTGATTTCAAACCCAACAAATTTTGCATTGATCCCTTTCTCCCGCGCGGTTTTTTTTCTAAGCAGAGCAGCTACCTCTACCGACCTGGCGCCAAGACTTTGAAGTTCACCCACAATTTTCTCCAGTGTCAATCCTGAATCAATCACGTCTTCTATAATGATGACATCCTGATGAAAAAAACTTTCCTCGTGACCGATGAGTGTTTTCAGCTGACCGGTTGATTGAACCCCCTGGTATGATGATATCTTAACAAACGAAACCCGACATGGTAAGTTTATTTGCTTAATGAGGTCGGAGGCAAAAATGAAGGAACCATTTAATATTGGAAGAAATACCGGGGCTTTATCAAAATAGTCCTGGTTAATATTTGCAGCAAGCTCTGATACCTTTCTTTGAATACTATCTGCACTTATAAAGTTTTCGAATTCCAGGTCCTTGATCTTCATACGGTTAACCAAACTAGCGGGCGCAAAGATAATCGCAGTTTTGATGAATTCCAGAGAATTTTTTGACACCCTGACTAAATAGGGCCTCAAACCCTTCAATTCAGCCGGTTCCATCATGACGTTAGAGCTCTTTCATCAGTACTTTATAGAGCGCGATCATGCGGGTTACATCATATTGATGAACCCTTTCTGTCGGCGTGTGCGGATTTTGCTGGGGCGCACCGATAAAACACCAGTCAAAAGGATAGGGGGAGGTTTGTAACTCCCGCCCATCGCTCGATCCGATTCCTTCAACTTCCAATTGAAAGTCAATTTTATTTCGCTTTGCGATTTCAATAATCTTATTGACAAAACCCCGCCTTGGTATGTTTCGATCCCGCATGGAGATGACGACACCCTTTCCTAACTCCACACCATCTGTCGCCCACGTGATGTCAGAAATCAAGGCCTGTTTTATCTTCCATTTCTCATAAATGAATCGGGCAACGTAGGGAACGCTTCCACCGCCATGCTCCTCCCAACAACTGAAGCATATTACGCCATCGCTTAATTCTTCGGCGATTTTTAAAGCATTGTATATGCCGAGCCGGTTATCGAGGTAGGGCGACTGAATATGTGTTTTGTTTGCCTTGAATGCCACTTTATAGGTGAGCGATGTACCGCGTTCGATGTCCCGCTGAAATTTGTACATGGCGTGATCCTCTTTATCGAACTCCAATTCGCATTCGATTGGCCCGAAACTGTCCTCGCCCACCAGTTTTGTTCCTATTTCAGCGTCGGGGCTTCCTATTGGCAAGAGTTGGTTGAAGTAACGGACGGTAAATCCAACGCTGTCCATATGAGCGAAAATTGCTGTGCGAGGCTTCCCGAATTTTAGAACCACGCAATCCTGAAACTCATCTCCGTGATAGATGTCGGGTTTCGCTTTCCAGTGTTTGTGTTCCTTCTTTATGTATTCTAATAGAAAATCTTTCAACGGTCCTTCCTGTCCTGAAGGTGCGGGTATCTCGCAAAGTTTTTTCAACAAATTCATCCCGTTTCAGCGCGATAATTTTTTTCCTTATTTTTCTAGAGGTAAAGTAAAATTATGGTTCACAACCTTAGTGAAAAAAACTCAATTGCCAATCAGTTTTTGCTTGAATTGAGGGATTGTAAGATACAATCTGACTCCATGCGATTTCGAAGAAATATGGAGCGGTTGGGTAGCATTATGGCTTATGAAATTTCAAAAAAACTTAATTACACTAATCGTAAAGTTGAAACACCGCTGGGCTTTTCGAATGCCCATGTTCCTGAATATTCTCCTGTCCTTATAACCGTGTTACGCGCCGGACTTGCCTATTTCAATGGTTTTATCAATTTCTTTGATTCATCTGAGAGCGGATTTATCGGAGCGTATCGTTCGGAACAAGAGAAAGAGAAAGAAATCAAAATAAATCTGGACTATCTTGCGACACCTTCTTTGGACGAAAGGGATGTTATCCTGATTGATCCAATGCTGGCCACCGGTCGGTCGTTTATAAAATCAATTCAATCACTGACCAAACGCGGCAGGCCAAAACATATTTACATCGCGGCACTGGTGTCTGCGCCTGAAGGCATCAGGTACATTGAATCCAATATGTCGGTTCCTTATTCGATCTGGACATTTAGCGTCGATGAAAAACTAAATGATCAGTTTTACATCGTTCCGGGACTCGGTGATGCAGGAGATTTGTCCTTCGGGGAAAAGATTTAGGAAAAGTATCAATGAACAATTTCATCTAGAAATATATGTGGGAGGAAATCGCGAAGGCCGTACCAATTTTCTTTTCGAGTATGTTGAAATTCATACTTGGTCCCTCTCTGGGGTATCTGGCCGGGTTGAATATGGTGACAACAATACTTGTAACGGTAGCAGGCATGATGACCGTTGTTCTCGCGTTTGCATTTTTTGGTGATCTCATCAGGCGCAAAATTATCAATCGATACTTCGGGCCCAGGAAACGTTTTACCGAACAGAACCGAAAATTTGTTGTCATCTGGAGGAAGTATGGATTGGCGGGTGTGGCAGCCCTTACACCAATATTGTTTACCCCTATCGGTGGTGTTCTATTAGCCCTCAGCTTTGGCAGTCCAAGAGATAAATTAATTATCTACATGTTTGTCAGCGCGTCAATATGGTCTGTGGTGCTGACTCTTGTTGTTTATTTGTTTGGGAATAGTGTGCTTCCGGATTTCATGAAGCCTTAGGATCATCGGGAAGAATTTCTATATCGCGAATTAGGATTCGTTTTGCAATACGTTGGGCTGTTGGTGTAGTTGCCAGACCCCCAAGGGAAGTTTCTTTGTAACGGGTTTCCATACTGGCGCCAATTTCTCCCATTGCGTCTACAACTTCGTCGACAGGGATCACACTGTCAACATTGGCAAGGGCTATCTGGGCAGAACTAAAGGCAATGGCTGCTGCACTAGCATTTCGAACAACGCATGGCACCTCCACAAGACCGGCAACCGGGTCACAGACCAATCCGAGCATGCATTGAATCGTGATGCCTACGGCATTGAAAACCTGGTCAACATTTCCTCCGAGGCAATGGATAATTGCACCAGAGGCCATGGCTGCTGCACTTCCCGTCTCCGCCTGACATCCCCCGACTGCTCCGGCAAGGGAGGCACGCTGCTCTATGATCAACCCTATTCCTGCGGAAACCAACATGGCTTCGACAATTTTGTCATCACTGATTCCGTGAATCTGTTGCAGCGTAAATAGAACACCCGGCATGATCCCGCTTGCGCCTGCTGTTGGCGCGGCGACGACCCGACCCATGCAAGAGTTAACTTCCTTTGCCGCCAATGCCCGCGCGATTAATTGCTGGAACTCCGGGGACAACACTGCAGTGGGGTAGTTAAAAACCTTTTTTGCGCCGTTGTTGATCATTCCCGACCGTGAACTCATGTTCTCAGTTAACCCGGTCTGCACAGCTTCTTTCATAACTTCCCACGCTTTTATGAGTCCGTCATGAATTTGTTTGGTATCTCGATTCTTTTGTGTCTGCTCATATTCAACCACTACCTCATGCAGCGACAAATTCTTTTGGATACTGTAGCTTTTCCAACCTCCGAACGATTCAAATAAAAAAGACATTGTCAAATTAGTTAGCGTTACAAATAAGAATCAGGTAAAATTCTTTTAAAAATCAGTTGTGGTTTAGATCTTTAAGTTCGACGATAAAGGTCGATCCTTTGCCAAATTCTGATTGTACTAAGATCTTTCCGTCTATTTTTGAGGCTGCCTCCCTTGCAATATATAGCCCGAGTCCCGAGCCACTTGAATTTGTGGTGCCCCGAAAGAACATGTCAAAAATTTTATTCTGATAATCGGGTTTGATTCCTTCTCCATTATCCGCTATCTCGAGGATTACGGTATGATCAATTTGCCTGGATGAAATTTTAATGAACGGTTTGTGCTCGGGAAATTTTTTCTGGAATAAAATGGCATTGGCTAGAAGATTATTGATGATGATTTTAAGCCTGGTTTTATCATTACGTAACTCAACGGGTTTAAGATCCTCCATATCCATTTGTATCCGGTGATAACCTTCAAGGAACTTTAGGCCGTCAAGTATTTCCGTACAAAGATCTCTCAGTTGAATTTGCTCAAGGAAAAGTTCCTGTCGTTTATCTCTGGAGTAGTCAAGAATTTCCTTAATAAAAGACTCAAGTTTCAATACGCTGGATTCAATTTTGGAAATGTAACCTACTTGTTCTTCGTGATTGTTGCTTAATCGGCTTATGTTCACCAATCCTAAAATTGATTTTAACGGGGCGCTCAGGTCGTGCGAAACACTGTAGACAAAACGATCCAGCTCTTTGTTCGTAATCTCCAACTCTGCGTTTTGTGCAGTCAACCGTTCCTCCGCTCTTTTCAGATCGCTGATCACGCGGCCGGTGATCGCGGAGAACAGGTAAAGCAAGGTCGTCCCGACGTGGACGAAAACAAATTGCATGTCAACCTCAAGATAGGTATGGGATTTTGATTGAAGCAACAATGGTAGCAGATACGTTATTAGAAAGATGTAGGCGTTCATCAGAATTGCCTGCCCGAATCCGAAGCGAATAGCAGCGTATAATGAGAAAAAACCATAGATAAACCAGAACCTTTCAAAAGTGAGAAAGATCGTCATGGAGAATGTAATGACATACATTATTCCGATTTCAATGTATTGACTCCTCTTTAGCGCAACAGTTTTTTCAATATTGCTGACGGTATTTAAAAGCCGAAAGCGTTTCATGAATGGCGTGCCGAAATAAAGGATCGGGGGCGTAAGCCCAAAGTTAACCGTGAACTCACTTAGGAGGTTTATGATCGTATGATTGATAAATTGATCGGCTGACTGATCGCCAAAGTAGATTTGAACTCCCTGTAGATAAAGAATTTCCAACCCCATTGGGGTGATAATTCCTAAAGAGAGAAATAACAGCAGTTGTTTTATATCGGGTAACCAGCACTTGCCTTGTGCGATTTTTGAAAAAAGGTACCAGGAAAGGAAAGCTGCGATAACATCAGTAAACGCGTAGACAGGCCATAGGTAAATTCTTGCCACGCCCCAAAGTGAAGTACTCAATGTCGCGTTAAGGAAGACAGCCGGTAAAACTCTCCATGGCCCCCACCATTGAATTAACACAATGGAAATTGCAGTAGGTAAATAATAAGCAGAAACACCCTGATCATATCGCAGGAGGACCGAGACCTCGCTTCCCATGTGAAGAACAAAAACAGGTACTACCCACGTCCACCAGGGTAGCTCAGTTGCTTTAGCATTCATAAAACATTGAGAAACCTATAAATTAAATTATAGATTTTCTATGAGAGTTTTGTGATAAATATGAATTCAACGATTAAAGGCTGCAATCAGTTGTGGTCATTTCACAATGATTGAGTCTTCGTTTTGAACAAAGGCTTCAATTGGTATACAACTGCAGACAAGGTTGCGATCGCCATAAGCGTTATCAATTCTGCTAACGGAAGGCCAGAACTTGGCTTCTTTCACAAACGGAAGTGGGTAGGCTGCTTTCTGCCGAGTGTAAGGCTTGCCCCATTGATCAGCTGTAACCACGGACGCGGTGTGGGGAGCATTTTTCAACACATTATTTTCTTTGTCGGCCTTACCTTCTTCAATCTCCCGGATTTCATTCCGGATTTCAATCAGGGCCTGGCAAAAGCGATCCAGCTCTTCCTTGGGTTCACTTTCCGTCGGTTCGATCATCAACGTTCCGGCCACAGGAAATGAAACCGTCGGGGCATGGAAGCCGTAATCCATCAATCGCTTGGCAATGTCTTCGACCTCAATGCCCGCCTTCTTAAAGTCGCGGCAATCAACAATCATTTCGTGCGCACAACGTCCATGACTCCCGGTGTAGAGGATTTTATAGTGATTGCTCAAACAATCCTTAATATAATTTGCATTTAATATAGCCAGCTTGGTGGCATTGGTAAGTCCATCATTTCCCATAAGGGCGATGTATGCATAGGAAATGGTGAGGATGCTTGCGCTTCCCCATGGAGCTGCAGAAACGGCATGGATTCCTTTTTCGCTATTTGTTCCAACCACTGGATGGCCAGGCAGGAAGGGTTTAAGCTTATCGTTCACACAGATGGGGCCCATGCCGGGTCCGCCGCCACCGTGAGGAATACAAAAAGTTTTGTGAAGGTTGAGATGGCAAACGTCCGCGCCAATACTTGCGGGCGAAGTCAGGCCAACTTGTGCATTCATATTTGCACCATCCATATAGACCAGCCCTCCGTTTGCATGGACGATCTCGCAGATCTCGATGATGGATTCTTCGAACACGCCATGTGTTGAAGGATAGGTGACCATTAAGCAAGACAGTTTTTCTTTGTGTTGTTCTGCCTT
The DNA here is from genome assembly GCA_036273935.1 of Cyclobacteriaceae bacterium. Taxonomy (GTDB): domain Bacteria; phylum Bacteroidota; class Bacteroidia; order Cytophagales; family Cyclobacteriaceae; genus ZC4RG29. Next base: position 10,786 of record DASUGQ010000006.1, on the reverse strand, counting down.
TGCTCTTAAATCGGCGACGCCAATTTTTCCTTCGTTATCCGATTTCACAACGACAACCTGCATGCCGGCCATCACTGCGCTGGCGGGATTTGTTCCATGCGCCGATGCGGGGATCAGGGCAATGTTTCTGTGACTTTCACCCCTTGCTTCATGGTAGGCATGTATTGTCATCAGCCCTGCGTATTCGCCCTGTGCCCCACTGTTAGGTTGTAAGGATACGCCTATGAACCCTGTAATTTCTTTCAACCAGTCTTCCAGCTGTACAATCATTTCGTGGTAGCCCTTGGTTTGATCGTCCGGCGCGAAGGGATGAATGTTTCCAAACTCTGGCCACGTTACAGGAATCATCTCCGTCGTGGCATTGAGTTTCATGGTGCAGGAGCCAAGGGATATCATCGAATGCACCATTGATAAGTCTTTGTTTTCAAGGCGCTTTAAATAACGCAGCATTTCATGCTCGGAATGATGTCGGTTGAAAACCGGATGGGTAAGGTAGGGCGACGTCCGGACCAGTTGTGTTGGCCAACTGATTTCCTGTCCATTAGAAAAAATAGTTGCCGTTTTCTTTCCTTCGGCTTTTGTGAATAGCTCAATTATAGTGGCGACGTCTTCCGGCGTTGTCGCTTCATCGATTGAAATTCCGATGTAGTTATCATCGAAGTAACGGAAATTAATTCCTAATCTTAAGGCTTCGGTTTTAACACGGGAAACATCGCCCAGTTCAATTTTTAAGGTGTCAAAGAAATATTCATTTAATTGTTTGATGCCAATATCATGAAGGCTGTTGCTAATATTTTTTGCCAGCCCGTGAATGCGTGATGCGATTTTTTTCAATCCCTGAGGTCCGTGATAGACGGCGTACATACCGGCCATAACCGAAAGGAGAACCTGGGCCGTACAAATATTGGACGTTGCTTTTTCTCTTCGGATATGCTGTTCCCTTGTTTGAAGGGCCATGCGATAGGCAAGATCACCTTGTGTATCCACCGACGCGCCAATTATCCGTCCCGGTATTTGTCTCTTAAATTCCTCCTTTGTTGCAAAGAAGGCGGCATGAGGTCCGCCAAATCCCATTGGTACACCAAAGCGCTGGGAAGAACCGACAGCTACGTCAGCGCCCATTTCTCCGGGAGACTTGATAAGCAATAGGCTCATGAGGTCAACTCCCACGGCAACAAAAATTCCTTTTTCGTGAATCGAACTAATTAAAGGGGTAAGGTCCCTTATCGCTCCATTGTTATCCGGGTTTTGAATGTAAGCTGCGAAAACATGCTCGTCGTTTGTTGCAAGGGTTCTGACATCTCCAATTTGAAGTTTTATGCCCAAGGGTTTGGACCGTGTCCGGAGAACATCGATCGTTTGAGGGAAAGTATTTTGGTCGACGAAGAAAATATTTGCATTTTTTTTGGAGGCAGCCCTCGAGGAATAAAACAAATGCATGGCTTCGGCGGCAGCGGTGGCTTCGTCCAGCAGAGACGCGTTGGCAATTGGTAATCCTGTCAGGTCAATGATCAGCGTCTGAAAATTAACCAATGCTTCAAGACGGCCCTGGGCGATCTCCGCCTGGTAGGGAGTATAGGCGGTATACCATCCTGGATTTTCAAGGATGTTTCTCAGGATGACGGCAGGCGTAATGCAATCGTAATAACCTGTACCGATAAATGACTTGAAAATTTTGTTCTTTGATGCAAGGGATTTAAAGTTCTTTAAGAACGTGGCTTCACTTTGGGCTTCAGGAAGGTTAAGAGAGTGTTTGAGCCGGATAGCCGCGGGTATCGTTTGATCGATGAGTTCATCCACGGAGGCGGCCTTTACTACCTTCAGCATTTCTTGAACTTGTTCCGCATCCGGGCCGATGTGGCGGGATTCAAATTTTTCAACGTAACGGGAATCTGTTTTCATCTAAAGATTTGGATTAAGCCTTCCAGAAAAAGAAGCACAAAGGTAAAGGAGTGGCATCAATAATTGTCAGGATTTGGAAAAATTGAATAGACAAGATTTATCGCCGGAAAAAACTAAATTCATGCGCTGCGGCGTTGAAACTTCACTAAATAGTGATTCGGAAAACGTATTCTAACTGCTGGTTATGATTTGCAAAAACTTGAACGACTTGAGAAACAGATTGCTTATTCTACTGACAGTTGGAATTACACAGGTTGTCCTTGCCCAGAAGCCCGTTTTGTTAAAATATGGGGAAATGGTGAGCGAGGCCAGGTTAAAAGATATGTTGACTGTCATTTCCTCGGATTCCATGGAAGGCCGGAAAACCGGAACGCAAGGTCAGAAAATGGCTGCTGCTTTTATCCGCGAACATTTTAAAAACTCAGGACTCATCGCACCGGTAAATGGGGATTATTATCAAATGGTAAGGTTATACAAAAATGTGCCAGGCCAGACTTACCTTAAAGCCGGTAAGCAGAAGTTCACAAATATGGAACGGGTTCTTTATTTCGGAAATGAAGACTCGGGAGGTGAGGTTTCATTACCCCTGGTGTTTGCAGGCCTGGGCAGAGAAGAGGACTTCGTTGAACTTGACGTAAAAGACAAGGCTGTGCTCATTCGCATCGACGATGGAAGGTTGTATAGTTTACCGGAAGTTACCCGTGCACGGGCGAACGGTGCCAAGATGATTTTCATCTGGAATACGGATAATGAAGAGGATTTTAATGCCTATCTCAACCAGGCCAGGTATTACCAGGCGAATGCAAAAATCAGCATCAGGAAACCAACGAACAGAACACCGAACCCTGGCTACTTCATTTTGTCGCCCTCAATTGTAGCGGCCGTGATGAACACCTCTCCTGAAGCACTAAAAAAAACCGCGAAAGAAAGTCTGAGCAAAAATGCGCTTTCGAGAATTAAAGCAGTAAACATTACCTATAAAACTGAAATTAATGTTGATGTGACGGAGACTGAAAATGTATTGGGTTTTCTAGAGGGAACTGATAAGAAAGATGAAGTACTGATCATCACGGCCCACTATGATCACATTGGAAAAGAAGAGCAGGGTAACGGTGATTTGATCAACAACGGCGCCGACGACGATGGATCTGGTACCGTCGCAGTCATGGAATTGGCGCGAATTTTTGCGAAGGCAAAAGCTGATGGCAATGGACCAAGGCGAAGCATTTTATTCATGACGGTTACGGGGGAAGAGGAAGGATTGTTGGGATCTTCTTACTACACACAAAATCCGATTTTTCCTTTATCGCACACAGTGGTTGATCTGAACATGGACATGATCGGGCGGCGTGATCAGGCGCACAAGGAGAGTGACCCGTATGTTTACATTATTGGATCTGATAAAATCTCTACCGAACTTCACCAGATAAACGAATCGGTCAACAAGAAGTACTGTGGGCTTGTCTTCGACTATACCTACAACGATGAAAACCATCCCTCAAATTTGTACTACCGGTCCGATCACTGGAACTTTGCCAAGAATAACATTCCCATTATTTTCTTTTTCGACGGCATTCATGAAGACTACCATAAGCCAAGTGATGAATTGAGGAAAATTGGGTTTGATTTGTTAAAGAAGCGAGCCCAGTGCGTCTTTTACACTGCGTGGGAAATTGCTAATCGTGAAAATCGGATCTTACCGGATAGTGAATCCAAATGATAAATTGGAAATCAGCCGTTAATCCAGGGGAACATTCACATGCCTTTCTGCATGATAAGAGGAACGAACCAGCGGTCCCGATTCGACATATTTAAGTCCTCTCTTTAAGCCCTCTTCTTTGTATAAAGCAAAGGTATCGGGATGAATGAATTCAATTACTTCGTGGTGAAGTTTTGTAGGCTGTAAATATTGGCCAAGCGTCAGAATAAGCAAACCATTTTCCACAACATCATCCATCGCCTTCAAAACCTCCTCCTTCGTCTCACCAAGTCCCAACATGATGCCTGATTTTGTTCTCTTACCAACTTCGCGAATTCGTTTTATTTGTTCCAGACTCCTTTCATATTTTGCCTGAGGCCTGACATTTCTATACAACCGACTGACGGTCTCCATATTGTGCGAAACCACTTCCTGCCCGGCATCGATCATGCGATACAAGGCGTCCCAATTTCCTTTTGTGTCTGGAATCAGCGTCTCTATTGTTGTTTCCGGACTTATTTTTTTCGTCTCCACAACAGTTTGATACCAAATCTCTGCCCCACGATCTTTTAATTCATCTCGATTCACCGAAGTAATGACAGCGTGTTTCACTCCCATTAACTTAATGGCTTCCGCTACCCGTTTAGGTTCTCCCACATCATATTCGGTCGGTCGGCCAGTAGCCACTGCGCAAAATGTGCAACTCCTCGTGCAAATATTGCCAAGGATCATGAAAGTAGCAGTACCGGCGCCCCAGCATTCTCCCATGTTAGGACAGTTTCCGCTTTCGCAAATCGTATGAAGCTTATGACTGTCGACAAGCCTTCTCACTTTTGCATACTCGGGTCCAACCGGAAGCTTCACGCGAAGCCAATCTGGTTTTCTTTTCTTTGTAAACTCCTCGGATGATATAACAGGCAGTTCAATCATAATGAGTTGTCAGACGCAGCATTAACGGAACTAACGCTTAGTCATTAACATTTTACTTTCCAATAAGTTCCTTGTACTGATCGGCAGTTAAGAGTCCATTTGCTTCAGCGGTATCCTTAAGTTCAATTTTTATCATCCAACCTTCACCGTAAGGATCTTCATTAACTTTTTCGGGACTCTTATCAAGCTGTGGATTGACTTCGGAAACCTTGCCACTGATTGGCATGTAAAGGTCTGAAACGGTTTTCACCGCCTCCACCGTTCCAAAGATTTCATGCTGAGCAACCTCCTGTCCGACCGATGAGATGTCAACATATACAATGTCTCCCAATTCACCCTGAGCGAAATCGGTGATGCCAACAACGGCGGATTTGCCTTCGATTTTTATCCATTCGTGGTCCTTGGTGTACTTTAATCCTGCTGGAATATTCATGAACGTTAATATTAGTTTTTTGAGAGCCCAAAAATAGTGAAAATGCGTTTATATTTTAATTTCCGCCCTGACAAGGAAATAAATCCGTTTTCAGATTATTGAGCCAAATTAAATCGCACCTGGAAGCCAAACCGGGTTGTGGCGCGTGGGTAGGAACTGGTAATGGCGGGTGTATTGATGGTACGTTCAAAGTAAGCCTGAATGTTCAATTTTTCATTAAGGGCGTAATTGATATTCGGGCGAAGCTGAAAATTAATGTTTCCATTTGTAACCGTTCCAAGTTCATCCAGTTTGCGCTGTATTGTCTTTGTGTCGGAAATGGTCAGGTTCATGCGCATGGTGACATCGTTCTTCAAAACAATGGTGCGGCCTTGTGCTTTGAAAGGAAGCTTCATATTATTTTTTGTGTACCCGATCTCAAATGCAACATCCTTGCTGTTCAGTTCGGAGACCTGGGCATTGGAAATGTTCAAGGCAAGATCGCGTTTGGTTCGGTACTCAAGTTTGGCGCTCACCCGGCTTTTTGTCCGCACGTTAATCCCTATCAACGGAGCAAATTGCTCCGACAGCATCACCTGGCTGATTATATAGATGGGCACGGTTTCGCCATCGCTGTTGACACCAAAATATTTCTTGTTGTAGTCTTCGATCGGGTTGCTCAGGTTCAGTCGACTTTGATCTTCATATTGCAGCGAGTTCGAATAATTGACAACAGAGTAGGTCGATGAATAGGCATGTGAGATCGTCACCATTTGGAAAACGTCTTTTAACCCACCAAGTTTGGACAATCCCGTATAGTCTATGCGCCAGTTGGGAAGCGGTGTGGAAGGGAAAGGAGACAGACTGATCGTGTTGGGATCTTTCCCGGTGTAAGCTGCAATAAAAGCAGGGATGAGAACATCCTGAGAAGCACTGTCAAATTGCGGCAGGGCGGTCTCCAATCCGAATCGTTTTGCAATCACATCGAGATTCTCATGGAAGTCGTTAAACGTCTGCGACTCCCGATCGGTCTTGTCAGAACGGAAAGAGGTGTTGATCATCAAAGTTGAAATACGATAGCTACCCGTTCGGCTTGGATTCAGCGACGCATACCCATACTGGTTGGCCGCCGAATTGTCCGGATCGTATCTGAAGATTTCCTGGTATGAAGACATGACATCTTTTTTGATGTCGAGCGTTATCCTGAAATCGGAAGTCGGCTCCACATTGGCACGGAGATTCAGGGAAGTATTCTTTGACTGACTAAATGGAGTGGTAAGATCTTTCTTTTGCACCAGCCACCCCTTTGAAGCTGCTTCGAAACGAATGTTGGGATCCTGGTCTCCCAGGACAAATCCCCAACCCGGCGCATTAAAGTCCCGGTCCATTCCAAATAGCCATGGAGATGGCGTAAAACCTGGAAGAATGGTCCCCTCGTTTTTAACATACGTCCCACTCACAGAACGCAATGACATGATCAATCGCAACAGTCCCTTCAATACGGATGGCGTTTGCTTAATGGTATCCTGTGGCTGTGGACGTTGTGGCTGCTGCGTTTTTCCTGTCGTGCTCGTTGGCCGCGTGGGCCGAGGTGGCGTGTTGATCTTCTTCAGGAATTTTGATTTGTTGTACAATTTTACCAGGTCCAGCCTTCCTGAGAAATTTTGTTCCCGGCTGTTTTGAATGGTGTTTCTGAAATCAAGACTGTCAGGAATATCTTGTTCGCCGGTTTCCGCCGTAACTGAATCGGGCTTGTTCAGGACTCCTGCTCTCCAATTGTAGTTGGCTTGATAGCGATATTCCGCACCCACCCAGTCCGTCAGGGGAATTTTATCCAATGGCACTACGTAATTGACCGTTACACTTTGGTCGAAATTTTTCATCCGCCCAAATTTTTTGAGATTGCTAATGACAACATCACGCTTTTCCGGAGTGTCGATTTCTCCCTCCGGCTCATCGATTACAGCATTGGCTCTTGAGGTGTAGTCAAAAGTTAGCCCTTTTGAGAGTGCCCATCGGACATTATATGAACGGTTAAATAAAAAGTACTTCTGATAATTGGACAGGGCGGATAACCCTTCATCATTTCGGTAAATGTTTTTGTTGAACGAACGGTCGAGATCTGCACGCACACTGATGTTTGACGGCATCAGTCCAAGGTTAAAATCTTTTATCAACTTTAAGTAAGGAGATTTCAAGCCTTCCGAATTCTTAAAGGGTTCAATCCCTGTTGCCTTCGGAGCGAAGTTGTAAGCAACTGATCCCCGTTGCTGTGTATTCAACTGCTCTTTGATATTGAAATTGGATCGCGTCGCTTCACTGTAAGAATAGCTGAACGACAAGTTCTCAATGTCGTATAGATGCGTTTTGGCTTCGGGATTCACTTTCACTTTTCGAACATTTGTAAAATTTATACTCTTTCTAATAGATTGATCCCGTATAAGTTTTATATAACTGTCTTTTTCTTCTGTTGTTGAAAATGATTTAAGGGCGGCATCCAACCTCACGTCGGGGTTTGCCGGATCATAATTGGGGTTGCTGGTAATTTCTTCATGGCTGACAAACATTGGAATTTTTATCCCGGTATTTCCTGGCAATAGCTTGTCAAGGTTAACATTGGCGGCCACGTCCCAGGCGGTACTCTCATCGCGATTTCGTTCGCTGATTTTTGAACTGACACTTCCAAAACCGAAAGCGGTATGGCGAAATGCTCCGGTGACCGTCGCAAAATCTGCGAGCTTGGCACTCATAGTTGCGTTAACGGCCCATCCGGCTGTTCGATCAAAATCGGTTAAGCGAAGTTCGTTTGCCCAGATACAGGCCGAGTGTGAACGCTTGTCGCTTGTCTTTGGATTGCGTACACCAATCATAATCAAACGTACGCTGCTCAAGTCAGGGCGGCCGAGAAGGCGGATCGTGTGCCTTCCGACTGGCTCCGGTTTTTCATAAATTTCTGAAAGCGAATAGCCCTCCCGATCGCGGCGCACTTTTAATCCTGTCAATTCATCTAGATCAAGGTCAATCTCATTCTCCTCCGGCCATATTTCCCTTAAGTCGGGGTCGGTGCCATTCGTGACGTGACTGATTTTTAAAGGTATCTCAATCTCGTAATAGTTTTGATCGAAATCGGTTCCAAGACGCATGAACGCGTGTAAATCATCATCATCAGATTCACTGTCGGCATGGAAAAACATCTTAACGCGACCATAGTTAAATAAGTCAGCGTCGAAGTTTTTATAAATCGCGCGAGCATCACCGTCTAGCAAGTCTTCCACACACATTTGAACCGACTGTTCATTTACCTGCCGGGACACCGTTGACGTATTATCACGGTCACGAACGACACCGGGCGGAATACGATAAGGAGATTTGTTATTGGCAAGATCAGCCTGTCCGTTATCTTCGAGATTGACGACGGATACCGTCAGATTGTCAATATTGGGTTCCGGGGTTTCAATCAAACCACCTTCCCAGAGACTGGCGTTGTACCTTCTCCACCTGCTGCCAATGGTTCTGAAATTTGCAAACCGCAAAACAACGGGTTCCTGAAAATCGGTAACGACCATCCGGATGTAACGAATGGATTTGAAGCCGCTGATGTTGCCATACTTATTTTCAAATTCGCGGACGGGGATACGAAATAAGTACCACGTGACTACTTCATTATTCGATGACTCTATCGTCGCATCGATTTTATCAACGATATATTCACTTCCTACTGAAAGCTGATCCTTTTTCAGGTCAATGTCATATTCGTAATACTCCTCCAACTCACTTAAAGTATTATCGGCGTTAAGATCTTCATTGTCGGGATAGGGACTGCCGGACCGCGCGATGAGGTCGTTACCGGCTATTGGCGTATTACCTTCCATACCATTGTAATTCTTGTATCGTCTCAGTATTTGAGCATCCTCCTCATCGAGCTCACTTCCCAGGAAGTATTGAAAATCATCTGCCGAGGGGTCAGCCTGGATTCTTGCCTGGGCATCAGGGGTGAGTGAACTGACCGAAGAAAGGAAATCCTGGAACTTTGTTGATTCCACGTTGTTCGGTATGCCGTCCAATCCCACATCCTGGTTAGCGCGCGATTCTTCAGAGTTATCAAACGCATTGGTAATGTATTGTTGTGTAGTAACGTACCCCCAACTGTTTTCCAGGGTGCCGGAAGCGAGATTTCCATCTGAGGGCAATCCATTCTCAAAGGCATGTCGCGTGTCGCGCATAACATCTTCAGATATACTTCCGAGCTGGAAGACCAACCGACCACCAGTTGTATTATTCTTGGGTGGATTGATTCCGTCGTCGATCTCACCGTTTGTGCCCGGAAGGAAAGGATCCATCATCCAGAACTCGATGTACTCAATGTTTGACTTGTCGAAGTCAACCTCCGTTCGCACGGCACTGGTAATACCTGCCCAATTTTCCCTGGGGTTGGTAAAGAACCCATTGTTGTTGAGATCCGGGTTGAAGTTGTAAGGCCCTCTTTCGGCAGGGTAATAAGCTACGTCGAAGATAGGCTCATAATAAATCCCCTGTTGCAACTGGCGGAAGGGAAAAATCTCTTGTGGTCCCACACCTCGCTCATAATGATTCTTTACTGGATTAGGTATGTTGCTGGGCCGCGGAACGGCGCCGCCAGAATTGCGATAAAAATTGTTGTCAACCTGGTACCATGCAAGCTTTGCCCTCTTATAGCCCGCCACAACGTCGTTGCTTCCTCCAGAGGGGTCAAATCGTGAATCGTCCGTTCTAGGAACGGAGGCAAGTTTCCATCCCTGGGGACTCATCAGCGAATATGGGGTTGCCGTGTTTTCGAAATCGTCCAGGTAGGCGGTCCCCTCGCCATCAATTACGTTGGAGGTACCGGGAATTAATTGGGCAAACTCTCCGCTAAAATTCACCGAGGAGGGTTCTTTCGTTTGTACGATGGGAAGTGCGTCGACAAGTTTGGTGAGCATGCGGCTCTGCTTGTTCACGTTGAAGTCGAGGCCATACATAATGTTTCTTGCAGGCTCTGTACCAATCTGGTTGCGGCTGATCATTGGCCGCTCATTATAATAGAGAAAGGTCGATCCGAGATTGATGTCGTCATTGAGAGCATAATCGAAACGCGTGCCGAGCAGGGATCGGGTTTGAAATGCAAATGGATCGGATTGCTCATACTGAATGGAGATGTTCTTGCCGGAGTTAAGAATACTTTCATCCAGGATCGTTACTTTACTGAACGTATAGTCAACAGTATATTGTGTATTCTCAATCAAAGGGATACCCCCTGCGTAAACGCGCACGGATCCTTGTGCCACTCCAAATCCGGGAATCAGAATTTCTTTCGAAGACCCTGCGCTGTAGGTTCCGGTCATGAAGAATTTGTTCTTGGTAGAAAAGAGTTCAGCCTCCGCTTTGGTGGTTCGGTAAAGTGTGTCGTAGGCATATTTTTGAATGAGGTAGTCCTTATTCGGCTCTACCTGGAATGCTTCCCTCAAGGCCTGGCTGAACGGCTCGAGATAAGGAAAAATAATCAACCCGTTTTGCGTGTTCACGGTTACGCCGTCAACAAAATCAAAGTTACCATCACGCTGCGGGTCATTTACCGGATTTAATCGATCCAGTCCAAACACTTCAATGAGTTGCTTGTTGCGAACAAACTGGCCCTCCTGCAATTGCGGATTGTCTATACCGGTACGGTCGTCCCGATAAATTATTCTCAGCTGAAAGTTTTCCCTGGAAAGTTGATTGACATTTAATGCGTAAATGTTCTTCATCATCAAATCCCACGTTGGTATGATCACATTTTTCTGATCACGAATGGCGATCTTGCGCGGCCGTAACAGCTTCATGAAGAT
>DASUGQ010000005.1:0-5735 GCA_036273935.1 Cyclobacteriaceae bacterium | reverse complement strand
CTGGTAAGCATTCCGTTGCTGATCTTCACATTCACGAATGGTATAACCATCAACGATGCGTCGCGGTGGATTCAAATACCGGTAATTAACACTTCCTTTCAACCTTCTGACTTTGCAAGTCTTGCCCTTATCGTAAATCTTGCCAGCATGCTGGCGAAACGACAGCAGAATATTGAAGACATAAAAGAGTCACTCATACCAATCCTCTTCTGGTCTGGTGTAATCTGTGGATTAATTGCATTGACAAATTTTTCATCGGCCGTGCTGCTTTTGATGACGTGTTTTCTAATCATGTTTATTGGCCGTGTTCCGGCAAAGTATTTAGCGATGCTCGTATTCGTCGGCGTGTTATTCGGTGCATTGGGATTGAAGTTTGGAGTTAGAAGTGAAACAGCAAAAAATCGTGTGCTGAGTTTTGTGCAGGGCACTGAGCTTCCGTTTCAGGCCAGGCATGCCCGCATTGCAGTGGCTACTGGCGGTGTGCTTGGCAAAGGCCCCGGTAACAGCGATCAACGAAATATTTTGCCGCATCCTTACTCAGATTTCATCTACGCGATCCTTGTTGAGGAATATGGAATGACAGGCGGTGTAGTGTTGATCATCCTGTATCTCGTACTCCTGCACCGGGGAATGAAGGCTGCGTATAACAGCGAGCGCGCCTTCGGGGGACTGCTTTCTGCCGGGTTGAGTTTTGACCTGGTGTCGCAGGCGATGATCAATATGGGGGTTGTCGTTGGACTTGGACCAATAACGGGACAACCCCTTCCATTGATTTCAATGGGAGGAACGTCGATGGTATTCACTGGCCTTGCGCTGGGAATCATTCTAAGTGTAAGCCGCGGCGAGCAGGATGAATCGTATGTGCACACAGAGATGAAAGAGAATAAAATGGCTAAGGCTGCCTAGCCAATTAAGGATAATGAATGAGATAGTGTAACGAATTTGAAAATTGCAGAACCATATCGGTTGATTATTAGCGGTGGAGGCACCGGCGGACACATCTTCCCCGCGTTGGCCATCGCAAATGAATTCCGTGAACGTCATCCGGATGCAGAAATTCTTTTTGTTGGCGCTGAAGGAAGGATGGAGATGACACGCGTTCCCGAAGCTGGTTATAAAATAATTGGCCTATGGATCAGTGGGCTTCAGCGAAAGCTTACCTTATCAAATATCCTGTTTCCAATCAAATTGCTGGTTAGCTATTTCAAAGCAGGCAGTATTGTCAAGGCGTTCAAGCCGCATGTTGTTGTCGGAACGGGAGGCTATGCAAGCGGGCCAATTTTAATGGCAGCGACAAAGAGAAAAATTACAGCTGTTATCCAGGAACAGAATTCCTTCGCCGGTCTCACCAATAAGCAGGTAGCGGGCAAAGTAAATAAGGTCTGCGTAGCATTTGAAGGAATGGAAAAATATTTTCCCAAAGAAAAGATCATCGTCACCGGCAACCCGGTACGAAAAGATATACTGACGATAAGTGAAAAGCGCGACCGGGGGCTCACTCATTTTGGCTTCAATGAAAATAGCAAAACGTTATTGATTATTGGAGGAAGTCTTGGTGCAAGGACAATTAATGAGAGTATCCTTTTTGGGATTGAGAAATTAATCGCTGCCCAGATCCAGGTGATCTGGCAAACAGGCAAAGGATATTATGATACTTATAAGGAGAAATTGAAAGCGTACGATTTGAAGAGGATAAGGGTACAAGATTTTGTAAAGGAAATGGATCTTGCGTATGCCGCCGCGGATGTGGTGATATCGAGATCAGGGGCGCTGGCTGTTTCTGAACTTTGCATAGCAAAAAAACCATGCATCCTCGTTCCGTCGCCCAACGTCGCGGAAGATCATCAGACGAAGAACGCGATGGCCCTCGTCGAAAAGGAGGCTGCTGTGATCGTGAAAGATAAGGAAGCAATGGATAAGCTGGTGGATGAAGCATTGAAACTGATATTTGATGATCGCAGGGCAAAAAAACTTAGCGACAACATTGGCTCGCTGGCAAAACCAAATGCAACAAGGGACATCGTAAATGAAATTGAACAATTAATTAACTGAAGGTGAAGCTCGATCAATACGATAATATTTATTTTCTGGGGATCGGAGGAATCGGTATGAGCGCACTGGCGAGATGGTTCATGAAAAGAGGAAATCACGTGTCGGGTTACGATCGAACATCAACCAAATTGACTGACCAGTTGATTGAAGAAGGAATGCAAATTCATTTTACGGACTCAGTTAAAAATATTCCAAATCAAATTCTGGGTCAGAAAGAAAAAACATTAGTTGTGTTTACGCCGGCAATACCGAAAGACCATCGTGAGTATAACTACCTGAAAGACTTTGGCTACACCATTATGAAACGCTCCGAGGTCCTGGGTTTGATTACAGAGGGGTATAAGACTGTGGCCGTTGCAGGTACTCATGGTAAGACCACAACTTCATCCATGGTTGCACACATTCTAAAGGCGGCGGGCAAAGATCTCGTAGCATTTCTGGGTGGCATCACGGCAAATTATGAGTCAAATCTTATTATGCAAGGGGATGTGAGTAAGGAGACGATTGTCGTTGCCGAAGCTGATGAATTCGATCGGTCATTCCTGAAGCTTTTTCCGGAAATCGCAATTGTTACCTCTGCGGATGCAGATCACCTTGATATTTATGGGGATCACAGTCAGGTAATCGCTTCTTTCAAGGACTTTATAAAACAAATTAATAGTGGAGGGTCTCTCATCATTCACGAGTCGATCGCTGAAACACTCGCCAATGATGTTGGCCACGTTAATAAAAATACTTATGGCATGAGCCGGGGACAATTTTTTGCCAGCAACATTACCGTAAGGAGCGGATTTTTTGAATTCGACTTGAATGGATTTGCTTCAGTTGAACACATCAGGCTAGGTGTCCCCGGTTTTCATAATGTTGAGAATGCGATGGCTGCTTCAATTGCCGCCCATTTGTGCGGTGTTGAGATGCCCATCATAAAAAATGCTTTGTCTTCGTTTAAAGGCGTAAAACGAAGATTTGAGTTTATAGTAAGAAATGATAAGGTTGTCTATGTGGATGACTATGCTCATCATCCCGCGGAGATTGAAGCATTTTTAAAATCGATGCGATCGCTCTACCCTGAAAAAAAATTGACCGTTGTATTTCAGCCACATCTTTTCACGCGGACAAGAGATTTTGCAGAAGGCTTTTCCAAAAGCCTCAGCCTTGCTGATGAACTGGTGTTGATGGACATTTATCCGGCAAGGGAGCAGCCAATACCGGGCGTTGACGCTGACCTCATTATGAAGGACGTCACTGCTCCGGGAAAGATTCGCTGTAATAAAGACGACCTCATGAAGAAACTTGAGTCATTAGAGATTGAAGTTTTGGCGACAGTAGGAGCTGGGGACATTGACACGTTCGTATCACCGATAAGGGAAATGTTGATCAATCGCTACGGAAAATGAAGAAGTTTAAGTTCAACATAAAGAGAGAGATAAAGCTGCTGAGCGCTTCTGTCCTGCTAGTCTTCCTGATTGCGTTTAGTGAACGTAAGCAAGACGATGTGACGGTTCATGACCTGGTTGTTAAACTGGAAAACGTAGCTGAAAACCATTTTCTTAATGAAGCCGACATATTGAAGTTGATGAAGTTAAATGTGGAAAACTTGAAAGGTGCTTCACTGGAAAAGATTAATCTCCGCGAATTGGAGCAAAAGATTAAGCTGAATCGCTTTGTCGATGATGCGGACATCTTCCGGGACCTGAAAGGAAATCTTGTTGTAAAAGTAAGCTTGCGAAGACCCATCGCCCGCATTGTGAGAAGTGATGGACCGGATGGCTACGTCGCGGAAGATGGAACCATTATGCCTGTCTCCGATGACTTCACTTCCCGGGTTGTATTGTTGAGTGGTTCATACATTCGTCAGTTGATGCAAATGCAAAATGTCAACGATTCGGATGAAGGTAAGGGTCTGATGGAGATGCTCCGCTTCATTGAACAAAATAATTTTTGGAAAGCGCAAATTGCGCAACTCGATATGAACAGTACTGCGAGAATATCAATCTATCCACAGGTAGGAGGAGAACTGATCGAGTTTGGTGAACCGGAGAACATTGATGTGAAATTTAAAAAACTCATGATCTATTATAAGGAGATTCTGCCTCGAATGGGGTGGAATAAATATAAACGGGTGAACCTTGAGTATGAAGGACAAATCGTGGCAGAGTGATAACTATGGAATTTTTTAATATATAATCAACGAACAACCACTATAAAACGAACAACCATGGAAAACGAAAAAATTGTAGTCGGCCTTGATATCGGTACAACAAAGATCTGTGCCATCGTCGGCCGCAAGAATGAATTTGGTAAACTCGAGGTTCTGGGCATGGGCAAGGCTGAATCCGAAGGTGTTGTAAAGGGTATCGTCTTTAACATTGACAAAACAGTATATGCCATAGAGAAAGCATTGAAAGAAGCGAGCGATCAGTCGGGAATTGACATTGGTGTTGTGAATGTTGGAATTGCCGGACAGCACATTCGCAGTTTTATTCAACATGGTGGTATTACCCGGACGTCAAAGGAGGATGAAATAACAGTCGCCGACGTCGAGCGATTGACGCAAGACATGTATAGAATGGTTGTTCCTCCGGGCAGTCAGATCATTCATGTCATGCCGCAGGATTACATGGTGGACTATGAAGAAGGTATTAAAGAGCCGGTGGGCATGTCAGGTGTAAGACTGGAAGCGGACTTTCATATTATTACAGCTCAAACGAATGCCATTAATAACATCAATAAATGTGTTCGAAGAGGAGGACTGGAAATCGAGGACCTGATTCTTGAACCCCTGGCGTCCAGCCTTGCCGTTTTGAGCGACGAAGAAAAAGAGGCCGGCGTTTGTTTGATCGACATTGGAGGAGGTACAACGGACATCGCGATCTTTTATGATAATATCATCCGTCATACGGCGGTCATTCCCTTTGGCGGTAACATTGTTACCAATGATATTAAGCAAGGACTGATGGTGTTGCCGCAGCAGGCCGAACAGCTTAAAACGAAATTTGGAAAGGCGATTGCCGAAGAAGCCAGTCCTAACGAGATTGTTTCCATCCCCGGAATTCGCAATCGATCTGCAAAGGAGATTTCAACTAAGAATCTTTCGAATATTATTCAGGCCCGCATGGAAGAGATCATTGAAATGGCACATAATGAAATCATAAGTTCGGGCTTTGAGAATCGTCTTGCCGGGGGAATTGTGATCACCGGCGGAGGCGCTCAACTCTCTTGCCTGAAACAACTGGTGGAATACATGACCGGAATGGATACGCGCGTGGGTTACCCGAATGAACATCTGGGTAAAAGTAAAATCGAATCCGTAAAGAGTCCAATGTATGCTACAGCGGTTGGACTTGTGCTGGCTGGTTTCCGTTCACTTGATGAGCGTGAAGACCGGTACAAGGAAGCCCGTGAAACTGTAAAAGTAAAAGTGAAGAAACCTGTCGCGTCTAAGAATTTCTTCAATGAAATTCTCACGAAGACGAAGAGCTTGTTGATCGATGATCTTAATGATAAGAATGAGTATTAACAGGAAGTGAGTAAAATTTGAACCTTAATTGTTAATTGAACAACCCTAAAAATTTAAATCATGTTTGACACAGGATCTTACAAATTTGAAATCCCAAAGTCACACTCGTATCATTCAATTATTAAAGTGATCGGTGTTGGCGGGGGCGGAAGCAATGCTGTCA
>DASUGQ010000004.1:0-7880 GCA_036273935.1 Cyclobacteriaceae bacterium | reverse complement strand
AATTCTTGCAGAAGGTAAACCGGCAAACATGGTCGATAAAATTGCGCAAGGTAAACTGCAAAAATTCTTCAAGGAGAGTACCCTGTTACATCAGGCATTTGTAAAGGATAATTCAAAGACTGTTGCACAATACCTGGATGGTGTCTCAAAAGGATTGACTGTGGCCGAGTTTAGGCGCGTATCGATCGGATAATTCTGATCTCCTGTTCCTAAAAAAACTTTTTAGTAACCGAAGACTGTGTCAATGTAATTAATGTTGACACAGTCTTTTCTTGTTTTTCGTTCGAGAAGAATTAAGTGCACAATTCACACCTTGAGTAAACCAAGCCACGAATTTGCATAACCCTATCGTGGAATAGATTCTACTATCCTCCTTATTACATTCTTTCCCTTGCTTAATCCGTTCTTTACCTGAAGCAATGGGACGGAATAATTATTGCGATTGACTGTTAAACCTGATTTTAATTGTAACCCGTGGAGTCTGATTTAATCTAATTGAGGGCAACAACTCCTGGACCATCTTTAGGGCCATCAATACTAAACGGAAGCCACAAAATGAATTCGGAATATTTAAACTGGATTCCTGAGAATAAATCAGGAATAATATTGTTCCTCGGTTTTTTTGTGCTCTATGGATTGGAAATTATCATACCCTTAGTTCCAAAAAAGAGTCGACATTATTTATCAAACTTTTCCCTGGCCTTTATTCTCGTTATCGTCAATTTTTTATTTGCATCAATGACATGGTTCGTAGCGAGGTGGGTTAACCAAAATGGCTACGGACTTTTTAATCATATTTCCGTGGATCCAAAACTTCTGGTTTTGATCAGCATTATCTTCCTTGACCTATGGGCCGGTTATTTTGTGCATTGCATGTTTCATAAATTTTCATGGCTTTGGAAATTTCATAGTATTCATCACTCCGACGATCTGGTTGACGTAACCACAACTTTCAGACAACATCCTGTGGAAACTTTAATTAGGATCTTTTTTCATTTAACGGGCTTATTAATTTTAGGCATCCCCGCCTGGATGCTGCTAACTTACCTTACTGTTTCCACCGTCATCGCACAGTTTGAACACGCTAATATCCGTTTGCCCGCAAACTTAGACCGATGGCTTCAATACGTAATTGTAACCCCTCACATGCATAAAGTTCATCACTCGCGGTATCGACAGGAAACAGATTCAAATTACAGCAACATATTTTCTTTTTGGGATCGAATTTTCAGGACATACAGAGTAAGAAGAAATTATAGCACTATTCAATACGGACTTGACAGCGTTCAGGAAAACGTTCATTATTCACCCCTGGAGCTATTGAAATCCCCTTTTAAAGTGTCCAGAGCGAAAATTCGGAATTCGATTCTTTCTATTAAAAAAAGAAAGGCATAGGGGTAAAGTATCGGCCGATTGTCTGAGGAGAAGTTAAAGAATAAAAACATGAATAACTTCGCTAAACCCTTAACGATCATTTTTTTGCCCATGATCTTTTTGCTGACGTCATGCTTCAATGATGAAGACCCCGGGCCGTTACAATCTGATGAACGCACCTATTCCATCGTAGACTTTGATCGATTGGAGATTGGCAGTGCCATGATCATCACGGTAGAACAAGGTAATTTCTTTAGTGTCCAGGTAAGAGGTGACCGGAGAAACCTAAATGATTTGGATGTCTTTAAAGATGGAAATACTTTGGTGGCCCGTTTTGATGAACAGGGAAATCGAAGCCATGACACGTACATTACGATTACCATGCCACTTCTGCGCTCCGCTAATTTTTCTGGTGCAAGCAATTCCAAGGTTTCGGGCTTTTCACTGAATGACGACAGATTTGGACTTTATTTATCGGGAGCATCAGTTTGTCAACTGAACGGTGATTTTGGAGAAATGAAGCTTGTCGTTTCAGGAGCGTCGGTTTTTACTTTGACTGGAACCGGGGATGAACTGGACGCTGAGTTAAGTGGCGCTTCGCTCCTCAATGCATTTGATTACGATGTCGATGCGGCTAATGTTGAGGCCTCAGGTGCAAGTAAAGCAAAGGTGTCTGTAAATAAGGAGTTATATGCGGAGGCCTCAGGTGCAAGTATTATTGCTTATCATGGTGATCCATCGGTTATCAGCAACACTTCGGGAGGAAGTTCAGTGATAAAAGACTAGGGTCCTCGGACATTCCCATAAAAGTTTCAGGTTTCTTTCGATTGAAATAAAGAAACCTGAAACTTTTTTATTTAGCCACCGTACAGACTGCAATATGCTAACTCATAGGGCCATGATTCTCGCTGTCTAAATTTGGTTTCTCCAAATTCTCTTCTATGAATCACTTACCGGTGATTCTCTATTCATTTTATTCATCTGTTTAATTTTTTGGTCCATGAGTTTATTTACAAAAGCAACCTCATTATTTTCTTTATTAAGAAGAGCAATAAAGGGTACTGAAGAAAATTTCACCGAGGGAAATATTGACCGCGCGATTTTCCTCCTTTCAGTTCCCATGATTCTCGAGATGTTAATGGAATCGCTCTTTGCGGTCGTAGATGTTTTCTATGTCAGCCGGTTGAACGATAACGACGCAGTTGCCACCGTCGGCCTTACCGAGTCCGTTCTCACTTTGGTTTATTCAATTGCTATCGGGGTAAGTATGGGAGCGACAGCTATGGTGGCGCGCCGTGTCGGTGAGAAGAATATCAAAGACGCCTCGGTAGCGGGACTTCACGCGATCTATATAGGAATTGGTTTTTCCGTGGTCGTCGGTTCTGTCGGCTTGATCTTTGCAAAAGATATTCTCCTTTTGCTGGGAGCGAGTGGCGCACTTGTCGAAAAAGGTTCAGGTTATACGCGTTGGATGTTTGGTGGTAATCTGTCGATTATGATGTTATTTATCATCAATGCTGTCTTTCGCGGCGCGGGAAATGCATCCATTGCCATGCGTTCACTATGGTTATCCAACGGGCTTAACATTTTGCTTGATCCGATTTTCATTTTCGGCTTTGGTGCCGTTCCGGCCTTTGGTGTGGAAGGGGCAGCAATTGCCACCACCATTGGAAGGAGTTGTGGCGTCGTCTTTCAGTTGTATTACCTAATTAAAGGAAAGGGATTGATAAAAATCCATCGCGATAATCTGGCCGTTCAATGGAACCTGGTTGGAAAGTTGCTAAAGCTCGGGGCTGGTGGTACAAGCCAGTTTCTCATCGCGTCCGCGAGTTGGATATTTTTGATCAGAATCATTTCTACGTTTGGGAGTGGCGCATTGGCAGGCTACACAATTGCCATTCGTGTCATAGTGTTCGCTATCCTTCCGGCGTGGGGCATGGCTAACGCAGCAGCCACCCTCGTCGGTCAAAATCTGGGGGCCGGCTTGCCAGGGCGTGCGGAGAAATCAGTCTGGAGGGCAGCTTTTTTTAACATGGTTTTTCTGGGATCGGTGTCGATTGCATTTTTTCTTCTTGCGGAAAGAATTGTCGTTGTGTTCACCTCCGATACAGAGGTGCTCCGTTATGGGATAAGGTGCCTGCAAATTGTTTGTCTCGGATATATTTTCTTCGCCTATGGAATGGTAATAGGACAGTCATTCAATGGGGCCGGCGACACGCGAACACCGACTATTCTGAATTTTTTTGGTTTTTGGATCCTCCAGATACCATTAGCATATTGGTTGGGGATCTTATCAGGTTTTGGTCCCACCGGCGTATACATCGCCATTTGTGTAGCCGAATCGATTCTGGCGATTACCAGTATCATGGTCTTCCGTCAGGGTAGGTGGAAGACTGTAAAAGTCTGAGTGCTCGCCGTTCAACAGATCACGGAAACAAACATCATAATCTGTGATCTGTTAACGGCGATGTTTTATGGTTTTGGTTCTTCTTTTTTCTTAAACGCAGCTTCGAAAGCTTTTTTTAATTCTTCGCCGGCACGGGTTAAGCTCTCTTCAACTTCTTTCCAGCGTTCTTTATTTTTTGACTCACTTTTGAGGCGCTCTGCCGTTTCTTTCAGTTCATCATATTTGCCCTGGAATTCAGTTCGCAATCTTTCACCCGCTTCGTCTAATTCATCGAGGAATTGATCCACACGCTTCCCAAAATTTGCAAACATTCCTTCTGTTTTGTTCTTGCTCTCTTCGCTCATAATTGATCGTTTTAATCTTGATTCTAAATTAGTTTTATTTTTAGTTGCTTTCAAATTTGATCATTTCGTAGTTTATTTAGACCAATATCTGCGCATATGAAGAGGAGGAAGAGGATAATTGTTTTGATTTTAATGCTTGTATTGGCAGTCAGTTGTGCGTCTCACAACAACCACAAAAAGCTAAAACCGGGGAAACCCATTCCCTGTCCACATAAAGACTGCTGATGGACCTTAAAAAGATAATAATAGCAATTGACGGATATTCTGCCTGCGGCAAGAGTACGACGGCGAAACAGGTCGCGTCAATTTTGGGCTATCGCTACATTGATACCGGGGCGATGTATCGCGCGGTTACATTATACTTCCTCGATCATCACGTATCATTAACGAATCCCAAAGAGATTGCGAAAGCCCTGGCCGATATTTCAATTACACTCAACGTAAATTCCAGGAATGTTACCGAGACATTTCTGAACAACCTGAATGTCGAAAATGAAATCCGAAAGATGAAGGTGTCTGAAAATGTGAGCCAGGTTAGCGCTATTAAAGAAGTGCGCTCAGCAATGGTTGAACAACAGCGTAAAATGGGAAAAGAAAAGGCAGTGGTAATGGATGGCCGGGATATTGGTACGGTAGTTTTTCCTGCAGCGGAACTGAAATTGTTTATGACCGCCGACATCATGGTGAGAGCATACCGCCGCCAGCAAGAACTGCTTAGCCAAGACAGACTTGTCGACCTCGACACTGTGCTCGATAACATCAAAAAACGTGATGAAATCGATGCCAATCGCGAACAAGGCCCACTTAGAAAAGCATCTGATGCTATTGTTATTGACACAACCCACATAACCATAGAAGAACAGGTGGAGGAGGTGCTCAGATTGGCAATTTCACGTTTGTTTTCTCCCTTAAACAGGCCAAAACTTCACGTCGTTTGAGACTTTTTAACCGATCACTTTAAACCTTAAGCGACCCTTCCGGGATAGTAAAAAATTACTATTTTTGCCCCGTTCTTTTAAAGTCACTACTAAAGCATGGGCAAATTTATCCGATTAAAGAGGGGCTTTGATATCAGTCTTGCTGGGAAAGCCGCTCTCAAAATCGCCTCATCGGACCAACCAGAAATTTTCGCCATTAAGCCAACAGATTTTCAAGGGATATACATGCCCAAGCTTATGGTTAAGGAAGGAGACAATGTAAAAGCAGGCACTCCACTTTTTCATGACAAGAAACACGATCAAATTGTTTTCACGGCACCAGTGAGCGGTGAGGTTGTTGAAATCAAACGTGGCGAAAAAAGAAAATTGCTGGAGGTGAAAATCCTTGCCGATCGATCTGTGGAGTATGAAAACTTCGACAAATTTTCCGTGTCGGATATAAATCACATGAAACGTGAAACGGCGCAAAAACAGTTGTTGGAAAGCGGCACCTGGGTAAATCTTATACAACGTCCGTATGGCGTCGTGGCCGACCCAAAGGAAACACCCAAGGCAATTTTCATCTCAGCCTTTGATTCACATCCGCTGGCGCCTGACTATAATTTTATCTTCAAGGGGCAGGAACAATTCTTTCAGTCCGGGCTGGAGATTCTTAAGAAATTTACAACAGGGTTGGTTCATTTGAATGTACACTCGGAGAGGGAAATAGGTCAGGTGTTTTCACAAGCGCAGGGAATAGAGTTAAATAAATTTTCTGGTCCGCATCCTGTCGGTTGTGTAGGGGTGCAGATCCACCACGTCGATCCTATTAATAAAGGCGAAATAGTCTGGACTATTAACCCTGCAGGTGTCATTCAAATCGGGAAACTTTTTATGAATGGCATCTATGATGCTTCACGAATCGTTGCGCTGACCGGGTCTGAGGTAAAGACGCCGCAATATTATAAGACATATGTTGGTGCGTCCATCAAGAAATTCGTTGACAATAATTTAAAAAGTGATCACGTTCGTTTCATCTCAGGCAACGTGCTTACAGGGACGCAAATACCACGCGATGGATTTATTGGATTTTATGATCAACAGATTTCTGTGATTCCTGAGGGCGACTATTATGAATTCCTGGGATGGATATCGCATACCCCCAAAAAGCTGAGCTTCCAGCGCGCGTGGGGGCTACTGTCCTTTCTGAATAATAAACGTGAATTTGTTCTGGATACCAACACCCATGGGGAAGAACGCGCCTTCGTACAAACCGGCGTTTTTGAGAAAGTGACACCAATGGATATTCTGCCCGGCTTTTTGATTAAGTCCATCATCGCGGAGGATTTTGACGAGATGGAGGCACTGGGTATCTATGAGGTGATTGAAGAAGATCTTGCTCTGTGTGATTTTGTTGATGTTTCAAAACATGATATTCAGAGTATCCTTCGAGAAGGAATTGAATTATTGAGAAATAGCTAATCCGGGCCTATGAATTTTTTGCGTAAACAGTTAGACGGTGTCAAACACCACTTCGAAAAGGGTGGCAAGTGGGAGAAGTTTTTCTACATGTATGAAGCGTTTGATACATTTCTTTTCGCACCCAATTCGGTGGCCGCAGTAAAAGGTGTTCAGGTCCGTGATGGTATAGACATGAAAAGATTAATGATCACTGTGATCATTGCAATGACGCCTTGCCTGCTATTCGGTATGTACAACATTGGTCATCAACATTATTTGGCGCTCGGGATTGACGCACCCTTCATCGATAAATTCTGGATCGGCATCAAGCAGGTCGTTCCGATAATTATAGTTTCTTATGTTGTTGGACTCGGAATTGAGTTCGCCTTTACTATTTTCAGAAAACACCCCGTTAACGAAGGCTTTCTGGTAACGGGAATGCTCATACCGCTCGTTATGCCTCCCGATGTTCCTTTATGGCAGGTGGGACTCGCTACAGCATTTTCGGTTGTCATCGGGAAGGAAGCGTTCGGGGGAACCGGTATGAACATATTGAATGTGGCACTCACGGCCCGCGCTTTCCTTTACTTTGCCTACCCCGTCGACATGGCTGGAGAAGTATGGACTTATCTTCCCGACAAAACGCAGGTTGTAGCCGGTTATTCAGGTGCAACCCCACTTGGAATTACTGCCGATTTTTCAGCACGAGCAAGGCAGGCACTGATGACCTCACATCAGGCCGCAGAAACGGCAACTATTGAACCTAGCGAAGTCAATAAATTAGCGGCATCAGCCGCTCACCATTTGGCGGACTCACTCAACAACGGCCATCTGTTAGTGGATGCGTTGAATCACTCCTGGCATAAGGGTCTGTATTCCTTCACTAACATGTTCACGGGTTTTATTCCGGGTAGTGTAGGGGAAACATCAACACTTATGTGTCTGGTTGGCGCATTAATTTTAATCGCTACAGGAGTGGGGAGTTGGAAGATAATTGTGAGTGTTTTTGGAGGAGCCTATATCATGGCCTTCTTCTTAAATATTATTGGTGCGAATGAATTCATGTTACTACCGGCCCATTATCACCTGGTGATGGGAGGCTTAGCTTTTGGCGCAGTCTTTATGGCGACGGACCCTGTCACCGCTGCGCATACAGAAAGTGGAAAATGGATCTATGGAATATTAATAGGAATATTTACTATTCTCATTAGAGTTTTTAATCCCGCATATCCAGAGGGCATTATGCTTGCAATACTTCTCATGAATGTATTTGCTCCGCTTATCGATTATTTTGTAGTAAGTGCAAACAAAAAACGTAGATTACAACGTGCGACAGTCTAATTTGTATATCATTTTATATGCTGCAGGCCTTACCAT
>DASUGQ010000003.1:0-6895 GCA_036273935.1 Cyclobacteriaceae bacterium | reverse complement strand
GCGGTTAGGGTATTTTTTAGCCTTTCACGACAGCACAGCGCTACCTACCTGGCCGCCATCTGGAATAGCCTTTGCGTTAATAATACTGCTGGGGCGTTCCACATGGCCAGGGATTACAATTGGTGCGCTCGTGGCAAATCTGATGGCTTATTGGAACACAGCCACACTTCCAACGCAAACAATCATCACCGTAAGTAGCTTAATAGCGATCGGCCATACCCTGGAGGCTGTAATCGGAAATTTTCTGATCAAGAAATGGATCCAGGATGATTACCCATTCAGGCGCGCGCGAGATGCATTTCGCTTCTTGTTTGTAACACTCTTGATGTGTTCGGTTGGCGCTGGGATCGGGAGCCTTAGCTTATGGGCAAACGGTGTCATCTACTTGAAGGACTCACTGCAAACGGGTTTTTCCTGGTGGGTTTGTGACGTAGTCGGGATATTACTGTTTACGCCTTTTATTCTTTCGTTCGCAAGAAGACACGACTTAAAATTTAGCATTGGAAAGTCGATTGAGGTGGTAATTTTTATTCTAAGCATTGTTGGTATTTTTTTCCTGCTGCAGTTGGATGATCTGAACAACACGGTGGAGCGAGCGCTTCCCTTTTTGTGTCTTCCTTTTTTGTTGTGGCTTGCTTTTAGGTTCGATTTGGTTGTAGCCATCTCGGGCGTGGTAGTAGCATCCTTGTTTTCTATTTATGAAACGGTTTTGCAGGCAGGGCCTTTTGTGCTTCCTCATTCAAGCGATTCGATGCTTTTACTACAGATCTTCATAGGAGTAATCAGTATATCTACAATTATTCTGTCAGCAACGGTTCACGAACGATTGATGGCCCAGCATGAACTGAAATCGTTTAACCTGAATTTGGAAAATATGGTTCAGGAACGGACGAAGGAACTCAATGACGAAATTAAAATAAGGAGAAACGCCGAGGAAAAATTACAGCGCACGAACCAGGAACTGAGTAAACGTAATTCGGAGTTGGACAATTTTGTTTACAGTGTCTCACATGATCTTCGAGCGCCAATTGCTTCAGTCCTGGGCCTGATAAACCTTGCCAAAAAAGACAAGGATAATACCATGAAGGATACCTACCTCACAATGATTAACAATAGTGCCCTTCAGCAGGACCATTTCATCAAAGAAATACTTGATCAATCCCGGAATTCGAGGCTTGAAGTGCGCCGGGAGGAAATATTTTTTGAACCATTAATTGACGAAACTTTTAATCATCTGAAATTCGCCACCTCAAATGAAAAGACGGTTGAAAAAGTTATTTCAATCACGCAGGAAAAAGCTTTCTTTAGTGACAGCTGGCGATTAAAAGTGATCTTGAATAATATCATTTCCAACTCGATTCGATATCGCAACGGTAAAGATCCGGTCATCAAAGTGAATATTAAGGTGGATGAAAAGCGAGCCAAACTGTCTATCCAGGATAATGGAAAGGGCATCGCGAAAGAACATTTAGGAAATGTATGCAAGATGTTCTACAGAGCCACAGACGATGGTGCTGGTTCTGGCCTTGGTCTTTACATCGTTAAGGAAGCGATTGATAAACTTAACGGAACGATTAAAATAGACTCGCAGGAAGGCAAGGGAACAACGGTCAATCTGGAGATACCAACTCTTTAAAGATAATTTCATTTGGTTGTTTTAGGTTAAATTGAAAAGAGGGGTCACCAGACCCCTCTTTGTTTTGATTGTTAAAATGTCTTCTAGAACCTAACTGAATAGAAGACGGATAAAAGCCAATCTGAAAATGCGGCATCGCCGTGAACATCTTTTCCAGTGATTTCTGTGCTCTGGATGTCAATCGTATTTTTGGTGCGGTTTCGGTAAAGTGCAACCGGCACACTTATACCAAATGTGTGTTTGTTGTGTAACGTGTAGATTGCTGCAGGTTCAACTGATATGATATGTCCGGGGCGTCGAAATCCGTCACTATCACCAATGGCGTCCTTTGCAGGTATGCCCTCGATGCGACCACCAAGTCCGACCTGAAAGTTTTTGATCACGTATCTTCCACCAAGTCTAAAGAGAAACTGGTCCGCGACAGAAAACTCATTTGAAAGGGGAATAGCATTTGACAGGTTCTGACTCCTTTGTACTCCATTAGTGTTTCTTGGATTGAACATGTACAATCCTGTTACATATCCATAAAAGTTTTTCGCGATAAGTTGATTATATCCGACCTCTGCAATTACGCCGAGCCCACCATCTCCGGGCTGTATCGACTGATCAACATATTTCAATTCAAGACCCTCCGGCTTGTGGAAGTAGTCTTTATAATGATAATTGCCCGTAGGTAGTTTAAGGCCTAAACCAAATGTAAGGTTGCCCTTGACTGTTTCGGGAATAACAGCATAGTAAGCAGATACCCGAATATCACCAAGGCCTTGCGAATGGGTGTGGTATCGCTCGCCGCTATTATTTCCTTTGTGTTCATACAGGGACGAGCGGTCTATGTAAAGCAGCGGGATGACAGCTGCAAAACTCCAACGTTTATTTAAGGTATAGGACGGAGCGAAGAGTACTGAATTGTCATTATTAATGACTTCGGTTCCGTTTTCAACGCGCTGCGTTTCTTCATGATCGCCTCTAAAATGCCGGAACGATCTGAAGTAGCGATAATTGATGCTCAGCTGCCAGGGTGTCCTATGCTCAAGGCTGTCAAATGCAAGCGAACAAGTTGATGCCATATTCCGAACTGCGACACAGCCCTGAGCTTGTAGTTCTGGCTTGGGGACCACGAGGCATATCGAAAACGTCAAGATTATTGCGTAAAGAAATGATTTCATAATGTCGAATTTGGGGTTGTGAAATAACTGCAATTTGACTGAGGGATCTCAGTCGTGACATCCAGTTTTATCGGCTGTAAGAATTTTTACGGACGAGTTTATTGACGTCTCTATTTTTCAACCAGCTCCGTCAGATAAAACTGTTATGTTGGATTAGCCCTTTGGGGGAGGTGCAAGGATGTTTTTTTCACCCTGTAGCAATGCAGGTGAACAATCTGCGTAAAATGTACTTAGGAACCATCCATCGGTCAGAACAATCTCCAGGATGATGTTTGATTCGTATTCTTTGCTCAGTTTTGAAAGTAGATTCTGTCCATCCTTCTGAGGGGACACTGGCAAGTCATTTGACAATTTAGCGTACGTGGTGAACGCATCCTCTACTTTCTTTTTCTCATGGTCCATGATGCAGACAACATACAGGGTATCATTTTCAAGTTTCTGCTTAACCAATTGGTAGAATTGCCCGTCATGCTCAAACGAACCATTTACCCTTTTATACCCTTCCTGATTTATCTCATATGGCAATGTTAATGGAACTTTGAAAACGTACGTCTCATGATCGGAGTAAAGCTCCTGATCCAGTTTTTCAGTTAGGGTTTGCTGGTCAGCAATTCGAAGGCCCCAGTACACAAAATAATAACCCCCCACATTAAACAGGAAAACGAACAGGAAGAATAAGGAGAATATCCTTTTCACGTTGACTTTGGTTTAGGGCATATGCTATTTACTAAAATTTCAGCCCTTGTCAAAGCAACTTTTAACGATTGAAGTCTATCGATTTCTTAGTTTGCCCAGATGATTTTCTTATGCGTCGCCTTTTGCGTGAAGTCAGGACAGGTGTTGAAACCTGCGATTCCACCAAAAACGCATTTTACATTTCCCTGGCAGTCAAATACTTGTGTCATTGAATCCGCGCAATCAAGACACGTGTTGATCCAGAAAACGGTCTTTCCTTCAAATTGATATTGGACAACTTCCCCTTTGTTTCCGTTTTGCTGGGTATCTCCAATGATGGTGTTGATCCAGTCGGGCAACTCACTTTTACCACAAATATTCGAATCCTCTTCACCGTTTGATAGTGAATCTTCATGGCATTGGCCAGCCGAGCAGAGCATGACCAGACCTGCAAATAATGCTATTAAAGAGTTTGATTTCATCTTAAATTTTTTGGAATAAAGTTTACCCGGCTATTCGAAAGCTGTCTACAAATTCCTTTCCACATTTGACCCTCGACATGAGTGAAGGGTTGCAATGTTCCGTGCTTTTTACAATACGGATGTATCCAGATAAAATAAAAAGGCCGCCCCGCGGGCAGCCTCTCTATCGAAAATCCAGGGACTTCAAATTTTATCCTCCAAAATCGTCAAACCTGATATTTTCATTTGGTATGCCCATCTCATCGAGCATTTTTAACACAGCCGCGTTCATCAATGGAGGACCGCAAAGGTAATACTCCACATCCTCAGGTGCCGGGTGATTCTTGAGGTAATTGTCAAAGAGGCATTGGTGTATGAAGCCTAGATAACCATCAGCCTCACGGTCGTCAAGATTTTTCATCACTTTCCAGTTGTCTTCAGGAAGTGGCTCGGATAACCCGATAAAGAATCTGAAGTTTGGAAACTCCTTCTCGATCTTCCTGAAATGTTCTACGTAGAAGAGCTCTTTCTTTGAACGGCCTCCATACCAGAAGGAAACTTTTCTCTTTGATTTTTCCGTGTGGAACAGATGGAAAATTTGAGCTCGCAACGGTGCCATACCAGCACCCCCACCGATATAAATCATTTCGCGCTGTGTCGGATTGATGTGGAATTCACCGTAAGGACCAGATATCGTCACTTTGTCTCCGAGTTTCCTGGAAAAGACATATGACGAACAAATTCCAGGATTCACATCCATCCATTTGTTGTTGGCCCTGTCCCATGGGGGAGTGGCAATCCGGATGTTAAGCATGATGATATTTCCTTCAGCTGGGTGGTTGGCCATGGAGTAAGCGCGGAAAATGGGCTCATCATTTTTCATTTTCAAATCCCACAATTTGAACTTGTCCCAATCGCTTCTGAAAACCTCTGGTTTGTGACCGAGTTCCGGATGCGGTGTGATATCAATCGTCTTATAATCAACTGTTATGGGCGGAACGTCAATTTGAATGTAGCCACCCGCCTCGAATTTCAATGTTTCACCCGGGGGAAGTTTAACCACAAATTCCTTGATGAAGGTTGATACATTGTAGTTGGATACAACTTCACACTCCCATTTCTTGATACCAAAGATCTCTTCGGGAATGCGAATCTTCATATCCTGCTTCACCTTAACCTGGCATCCCAACCGCACATGTCCCAGTTTTTCCTGCCGGCTCAGATGGCCTAATTCAGTAGGGAGTACATCGCCACCTCCCGCTTCGACCACGCACTTGCACATCGCACACGTGCCGCCTCCGCCGCAAGCCGATGGCAGAAATATTTTTTGATTTGCCAGGGTTGAAAGTAACGAACTGCCGGCTGACACAACGACAGGGTTTTGATCGTCGCCATTAATCACAATTTTTACCGGACCAGATTGCACCAGCTTTTTCTGAGCAACCAACAGCATAAACACCAACAGCAGAATAATGAGGGTGAAGGCTACAATCGATGATAGAATCAGCATTTAAAAAAGTCGTTTTGGAGGCACAAATATATTTACTGGCCTCCATAAACAGCACATAATAATTAGATTTTTAGTTGGGGTTTTGTGCGTTCGTCCCCTCACTGTTAAACCAAATCACTAAACGCCACGATGGTCTCAGAAAGAGCCCTGATGCTTACGCTACTTTATGCCTGACGTTGCCGTTTTGTGTGACAGCGTCAAATGGCAGGAAGGTACCGTTGGGGGTCAATATTATCCCAATGTCTTCCTGTTCAGCCCATGTTTTTAGTTGTTTAAGGCTCACATGGCCAATCATATATTGTTTGCCATTTGCTGCGTAGCCGGAATCAAGTTTTGTGAAATTCGCTATACCAACCGGGCTGTCTTCATTGAAGCTCACACAAACTTCAACGGATATATCGTTTGAAAAAGCAATATCATGAACGCGGTGATGGCGTTTGTACTCGTAGGTATAATCATAAGTCAAAGCCGAAATATCAGACAATACTGCTGAACCTGTTGGGTAACTTCCGGCGCCTTTTCCAACGAAGAGTTGTTTTTCGGCAAATGCACCCTCTACAGAAACGGCATTGTACTCGTTTCGAATAGGGGCTAAAGGATTGGTTTGTTCAATAAATTGAGGAATAACAAAGCCATAGATCTTGTTGCCTATTTTAAATGCCCTTGCAACAAGTTTAATTGAATATCCTTTCTCACGGGCATATTTTAGGTCAAGGGCGGAAATCCGGTCAATACCAATGTTGACTACGTCTTCGGGCTTTACGAAAATGCCGTAGGTATGCGCGATGGCAATTACCAACTTGTATTTGGGATCAAAGCCCTGCACGTCTAATCTGGGATCAGATTCTGCGAAGCCAAGTTCCTGTGCTTTCTTCAAAGCCTCTTCATAGCTTTTGTTTTCTTCAAAGACTTTCGTAAGGATGAAATTGGTGGATCCATTAAAAATGCCTTCGATGCTTTTGATCAGATCATTGTCGTAATATTCTTCGAGATTTCTCAGAATAGGGATACTGCCGCACACAGCTCCTTCATAAAGTACAGAACGTTGATGCTTTTGTTGTAGCTCGTAAATTTCTTCGAGATGCTCGGCCAGCATTTTTTTGTTTGCCGTTACCACATGCTTACCGTTTTGAAGTGACGTCTTCACAATTTCATAGGCGGCATTTGCATCGTCAATCATTTCGACTACCACGTTGATTTCCGGATCGTTCAGAACGACGTCCCTATCGAAAGTGAAGTATTCATCACTGATTGGCCTTTTCTTGTTCCTGTCCTTAACGCAAATCTTCTTGATGGTGGCTTTAATGCCCTGGGATTCTTCCAGGACATGATACAATCCCTGTCCGACGCATCCAAAACCAAATAATCCCAACGTCAAATTCTTCCTCATGATAGTATGCTGATTTTTTCTTTATAAAACTTTTTCAAAATTGAATTTAACTGATCG
>DASUGQ010000002.1:0-31487 GCA_036273935.1 Cyclobacteriaceae bacterium | reverse complement strand
GATACAACCGGAAGCATCAGGTTGTCCGGGTGGAGGGTAGATACAGGGTGGAAAGGAAGAGGACAATTGCCCGATGGAACATGGATCAGTTGGCAAAGCATTCGAACAGGCGATGTGACAGATACAACAAAGTTAAAAAAGGATGAGCACAAAAAATCAGAAACGGGAGAAGTTATCTATCCCTTTGTGGCGCATGGCGCTTCAGTCTTACCAGTGACAGAAACACTCCTGATTCGAAATGCAACTGTATGGACAAACGAAGCGGAAGGTATACTTAATCAAACAGATGTATTGCTGAAGGATGGTAAAATTGCCCGCATCGGAAAAAATATCACCGACAACACGGCTCGGGTTATAGACGGCACGGGTAAACATCTCACCGCAGGCATCATTGATGAACATTCACACATCGCTGCCGCCAGCATTAACGACCTTGCAACAAATTCAGGTATGGTGCGAATGGGAGATGTGATCAACCCGGAAGACATCAATATCTACTACGCGCTGGCCGGTGGCGTGGTGGCTGTTCAGGTGCTTCACGGCTCGGCCAATCCTATTGGTGGTCAATCCGCTCTCATCAAACTGCGATGGGGCGAGACGGCGGAGAACATGAAGATTAAGGGGGCTGATCCGTTTATAAAATTTGCGCTCGGTGAAAACGTAAAACGAAGTTACAACCCAAGCTCCATCCGCTATCCGCTCACCCGCATGGGTGTCGAACAGGTTTATATGGATGCTTTCACCAATGCGCGGGAGTATGAAAAGAAGTGGGCAGCCTACAACAATCTTCCTGCTAAAGAAAAAGCAACAGCCATTAAACCAAGAAGAGATCTCCTGGAGGAGACGATGCTTGAAATATTAAACAGGAAACGCTATGTCACCTGTCACTCCTATGTTCAGTCCGAAATCAACATGCTGATGAAAGTGGCTGAAAAGTTCAACTTCAGAATAAATACGTTCACGCACATTCTGGAAGGGTACAAGGTTGCTGATAAAATGAAAGAACACGGTGTTGCGGCCTCCACCTTTTCTGATTGGTGGAATTATAAATGGGAAGTACGATACGCCATTCCGTATAATGCGACCATCATGACCAAAGTTGGAATTGTCACCGCCATTAACTCGGATGATCCGGAAATGGGCCGACGACTAAACCAGGAAGCAGCGAAGTCAATTAAATACGGCGGCATATCAGAAATTGAAGCCTTGAAAATGGTGACACTCAACCCGGCGAAGATGCTGCACCTTGATCAGCAGATGGGAAGCATTAAAGCGGGAAAATCCGCCGACGTTGTTTTATGGACAGACCATCCGTTGTCGATCATGGCGAAAGCAGAAAAGACCATCATCGATGGAAAAGTGTATTATGATATTGAGGAAGACCACCAGCGTAACAGGGAAATTGAATCGGAACGGGCACGCCTGATTCAGAAAATGAAGGAAGCAAAGAAGGAAGGTGCACCCACGCAACCTGCCACCTCCAGCCATCACGTTGCATTCCACTGTGACGATATCATGGGTGATGTAACACGCAACCAACAATAGAAAATCCGGACGATGAAAAAATATAATTATCTAACCTTCATTGGGTTGTTGTTCTTAACGGCAACTTATGCCCAACGACCTGTCCCTGCCAAACCCCAGGAAAAACCCGTTGCCCTGATCGGGGGCATAGCCCATCTGGGAAACGGAAATGTAATCCAAAATTCCGTCATTGGTTTTGATAAGGGAAAGCTGACGATTGTGGCTGATGCCTCAGCATCTGTAGACCTCAGTGGATACGAGGTCATTAAAATTGCTGGCAAACATGTCTATCCGGGGTTCATTCTGCCCGACTCGCAAATCGGCCTGGAAGAAGTGAGTTCCGTCGGATCCATGAATGACTATAATGAACGGGGCGTGCTGAATCCAAATGTGCGCGCTGTGATCTCATACAATACGGACTCTGAGATAATTCCAACGCTGCGTTTCAATGGAGTCCTGCTGGCCGAGACAACGCCAACGGGTGGATTGATTTCCGGGTCCTCGTCAGTCATGGAAATGGAAGGGTGGAACTGGGAAGACGCAACCCATTCCGCCGACATCGGTATTCACGTGAACTGGCCTCACAGAATGCAGAGTGAAATGGACTATAGCACGTTCACCACGAAAGAAGTCCCGAACAAGGAATATGACAAGCAGGTACAATTGCTTTCAACGTTCTTCGCTGACGCGCTTGCCTATGGCAGGCAGCCTTCGAAGGAAATCAACTTGAAACTCGAATCCATGCAGGGATTGTTTGACGGGAAGAAAACACTCTTCATCCACAGTGAACAACCAAAAGAAATAGTTGAATCCATTCGCTTCGCGCAGTCGCACAACGTCAAACGAATTACCCTTATCACCAATTGGTCTGCCTATTATGTCGCTGACTTCTTGAAGGAGAACAGCATCCCCGTGATCATTCCCGAACCCCACAATCTTCCGGAACGCGCAGATGACGACGCTGACCTCATCTACCGGTTGCCTTATTTGTTGAGCCAGGCCGGTATTTCCGTGGGCATCTACAGCGCAGGTATGCTGAATCGTTCGCGCAACCTTGCATTCTACGCCGGTACAGCCGCCGCTTATGGCATGGAAAAGGAAGAGGCGCTGAAAACAATTACATTAAACACGGCAAAAGCTTTGGGCATTGACAAACGAGTGGGGTCACTTGAAGTTGGAAAGGATGCAACACTCTTCATCTCAGAAGGTGACGCATTGGATTGCAAGTCAAACATTCTTACGCATGCCTTCATTAGTGGGAAACTCGTGACATTACCAGGAAATCAGCAAGAGTTGTATGAGAGGTATTCGGAGAAGTATGGGATTGGGAGGTGATGTCTTCGTAACTTAAATTTATTCCATCGTTCAAACATTACCTTATCCACCTTTGCGTCAAGGGTCGGACATGGTTTTAGCATGCACTCTTTTCAACATAATGAATGGCCCAAAGGTTTGAAGTTTAATGGCTAAAAATTGCATCTTCATTTAAATTGCTCTAGGAATTTGAGTGTTTCTGTCCTGGTTTTCCGCCTCGCCATCATAGTGGCCCAGGCGGAACCGCCATTATTGAATTGATATTGCTTGCCCTTGAGATTCAATGTAACTACACGGAACGTGCTCGAAATGATTTGATAGTTATTTTGAAATTGAACTAACCAGTGACCAGCATTTGGAAAAGTTACATTGCGAATACTGTATGGATATTGCCTACTCGTCAATCTCCGTTCCAACACCTTCGACATCTCGGCTGAAGGCCAGGTCTGATCATCCCCGCCAGAAAGCATCAGAATAGGACACTTAGCGTTTTCAATATTAATTGTATAAATATTCCTTTCATGGTCTTTTAGTAAAGGTTCTATATAGCGTCGATAGACAATGATTTTTTGGTTATCATCTTGCAAAACTCTAAGTGGCGCAAAGGGTAGCGGTTTTTTTCGCCAAGTCCATGAAGAATGAGTGACAATACTGTCCTCGGTATCAACAGCATTAGGTAAGATAAAACATCCAGGTGCATAAGCTACGACACCTTTTATTTGTGGATTCAGCGAAGCTAATAGTAAAGCTAATTCTGCGCCCCTCGAAACCCCAAGCGCAACGATTTTACTGGAGTCCACAACTGAGTGCTCCCTTGCCCAAGTAATTGCACTCGTAAAGTATTCGAGTGGAATATTTTCTAACTTTTTTGGCAATCCGTCAACATTGAAATACGCAACGGATAACACCGCGTAGCCGTTTAGTGCTAAAGATTGTATTTCCTTTTCAGGAAGAAATCCTCCGCCTGAGCCTCCAACAGCAATAATCAGCGGTAAGCCCTTAGTATTCTTTGGATAAAAGAAGTCCGCCACTAAATCCTTTTGTCGTATCTTTTGTGAGATGAGCTTTTCGTGATCAACTGGTCCGAACTCTTGATATACTATTAGAAATACAATGGCTAATAATACTATGACACAAAGCGTAGAATATAGAAAGAATTTCAGCAAAATCTTTCGCACTTTGATTGATAGCAACTTTGGCCCTAGGCCCATTTCAATTATTGCTAAATACTAACATACACAACCTTCTTAAACACGAAGTTAAATTGAAGTCCTAATACTTTATTATCTCCACCTTCCTGAAATCAATCGGATGACTGTTGGATTGCAATGCATATACCTGCTTAGCTTTCATCAATCAGTGATCAGATTTTAATAACACTGCCAATAGGTGTTCAATACGTAAATCCCAAGTTGGCTCTTTAAATCCATGACCTGATGATTAATATTCTTTGGGTTCCTGCTTCACATGTCGAAAGCGCAAGATTCTGATCTCTTTCTCAGTGATGTTGTATATAACACGGTACGAGTATCTTTCAAATGCCCGATAGTTTCCCGAGTTGGCTTTCTTAAACTTATCACGTGGATATTTCTCTGGATGATGGATCAGGTTGTCAATGATTTTTATAATTCCAGTTCTGACTTTTTTCTGCATTACTGTAAGACTCTTCTTTAATTCTCTCGTATGCTTTCTGAAAGTAGAATGACGCCCGGCTATTCCAAAACAATTACAGGCTTGGTCTTTTTTACCATGCCTTCATTTGCTTTTTTAAATCTTCGTGAGTAATGAATTCGCCTCGGGCTATCTCTCCCTCAGCTTCATCTAATTCCCGTTTGTACTGTTCTATACTTATCCGCCCTTCATTCTTTAATCCGTAGTGAAGCATGGCTTTGATGGCGCGCAATAAGGAGACATCTTCTACTTGCTGCAGTTCCTTGATAAGGAGCGCTTTCTCTGCGTTGATATCCATAAATTTTTTAGTTTGGATTCCAAAGTTAACGATTTTAGAGTTCTTTTTTGTTCTCCCGAAAGATCAAATGCCACCGCGATCCACTATGTTTACATATGGCTTATTCGGATCTTCAATACTTCATTATCTCCACTTTTCTGAAATCAATGGGATGACTGTTGGATTGCAATGAAATGTAACCGCCCTTTACCTTATCATCGCCGCCAACGATAAACGTTTTGGCAATCTCGTGTTCCGGATTGTAACGGGGATTTTCGTAACTCATGATTTCCTCGCCGTTCACAAAGTGTTTGATCTTTCTGTCGCGCACATCAATCTCAAGAGTCACCCATTGATCACCGTGAAAAGTGCGCTTCACAAATGGCTCCGTACAATAAGATTCGTTTTTCTTCCCATTGACATCCACAAACATTCCATTGGCACAGATCTCACCCACGGGCCGCTCATCCTTACCGTTACCACCGTGGAGATTGTATTCAAGACAGATGGGAAAATTTTGCTTCAACCCAATGGTCTTCGGCGGTTGTCCGTAAAACTGCACACCACTGTCGCGATAACCCCATGATGGAGCGCCGGGAGCAGTTTCTCCCACAAAACGATACTCTACCTTTAGCCGGAAGTTTGAAAAAGGTTTGTCATAGTGCAAGGCACCAAAGCGACTGTCGAAGTTGTCACCATACTGATCATAACGCACGCTAAGGATTCCATTCTCAACGCGAAATGTGTTACCAAAATTTTCACCTGGGGGATAGCCGGATATTTTCATCGTCCAGCCTTTCAGGTCTTTGCCGTTGAAAAGCCTGGTCCACTTTTCTTTTTTCAGAGGGCGATCAGCGAAAGCCATGAGCAGCAGGGAAATAACAATCAGGAATGAATAATATCTTTTCATAAATAACCTATTTGAATACGAATATACGCCGCGCCGACAAGGGTTGTAAAGTACCATGACCTAAAATGGTCAATTTGTCCATAATGTCCGGAATATTTATCACTTATATTCTGTTCATGTGCTTGTGAATGACCCGTCCTAAAATAACTATACACCAAAAATGTATAGCTTATGGAATTGAGACAAAAAGGGAAACAGTTTTCGAAGCGGATTATCAGGCAGGCCGTTGAGGCGGTGGAGTCTGGACTTTCTCGTGCAGAAGCATGCCAGAAATATGGAATGGCGTATGTTACACTTTGCGGCTGGATAAAGCGGTATGGAAGCAAGGATTTTGTTGACAACGTTAGAACTAAAATTAACAGCCATCAGAAACGATTGGTCATAAAGTCGATTCAGGAAGGGAGAATGACCATTGCCGAAGCTAATGTTGCCTACAACATTAAAGGCGGAGATACGATTAGAAAATGGTTACGAGATAGTAAAAAGGACAGTTATGTTGATATTGATTCAAACGAATCAATCATGCCCACTTTAAACAACTCTACACAGGATCTTCAACTCGCTTTGCGCCAGGCAAATCTAAAGGTGCTGGCACTGGAGACGATGATCGATGTGGCAGAAGAGGAGCTTAGAATCAAGATCAGAAAAAAGTCTGGAGCCAAACAGTAAACAAATTAAAGCAAGCATACCCACACCTATCAGTAAGAGAGTTGTGTGAACTGTTTGGCAAAACCAGGCATGCATATTATGATCACCAATGGCGTAAAGAAAACCGGTTTTTGGAAGATGATATTATCCTTCAACAGGTGATTGAAATCAGATCTCAGTTACCTCGTTTAGGCACGCGTAAACTTCATTTCATGGTGGAACCAAGGTTACAAGAGCATGGTATTCAGGTGGGTAGAGATTATCTGTTTAATCTTCTTACCCAACATAACCTGTTGGTCAGGAATCGACGAAGGAAGGTTATCACTACTGATTCAAAGCATTGGATGCATAAGTATCGTAACCTTATTACTGACCTTGAAATACATCACCCAGAGCAGCTCTGGGTAAGCGACATTACCTACATCAGGATGATCAACGAGTTTGCTTATTTAAGTTTGATTACCGATGCATACTCAAGAAAAATTGTCGGGTACAGCTTGAGGAAGGACCTCTCCAGCGAAGGTTGTATTAATGCATTATACATGGCCCTGGCTGCACGAAAGTATCCTCAACAACAATTGATTCATCATTCCGACAGAGGCTCTCAGTATTGTTGCAAAGAGTATGTTGCCTTGCTGACCCAGAACAGAATTGCTATTAGTATGACCGAAAACGGAGACCCATATGAAAATGCATTGGCTGAACGTGTGAATGGAATAATCAAAAATGAGTTTAAGCTTCACAGCTCTGTTGTTGGGCTCCAAGAAACGCATCGGCTGGTCGCCAACAGCATAAACATCTACAACACAATCAGGCCACACGCCAGTTGCGACTACTTAACGCCGGAACAGGCACACCGCTTGAGCGGAGACCTTAAAAAAAGATGGAAAAAACTACAAACCGTGGATGTATAGTTATATTAGGATTTAGAATTAAACATGTATAGTCGGGTCAGGATTAATCGTTAAACCTGTATAGCTATTTTAGGACAAGACAAATGTACGGAGAGTGTATGCGAACTGTATCACGAGTGTATGGGAAGTGTATTGGGAGTATATGGGAAATGTATGACGAGTGTATGGGCAGAGTATGGGAATTACGTAGGAAATGTATCCAAAATACGGAGATCAAGCGGAGATCAGACGGAGATCAAGTCCATGGACGGTATCAGACAAGTATCACAGATCCCAATGAAATACATGGGATTGTTTCGGTTTTTTTAAGATAAACCATGTCCGCTCATCCAACCTGGTCTAATTACCGACAGTCACAAAGACTTTCCCCCAGTGCAGATTTCTTTCAATGGGCATGTAGCCCTTTGTCTCATAACTGGCCAGTAATTCAATGACACGGCCTTTTGGACACTGATCGCTGATTTTAATTACTGAACTTAATGTGAATCCATCGGGCCATTTCGCTGGCAGTACTTCATCAATTAATTTTTCATTTTGTGTTTCCACATACGGATCATCGGTGTACAATCTCAAACGATGTTTACCTGAATACAACATGATGGATTCACCGGCTGAAACTTTTCCATCGGCATTGCCGTTGCCAAACGTCTTATCCCTTATGATAACGCCATCATCTGCACGAATGGTGTCAAGTGCCGGTACGTCGAAAAATACCGGGACGACAAATTCATCGAGATACTTCTGGTTGCCAAGTTTCATTTTAAGATAGAATTTCACCCAGGCAGGCTCTCCGTGAGCGGGAGGTTGCTTGTTAATATTAATTTCAAATGAGGATGAAGCAGCGAGTCGTTTCCCGGACGATAACTTCACTGTGCCGACCTTATTCCGGATGGAGACTGCACTGTCGCGTGTAGTCAATTCGAGTTCTGCTGTTTTCGAATCATCAACCCTTCCACCGCGATTAAATAATGTTACAGTAAGTTTGTTCTCTTTTCCAACACGCAGGAATCTTAAGTTGTTCTCCAGGCCATATTCTGTAACAATCAAATCAGGCGTTGCGCCTTGTTGATAAATTCCGAACTCCTGATCGCCAGTGGATGAGATTTTGATTTTTCCGTCCTTATCGCTTAGCAGGCTTGTTTCTGAAATTTTTTTATCAGCGATTGAATACGATACGACATTATAGTTTGTAGCTGACTTATACATCGATCCCGTGACGACATCAGTTTTCAGGTTTGCAATGGGCGGTCCATCCGGCAACCATTTTCTGCTATGAATTCCAAAACCATTTTTTGAAACATTCTTTAAATAAACAAAACCCGGTTCGTTTTTATTGCTGTTTACATGATATCCCCAAACATCAAACCCGGGATACAAATCATAGTGCCACCAACGATCGGGCTGGGGTAAGGGATCATGAAATGCATCGACCACAAATTTCATGGCGCGTTCAAAGGTCTGCGTTTCTCCCGGAAGGTCAACCATGTGGCCACCGTGAAACTGCCAGTAATCATAATACAATCCTCCCTCCCATCTCGCCCCCTTGTCCACTTCTTCATTCAGATACACGAGTTCATCATGCGTACTATTGTGCATCCTGATTTTAACGCCTTCCAGGTTTTTGAACGCGTATCGCACAGGATAGAGCGTATGATTTTCCGGATACCCGATAAAGAATTCAGGACTGCCTGTCATGTAAACGGCCGCACAAACTTTGTCCGGGTACTTTCCTGCCAGGTAGTAAGACATAATGCCTCCCATGCTGAAACCAATGATCCCGCGATGTGTCCGATCGTTCAATGTCCTGCAGGTGGAATCGACGTGGGTGATCAGTTCACGAAAGTAATCCTTCATCTGGATCTTGTACTTCACGTCCTCGTGATTGCCAATGTTGTAAGGCCTGGGTTCGATCTCCTCGATGTTGCCATCCCACATGACCAGGATCACATTATACTTATCAACAAGATCCTTTATCATTTCATACTCAAGCTTTGCATTGTCGTCCTTAAAGTGACGCCCGCCCCAACCGTGAAAGAAATAGATAACCGGGTATCGTGATTGGGTCTGATCATATCCTTTGGGAAGGTATAAGCGATAATACTTTTCCCTTCCAAACACTCGACTGAAATGTGTTAAATCATGATACGGTTGATCAGCGTTTTTATCCTGGGATAAACCTGAGAAACTGTCCAGTGATAAAAGGAGAATCAATCCAAGATAAATTGCACTCCTCAACCATGTATCTGATGTGGTCATCTTCATTGGCTTTTCATCGGAGCCTGTTCGCTGAAAGTAGTCAAAATGCGGTTAACCTTTTAAGGCCGGATAACCGTTCCGTCACTCCTGCGCGTAGTGCCCCAGCTGTAGTCAAAGTTTCTTCCCGTTTCATAGGGAAACTTCGCCGCCACTTTTTCATCGATGTCAATTCCAAGTCCAGGCTTTTCCTGTGCGAACATATAGCCATCCCTTACCTCAGGGCAGCCTGGAAATGCCTCTTGTGTTTCCTTGGGGAAAACATAACCTTCATGAACACCAAAGTTGTAACTGCATAACTCAAGGGCAAGTTGTGCCGCATGCGCAATGGGAGATGCATCGCCAGGTCCATGCCATGCTGTCCGCACGCCGAAGTATTCACTAAGTGCCTGTACCTTTCGCGCTGGTGAGAGCCCTCCGATCTGGGAAATGTGAATGCGTATAAAATCAATCAACCGGTTATGGATGAGGGGCACATATTCATGTTCGGTGTTAAACAATTCACCCATGGCGATGGGAACAGATGTTTGCTGTCGCAATAATTTGAAATGATCATTTTGTTCGGGAGGCAGCGGATCTTCAATGAAGAACGGATTGTATTGCTCAAGCGCCTTACACAATGTTATGGCCTGGGGCAACGTGACCCGTTCATGAACATCGTGGAGTAATTCAATCTCATTGCCGAATTTAACGCGCACATCTTCAAACATCTTTGGCGTCTGTCGCACATAAGGACCCGGCTCATACAGAAGCTGCGGATTAGTAGGTCCGCTTACATCCCCTTTGTCATCCACTGCACTTCCGGGTGTTCCGGTCGGACCTTTTGCTCCATAGCCTGCGTATCCTTTCACAGACATTTGTATTCTGATGTGACGATAACCAAGGCCGACGCCCCTGGCTACACTGTCATTTAATTCAGATTGATCCCCGCCTTGCGCATGAAAATACAAGTCCGCTCCCTTTCTCACCTTTCCACCGAGCAATTGGTAAACTGGCATTCCTGCGCGCTTGCCTTTTATGTCCCACAAGGCCATATCAATTCCACTCATGGCGTTAAATAACACCGGCCCATTACGCCAGTACGAACTCACATAAGAGGATTGCCATATGTCTTCAATCTCATCTACATTTCTTCCAATGAGAAATGGTTTAAGGTATTGTTCAATCGCGGTCTGCACCACCAGTGCGCGCTGCGTAAAAGTGGCACAGCCAACGCCGTAAAGACCCGGTTCAGAGGTCATAACTTTAACACCCACAAGGCGTATCTTATTCGGAGCAGTGAGAATGACTTTGATATCCGTTATTTTTACGGGTGAAGCGGATGTTTGGGCGGGTTGCTTTCCAGCCAGGGACAGTGAGGGCAACAAGGTAGCCCCGGCGCCAAGCGTCAGATTTTTCAGGATGTCTCTGCGTCTCATAATTGATTGGTTAGGTAAAGATGTCTGTTAAGTTAGTTCATCTGGGGAAAGGATCAATTTTAATCGTTATGAATTAGTAACAAAGCCAAGATATTTCTGAACGATCTGAAGACAAATGGAGTAATTCATAAATAAGAATGAAAAAAGTACTGATCAACGGTCTATACTTGTGGCAATTTGAAAAACTCGGCGCGCACACACCTGTAAAACACTTTGTTACAGACCGGAATACACGGCCGAATGAAAATGATTTCACTCTGAGCTTCTCAAGTTCACCGGACGAGGAAAAAATTCTCAACAACAGGAAACAACTTGCAACATCCCTGGGCGTCAATCCGAATTATCTTTTTATGCCTCGCCAGGTTCACAAAACACGAATCGTAGACGTTCACAGAAATACCGACAAAAATGAACTGGTTGACACAGACGCATTGATCAGCAGTGAGAAAGGAATTTGCGTAGCAGTTATGTCGGCAGATTGTGTCCCCGTTTTATTATTCGACACCAGGAATTATGCTGTAGCAGCAGTTCATTCCGGCTGGCGTGGCGCGGTGGCAAAAATTCTGGAGAAGACCCTCAACAAAATGAATTTACTTTTTGGAACAAAAGGCCAGGATCTCATCGCGTGCATCGGCCCTTCCGTTTCGCAAGATTCATACGAAGTGGGTGACGAAGTGGTGCAGGAAGTTCGTCAGTCGTTTGGTCATGAGAATGATTTAATGATATTCCAGTCTAACAATAAGGCTAGGCTTGATCTTTGGAAAGCCAACGAAGTTCAATTGAGGGAATTTGGCGTGCCCTCCACCCAGATCGAAATCTCCGACCTGTGTACCGTCAAGAACAATGAGCATTTCTTTTCAGCGAGAAAAGGAGACGCGGGGAGATTTGCGGCAGGCATCATGTTGGTTTGAACACATCCTGCCAATCACAGATATTATGACAAGCCCAACTTGCTGGTTCAATCGAATTAGCGCGTCTCCTGCGAGAAATACCTAAAAAAGCCCCAAAAAAACAAAATATTAACTTGCGCCTCACTAATTTCAGGTATGGCACAAATCAACCCCGGTGTTCTCAGGAAACGTTTCCTTTGCCTTATTTTATTCTTCCTTTCACAATCGGTCTGTGCCCAGGAGATTCGTGAACCGGTTGTCAGGTTCTCACATCCCGTACTCAATGAAATTAACGCCCTGGTAGATAGCCGCCAGTATATGAAAGCAATCGGGCAGTCCCTGAAAGCCGCGCAGGCCATGAAGAAGGAAAGCAATTGGGAAGGATACATGGCATTTATGCTGAGAGCTGCGGAGATTGAAACCTTTGAAGTCTGGAAAACAAAGAGCGACCCCAAAACAGAAATTCGCCCCGACTACCGGCGGGCACTGACTTATCTCGATAGCCTCTACAAGAATGGAAAAAAATATATTGGTGATTATCCCTACATAGAAGCGGATGCCTTGTTTACCAGTGCAGTAGTCTATGACTGGTTACACCGGTCAGATACCGCGGAGCAAATGCATCGTTCGGCCTTAAACTTAAGGTTAAAATTGTACGGAAAAAACTCCCGTGAGGTGGCGGATTCATACTTGTGGATGGGGGCTATGTACAAATTTAATCTCAATAGAAAAGTATGGGCAAAAAATTATTATAAGCAAGCTCTTGACCTTCAAAAAAAATATTTACCAGACAGCCGTTATGCGCTTGGCTCAGTGTACTATGGATTATCCAGCCTTGCACGGGAAAATTTTGAGTTCGACGAAGCCATTGCCCTGATTAATCAGTATTCGTCGCTTTATGAGGACTTACCTTATGAGCAAGCATATGCGCATCAACTCATTGCAAACATCTATATGATCCAAAATGAGTATGAGAAATCGTTAAATCAGCGAATGGAGGCAATCAGGATTTATGAACAGTCCGGGTTTACGGATGAACTTGTTCTTGCCTACAGCAATTTGTCGGATAATCTTAAAGAACTTCATCGGTACCGGCAGGCCATGGAAACCCTGATGGAAGGAGAAAAAATCCTTAGCAAATCAAAAACGAAAAATTTCCTGGACGAGCAAAGTCTTTACCAAAACCTGGGCGACCTCTATCGGATTATCGGCCAATATGATTCGGCCAAGATTTACTTTGACAAATCACTTCAACTCGTCAGCGACCACCTCGGTAAAAAAAATGAGAGGATTGCAAATGTCTACGAACTGAGGGGTAGGTTGTATGCGGATCAGGGTAAATTCAAGGAGGGCTTAAACGACTATCAGCAAATGCTGGCTTCTGTGATCCCGGACTTTCGTCCAGCTGATATTTTTACGATACCAAAGATTGAAAAAGAGTCACCGTTCTTCATGACCATCATAACCGCGCAGTTCAACAAAGGAGACGCGCTCCTGGCATGGTATGAGCGTGAAAAAAATCCTGTTCATTTGGAGCAGGCGCTTGGTCAGTACAAGTCG
Organism: Cyclobacteriaceae bacterium; assembly: GCA_036273935.1. GTDB lineage: Bacteria > Bacteroidota > Bacteroidia > Cytophagales > Cyclobacteriaceae > ZC4RG29. Next base: position 18,108 of record DASUGQ010000002.1, on the reverse strand, counting down.
GCTTTTGCCCAGTTGATAGAGGCCAGAAAAACAATCGGCGATGAACTTTCCAAGCCTTTTCTTATGGATAATTTTCAGAGAAGTATTGAGAAAAGTATTCAATGCGCCAAGGGGCTATTTGAACTTACCCATAACAAACACTATTATCAGGATATCTTCCATTTTGTTGAACTGACGAAATACCTGAATGTTCTCGACGCTTTACAGCGGGCTGAACGGGCCAATAATTCCAACGTCCCTAAATCCCTTCTCTTTGAATTGGATGATGTCAAAAGTGAATTGCACGACTTGCAAAAAGAGAAACTTGAATCTGGCGAGGACTCTTTAGCTCAAATAAACGACAGGATTTTAACGCTGATAGGACGAAGGCGGGAACTTACGAGTGAAATTTCAAAGTACCCTGACTATGCTTCTTCGAGTCTTGATAGCATGCTGTTGGATGTAAATGAAATTCAACAAAAACTAAGTTCTGGAAATCAAATACTCGAATATTTTTGGGGGACCGATAGCATTTATGTTTTGTCATTAACGAACAAGTCCATGGCAATCTCATCCGTTCCGTATTCTGCGGATATAGACGGTCTCTTTACGTCAGTGTATCACCACATGAGTGGAAATCAACCTTTCAACAAAGACTTGATTAACAGGTTCAGCAAAGAATCTTCGACGATTTACAAAATGTTTATCGCACCATTCATGCTAAAATCGAAGCTTATCATTATTCCCGACGGGCCGCTTAGGACTATTTCTGTCGACGCGCTAGTAGTCAATTATGATCCAAAAGCTGACACTACTTACGGCGGCCTGGATTATGCTATCCTCCATTCAGAAATATCTTATGCATATTCTGCCAGCATTCTTTTCAAGAATCGCCTGTTTAAAAATAAAGAAATTGAGAATGTTCTTGCCTTCAGTTATTCTAACGGCACAGGGGGTCCAATTGTCGCCAGAAGAAATCAGCCCGGGGAGTTGCCAGGAACATATAAGGAATTGGAGGCACTTTCACGACTGTTCAAAAATGTGAAAAGGTTCACTGACCTGGATGCTACAAAGGTGAATTTTATCAACAATACGACTGGCATTGACATCATTCATCTTGGTGTGCACGGTATTGGTGATGAAGAAGTAGCTGATAATTCAAGGTTGATTTTCCGTCGCGATTCCTTAAATGACAGCGAGCTGTTTGCCTATGAGATCTATAACCTGAACCTTTCCGCCGGCCTGGTGGTTCTCAGCGCTTGCGAATCAGGACTCGGGCGAAATCAAAGAGGAGAAGGCATATTTAGCATAGCCCGCGCATTTACCTACGCAGGATGTCCAGCCGCAGTCATGAGTCTGTGGCAGGCAAGAGACTCCTTTACTTCAGAGATAATGGTAAAATTTTATGAAAACCTGAATAAACAAGAATCCGTAAGCTATTCGCTCCGGGATGCAAAGCTTCAATTTCTAAAAGAGTCTGACAACAGAGCTGCCCATCCAGCCAATTGGGCTGCCTTTGTACTGAATGGGCAGGACCTGAAATTTTCAGAAGAATCATCTGTGCGCAGTTGGATCTTTATCATGGGGGCAATAACGCTACTCACGGCAATCGCACTATATGCACGGAAAAGGATTCAAACTTAAACTGACCTCTCCGATTCATTTCTTGCGCCCGATTTTTATATGGTCCCTGCCTATGCCTCCGGGATGGGCTGTTTCATTCGCGTCAAGCCAGCCATCGTCAGCAAAAAGCTCACTGGTTTTCGTGTTTAGCGCTATCGTCAAAGGACTGGTTGTGTTATAATTAAGTTCTTTAATTTCAAAAATATTTGAACTGGGAAAATCGGCTTTTGCCAGGTCCTCGTTGACCTTGGGTAAATCATTTTGATCTTTGAGACTGCTTCTGATCTTTGCCTTGGCAGCGGCCGCATTCGCCAGTCGTCTCACTTCCTTAATACGGGTTCCAAGGGTCACAAAGTGTAACTCCGGGCGAGTCTTAATAAAGTAAAGGATTTCGTTTGAATTTTGAAGTGGGTTGGTCTCATTCTCGACCGTTATCGTTTCTCCTTCCTCAACATTCATCGTACCCCACCAGCGGTGGATGTTTTGTTGCGGGTCCTGGACTGACATATTATTTGGGTTTTAGGGTTGAACAATATTTCGATTGCCCGTACTCCAAGTTTGCCTTCATCAACTTGAAGTCAGGGATTATATCTAAGAAGAAAAAAACTCAGGGAATACTCGCCATCCCCATCCCTATAATAATCTCGCTCTGACCGATTTTCCCTTTGCTTTTCAGCCACTCACTATCATTAAAGAGGGTTTCGTTATATTCGTTTAACGCCTGGGTCAGGGCCGGAGTATTAGCTTTATCGAGTTCCAAAATCTCAACGATCGTTGAGCCGGCAGGAAAATTCAGCTTCGACTTAAGCTTAGGAATTGGCTTGAACGACTTTGCCTGAATATCCGCAACGGCACTCTCCTTGTCCTTGATGACTCTTACTCTCTTAACGCATGTGCCATGCGTAACGAAATGAGACTGATAACTTGTCTTAACGAACACACAGGAATCCCCTTGCTTGAGTCCTCCTTTTGCAGGGTTGTCAACAATGATTGTTCCCGGATCAATGGTCATGGTTCCCCACCATTGATGCATGTTTTGTTGTGGGTCTTGAACTGACATAATTTTCTGGTTTTAGGGTTGAATTATTATTTTGGAGCAATCAATGCTCGCAATTTAGTTCTATGGCGCATTCTTAAATTATGGTTTTCCTTTTCGGCCCAGCCTTATGTGCTCCTTTTTTCCAATTCTGCTCTCGTGGGCATTAAGCCAGGGATCATTCCAAAAGACATCGTGCGTACGTTGATTAAGTTCCAATGTCAGCGGAGAGGTCGCCTCATAGTTGATCGTTTCAATTCCAACAATTTTATACCCCTTCTTCTCAAGGTCAAGAAAATCTTTTGCGTTCAGATCGTCCTTTATTTCATTTTTAATAATAGTGGTCGGACTATCAAGACTGTTATAGATAGCCTTTAAGGCATCGTTCCTGGTTTTGAAAAGGGTCACAGAACCAATGTAGGTTCCGTAAGTTATGAAATGCGACTCAGGTGACGTTTTGACAAAAATGTAATCCCCCTCCTCAAGCGCGCCCCCATCGTTTGTAATACTGATGGCTTTTTTTCCTTTTTCATCCTTTCCGACTTTAAGCGTTCCCCACCATCTGTGTGTGTTTTGTTTTGCGTCTTCTACGGGCATGGCCTGTTATTTTTAAGGTTGAACAATATGAAAAATACTTACTGAATCATTCTGGTAGGAATGACCTTAACATTGGCAAAATTTCACTCGCTGAATGTATGTACCGATAACCGCTTCGCCTATGAAATTCGCATACTTCAAAGCAAAAAGCAATAGCTATTTATAGGTATTTAGGGGACAATACGAATGCTTACCAGGCAACATCCTGGAGCAAAGTAAATCAACTACTTTTTGGTAAGCACGGTAATCGTCGGCCAATCCTGATCTTATCAGCTCTTACTCTTTCACCATATTTACCCAACCACATCTCATCACGAAAAAGAAATTCGGTTCTGATGTTTAGTTCATTGATCAGCGGAGAAGTGCCACAGGCTTCATCAAAATCAAGATCCAGCATTTCAACAACCTCAGTAACGTTACCGCCATTTAGTGTGTTCACTTCATCTTGACAGGTTTTGATATCTTCCAGGATTTGCTTCCTGACCTCATCTCTAACTATTGGATCAGGAAGAGTACTCACAATGTCATCAATAGCCTGCTCAAGTGCCCCGCCTATTAATTCCCTGGCATTTTTTACAATTGTCCCCTGAGCTACGAAATGTGCATCACGGCTCGTCTTAAGAAATACGTGTGCTCCAGGTTTAACCGGGATCTGCTTCTCGATCAAATCAACACTTAGAATACCACACCAGCTGTGTTGATTTTGTTTTGGGTCATCCACTTTTAACATGATTTGTGTTTATTTTATTAGATGTGTAAGGATCCATTGAGAGTAAAAGAAGGAAGTGGAAGTTAAAGATTTTATTACTTTCTTCCCCATTTAGTTGAGTTTAATTTGGCCGACTACAATGTATATTTATAAAAAACCTATATCTATACCGTTATGAAATACATAAACCTGCCTATGTCCGTCAGCCTATCCCTGAAAAGAGTGAGTGCCCTGAGTGCCGTGCTGTTGATACCTTTTCTTGCAATGTGCCAAATAAGTGAATTTGAGGCAAGAATTGATTTTGGCAAACGTACCTCGGACGTAGAAGAATTCAAGGTCGGTCCTGAGTCTCCAACCCTCACCGGAAAGGCTCGTGTCTATGCTGATCAAATAACCGTTGACGTGGAAAACGATACCATGGTGTTCAGGAAACTTATCAATCTTCACCGTCATTGTTCCGATCCGGTGCTACACTGGGCGGTCCAGGACAAAAATGGAAATACATGGGAAGCATACATGAATTACAAAACCGAACCATCGGGTCAATCCGTGGCGTACATTCATTTCGATTCAGAATTAGATACCATTGTACTGGTGGAACAAAAACAATAATGGGTGGGGAAATAGAATGTGCGGACGAATATCGAACTTTCCTATTGAGGATTTGATCAGGTTCTGGTATCTGATAAGCCTGGTTCTTTGTTTTGATTGAAGGTGAGTGGAGGTCGGGCACGGACGGAATTTGGGAGTGGATATAGCATCAATTCGAAACAGCAACAACACATTTGATCTCACCTTGTTTGTCCTGGTTTGCAATGTTTTGTTTTACACCGTTCTGCCAAACAGCCGGATACTTATCCTCACTCCCTGCCACATACACGTCAGTTCCTAGAACAGATATGGAATTGGCTACTGAGTTTGTATTCCAGTTCGAAAGCGTTGTTGCGACACCATCTTTCCAGTACACAGCCTGATCGTTTATCACTCCTGCTGCATACACATGCGTGTCAGTGACGAACAGGGATCTCACTTCTGCGTCCTGATCCTTCTCAGTTAATTCAAAGCGCTGTCCGTTTTTCCAGTAACATGCAATGCGATCAAGCGATGGGTAGTGGTTAAGATGTCCGCCCAAATAAATGTCATCTTCATGAATGAAAATGGTGTTGGCATAAGAATTTACAGTCTCTCTGAAAATCTCTGACTCGTTTTTCCAACATATTGCGTACGTGTCCAGGGGATAAAAGGTTGAAACGCCCCAGGCATATTCATTTCCCTGTGAAGAACCTGCTATGTACACATCATCTCCAAGGAGTGCCATGGCTGTTGGCCAGCCTATGTTGCTGATCGGGGTAGTTGCGCCATTTTTATATAGCAGCCGGTTGTAGACAGCAAATACATTGTTATCACGGCAGGCAACCAACGTCAGGCCTCCTCCGTCAGTTCCGAGGATGGTTTCTCTTTGGTTTTGCAAGATCACTCTCCGGGCATCCATGCCCCCGATGTAACCGCCAATTAGCACCGATGCATCAACAGACATAGATTGGACCCATACGTTGCCGTTGTCACCGACAGCACTATGAACTCCATTTCTCCAATAGCTGCCGCCACCTGCATTCCCGGCAAGATGAACTGTGCTGTCGGGAATCCACGGGTTTACCGGATCGGCGCCATCCTCACTACAACCAAAAAGACAAAGTGCAATCGCGATCAGAATGCAGTCTTTCATAGCAACTTTTGTTTGCTACATAACTGCCTTGTCGTGAAAAAGATACTTTTGAACTGAATAAATAATTGCGGGGTCCCTATTTTGTCTGAGGAAGCGTGGACTGGAGGCTACCAGTGTCGAACCAGTTTCTGCAAAATTGGATAAGTTTCAGGAATTTTTAGGTCCGATAAGTTTCGGCCAGAGCTACACGCAGGGTAACCGTTTGAATAGGGAAAGAAACTAATCCCGAACTTCTATGGAATAATAGACCGGAACTGACATTAGATAGGCAGCCAAAGCTGACGCGCTGCATATAGAGTAACCCCATTCTTATTTAATCACCAACGAATCCGGATCTTGACGACTGTCCCAAATCGTATGAATAATGATGTGGTCCTGCTGCGGTTCGTAGTAAATAAAGTACTCGTTAATAATCAGCCCTCTGACGGACTCAATTTCTGTCTTAATGCCAAGGTTGGGATATTTAGCAAGCAACTTGATCTCTTTATTAAACTTTGTATAGAGTTTGGCTGAATAGGTTTTGCTTTTATTCCTTTTTGCATAAAATTCAAGGATTGCGAATAGCTTTATCCTGGCCCGATGTGACCAGATTATTTTGCGTTCAGCCATCCATTTATCTCCTTTTCGAGGTCGCTATTCTCGATGTATAACCCTTGCTCAATTTCTTTTTTAGATGCCAGTATCTCATTCCGCTGTTCATTTGTAAGAGTAAGAACAGTAGATTCTGATTTTGAATCAAGAATGGTTTTAAGCGCCTCAAGAAAAGAGACATCTGTAATCTCGGAAATCCTGTGAATTAATATATTCTTTAGTTCAACTGTACTCATACACTGCAAAGGTTTGTCAAATTTACGAAAATAACTTGCTGATGTAAAACGAATAAGGTTGTACTAAATACGAAAGCCATCAAACATATTATTTGATGGCTTTTGAGTGATTTTGGTTGTAGTCCCACCCAGAATCGAACTGGGATCAAAAGTTTAGGAAACTTCTATTCTATCCGTTGAACTATGGGACCATGTCTGCCAATCGGGATATTCTATCCCCGACTGCCGTCAGACAGCCGTTGAACTATGATACCAGGTTATTATTACGGGCGCAAATTTATAAAAATATCCCTACGATTCAATTGGAGGGATTTTCGACAACAACAGGATATTCATAACCATTCCTCAGGTAGTTGGGATAGATCGTAATGTATTTCTTCTTTACCTCGTCAAACAGCAGGTTTTTCAATTGATCAATATTTTGCCCGCTAGCTGCAGAAATAAAGACAATCTTGTCAAATCCATGTTGACGATAATAACCTTTCATTTCATCAAAGTTCACTTTATCATGTTGTTGAAGTCGGTCAATCTTATTCAACACAAGGATCGTGATCTTGTTTCCTGCACCAATATCTGTCAGCGTCCTGGTCACAACTTCAATTTGATTGTCATGAAAAGGATGGGCGACATCTACCACGTGCAGCAAAATATCAGCCTCCCTCACCTCATCTAGGGTCGACTTAAATGACTCAATCAAATGGTGAGGAAGCTTTCGAATAAATCCGACCGTGTCAGACAGCAGGAAGGGTATGTCACCAAGGACAACCTTTCTCACCGTAGAGTCAACGGTGGCAAAAAGTTTATCCTCTGCCAGAACTCCTGAGCCCGATAACAAATTCATTAAAGTGGATTTCCCCACATTCGTGTAGCCCACCAACGCCACGCGAACTGCATTCTCTCTTCCCTTTCTTTGCGTTAACCTTTGCTTTTCAATTTTCTCCAGCTTGTCTTCCAATACCGTAATCTGGTAGCGAATATTCCGCCGGTCGGTCTCAATTTCTTTTTCACCGGCCCCGCCACGTGTCCCCGTTCCGCCTCGCTGTCGTTCCAGGTGAGTCCACATGCGGGTAAGGCGCGGAAGCAAGTACTGATTGCGGGCAAGTTCAACCTGGGTCCTGGCCTGCGCAGTCTTTGCCCGCTTCATAAAAATATCGAGGATTAACAAACTGCGATCATATACCCGCACTTTCTCCTCCCGATCAGGGGGATTTAACTCCCGCTCAATATTCCTGAGTTGCGAAGGACTGAGATCGTCATCGAAGACAGCGTGGTTGATGTTTTTACTGAAGATCTCATTTTTCATTTCGGCAAATCTTCCTTTACCGAGGTATGTACGTGTATCAGGATTGGGTAAATTCTGTATGATCTTTCCAACGGCACTAATTCCTAATGTCTCCGCCAGAAAGGCTAACTCTCCAAGATGTTCTTCGATCACATCGGTCGGATTGCCTCTGCTTACCGTTACTAAAACTGCTTTGTCCAATTCATTCATTCTTTAATACAACGTTATAGGTTCATTCACTTGTTAACACAAACAAGTAACAGAAAATTTTAGCGCCCTTGTTTGTTACGGTTACTTTTTGTTAATTTTGAGGAATTTAGACCACAGAATTCATCTTTTTTTAACCTTAGTCACTACGTTTTTGGGCGGAAAAGAAAGATTCTCTTATCAGAGCCAATGAGAATTGCGATTGTCCTAAACACGTCCTGGAATATCTACAATTTCAGGATGAACCTACTCAGTACCCTTTTTGCGCAGGGTCATGAAGTTCACACCATCGCCCCAAACGATGAGTACACCGGGCGCCTGATAGAGGCTGGCTGCATCCATCATCGTTTACGAATGGATAGCCGTGGCGCCAATCCCATAAAAGATTCAGCTCTAATTTTTGAATTGTATTCAATATATAAAAGGGTAAAACCCGACATTATTCTCCACTTTACAATCAAGCCAAATGTCTATGGTACCCTGGCCGCTTCAATGCTCGGGATACCCGTTATCAATAACGTATGTGGTTTGGGAACGGTGTTTTTGAAAAACAACCTCGTATCGGTGATAGCGATTCTTTTGTATCGTATAAGTTTCCGGTTTGCGACGAGGGTTTTCTTTCAAAATTCTGACGACCTGAATCTCTTCATCGAAAAGAAATTAGTTCCCTCTGAAAATGTCGATATCGTCCCCGGATCGGGAATTGATCTCAACCGGTTCACGCCGGCCGAGTTCAACAGGAATAAGACTTTCACCTTTCTGCTCATCTCCCGCCTCATCACCGATAAAGGTGTGATGGAGTATATCGAAGCGGTAAAGAAACTGAAACGCCAAGGAATGAATGCACGATTCCAGGTGCTGGGCGCCATGGATCCTGAACACAAACGAGGGATCAAGGTGCACATTATTAATGAATGGATCCGGACTGGAGTAATTGAGTACCTGGGAACCACTGATGATGTCAAACCCTATATTCACGCTGCCGATTGTATTGTGCTCCCATCCTATCGCGAAGGCACACCACGCACGTTGCTCGAAGCCGCCAGTTCAGCAAAACCGATTATTGCTACCGATGTGCCTGGCTGCAATCATGTTGTAAGGCACAACTTTAATGGTTTACTTTGCAAACTGAAGGATGCTGATGATCTCGCTGAAAAGATGAAAATGATGGCTTCTATGGGAGATGAATTTTTGCGTCAGCTTGGGCAAAATGGTCGCGTCAAGGTGGAATCTGAGTTTAGTGAACATCTGGTAATTGATAAATACGTCAAGACCATCGGCAACCTGAAGCGAGCTTCATAAAATTTTTTCATGCAGGTAATTAAAACCCCGTTGGATGGACTTTTGGAAATCATCCCCACAGTTTACTTTGATGACAGGGGATGGTTTTTTGAGTTTTATAAGGAAAGTGAATTCTTAAAGCACGGAATCACTACTAAGTTCGTACAGGAAAATCAGTCATTTACAAAAAAGGGAATTGTAAGAGGTCTCCATTATCAATCTCCACCTCATGCTCAGGCTAAGCTGGTTTCCATTGGGTCAGGAAAAGTGCTGGATGTAGTGGTAGATATGAGGCGAGATTCAAAAACGTTCAGGCAAGTCTACACTTGCATTCTGGATGGCAGTCGCCACAACATGATGCTGGTTCCCGAAGGATTTGCTCACGGGTTCGCTGCCCTGGAAGATTCAATCTTCATCTATAAATGCTCCGATGAGTATCATCCCGACCTGGAAAAAGGCATTGTGTGGAATGATCCCTCTCTGGCGATAGATTGGCAAATTAAAGACCCTATAGTGTCAGCGAAAGACAAGGTACTGCCTACCATGGAGGAATTCTTGCGAAAATCAGTAATTTCACCACAGTGAAGTTATATGCTATAAAATTGAGAAAACACATTTACACCACTCTGCTTCCTGTCCTGGCTATTGGCGCGTTGGCTTGCTCCTGCTCGACATACAAACAAAATATCATGTTTAAGATTCCTGATGGATACAAACTGGAGCAGGAAATCCAGAAGGCTGAAAAAAATTATCTGATCCAGAAAAATGATCAGCTCCTCGTCGATGTTTACACAAATGACGGCGAACGCATCATTGACCCGGACCTGAAGCTTATGGAGAACATTCCAAATCAAAACCAGAATATTAAGCCTGAGGTTACCTACCTCGTTAATTTAAGTGGCGTCGTAAAACTGCCAATGGTTGGCGAAATAAAACTTGAGGGACTGACGATCCGTGAAGGTGAAGCGCTGCTGCAGGATGCCTACAGCAAATATTATAGCAAACCCTTTGTGGTGATGAAGTACGTAAACAAACGTGTCGTTGTACTGGGCGCTCCGGGTGGACAAGTGATTCCACTGGCAAACGAAAATGTAGAACTGGTTGAAATCCTCGCTCTTGCTAAAGGTGTTGATAATAACGCAAAAGCACACAACATCCGCGTTCTGCGAAAGGAGCAGGTTTTTCTCGTTGATTTTAGTACGGTCGACGGATATATACAAGGCAACATGATCATGGAACCTGGCGACATCGTTTACGTGGAGCCTGTGCGTAAACCGGTGAGTGAGGCTGTGCGTGACTATGGACCGTTGGTAAGCCTTGTTGCAAGTCTTGTAACACTTGTAATCGTGATCGCCCAAAACAATTAGAGCAATTTGGAGACAAGAGGAAAATTAAAAAAAAACACCTTTGACGAGGGTATTGACCTTACGAAACTTTGGTTAACCATACGTCATAACCTGGTTTGGATTCTACTTATTTTCTTGCTCGTCAACCTTTTCACTTATCTCTACTTTATTCGTTATACCCCCAACCTTTATCAATCTCAATCCGAGATTAAACTTGATATTAAAAATGAAGCTAGCAGTCTCGGAATTAAAACCATCGTAGAGGATCAAAATCTCAACGTCATGTCAGGTGAGATCGAGCTCATTCAATCCAAACTTTTCCTGCGTCGCGTTTTGGATTCTGTGAAACTGGATATCAGTTATTTTAATAAAGGAGAAATCCTGAACTATGAATTTTTTGGGAACGAGCCGTACTCTGTATCCTATGAGATCCACAATTCATCGTTTTACAATATACCCATCTTTGTAGATCAAATAGGACCAAATGAAATCCGCATCCGGGTATCGCAAACCGGAACCGAGGTCACCGGTCAGTATGAAAGAGAAATAAGTCTGCCGGGAGTAAACCTGGTAATACATAAGAACAAAGATTTTAATTGGACGAGTGACCTCGATTGTTTCTTTATCATCAATAGCCCGGATGTGTTGATGAATTACCTTAACAGCAACATTACGGTTGAACCCCTGAACTTCAATGCCAATACCATCCAGATCACCTTCAAAGATTATAACGCACTGAAAGCGCAGACCATCGTAAATAAGGTTGACTCGCTTTACCTCCAGTTCAGTAACGAACAAAAGAATCTTGCCAACAGACAAAAGATCAACTGGCTTAGCAATGAGCTTCAGCAAATCGAGGGCAAAATGGGACAGTATGAAACCTATTTTGAAGATTTCATTATCAAAAACAAAACAAATGACCTTGACGAAGAACTCAAGAATACGATAACAATCATTAATGGAATTGACTCGCAGCGATTTGAGCTTAGTCGCAGAATCGGAGAAGTTAATCAACTGATGGATGAAATGAACACAGGTACATTCTACACCAGTGCCATCCAACGACAGTCATTACCACCGGTAATAAACGACAATCTTGAAAAACTCAACGATCTCCAACTAAAGTTTGACAATCTGAAACTATCGTATACAGAAGTAACCTTTGCATTCCGGGAGCGCGAACACGAGATCAATACCTTGCGAAATCAATTGGTGGCACAACTCAACGATTTAAAAAATTCATGGCTCAAAAAATTGCAACAACTTAATCAGCAAAAGAGCAAGCTTGAAAATGATTTTGCACTGATGCCGAACCGGAATACAGAATTCAACAAGAATCAACGATTCTACAAACTCTACGAAGAGTTCTACCTTATGCTGATGCAATCAAAGTCGGAGTTTGAAATTGCCCAGGCAGGGACGACACCTGATTTTAAAATTCTCTCGCCTGCTTCCCTGAATTATACACCAATCGCTCCAAATAAGTTAATGATTCTGGGAATCGGCCTTGTAGCAAGCTTTGTCATTAATTTCTTCTTTATCGGAATTCTTTACCTCATCAACAATAAAATTACAAGTGTGCATGAACTTGAACATTTTGATGATGTTCCGGTATTGGGCGTTGTGCCCGCATCCAGCTATTTGAATGGTTCCGTCATGCATGTCATGAATCACCCTAAGTCAATGGTCAGTGAGGCCTTTCGCACGCTTCGCACCAACCTGGATTTTTTCAGTCCTTCCGCAAAACAAAAAACAATTGCCATATCATCAACAGTATCCGGTGAAGGAAAATCATTTATCGCAATGAACCTGGGTGGCGTCATGGCACTGTCGAAAAAGAAAGTAGTTCTACTCGATCTGGACATGCGTAAGCCAAAAGCAAATCTTCCGGCCCCGTTTAACGATAATTCAAAAGGTGTGAGCACAATCCTCATCCGCAAAAATAAATGGGAGGACTGCATAGTGAAGACTCCGGTAGAACACCTTGACTACATTGCTTCGGGCCCACATCCTCCTAACCCTTCCGAGTTGTTGCTCAATGGGGCCTTCGAAGAGTTATTAACCGAATTAAAAACGAACTATGATTATATTATAATGGATACGCCTCCCGTCGGTCTCGTTACAGACGGCATTATGGCCATGAAACGTGCGGACATCTCCATTTATATTTTCAGAGCCAACTACTCAAAAAGAGAATTCCTCTCCAATTTGCAGCGAATCATCAACATTAATAAGTTTACCAATATCACGACACTTTTCAATGCCCTTCCCGTAAGCGAAAGAAAATCTTACGGCTACGGTTATTATGAAGACAATCGCAAAGGTGGTCTTAAGAACTTTTTTAAGAAATAGTGATTATTTCTTTTCTATTTTAATGGCTAGTCTGTCCTATTTGCCATTCATTCATACCTTTGTCCAATCAATTTCGGATTCATCAAAACGTGATCAACTGGCTCAGAAAGAAAACAGATACTGGAATCAAGTTAACCACTGATATTCATTCACACCTCCTGGCGGGCCTTGATGATGGCGTAAAGACTCTTGAAGAAGCTGAGTCAATTGTAAGGATATTTCAGCACCTTGGCTACACCAAACTAATTACAACGCCTCATGTAATGCAGGATCATTATCGAAATACTCCTGAAACCATCAGGCAGGGCGTTGATCAATTAAATGACTACCTGAGTAAACGGGCTATTCACGTTAACATTGAAGTGGCAGCGGAATATTATCTCGATGAGCATCTTGTAAAGGATATCGAAAGGAACGCTCCTGTTCTCACTTTCGGTAACAATTATCTTCTCTTCGAAACCAATTTTCTAAGCGAACCACTTAACCTGAATGAATTTATTTTTATTGCCACAACACAGGGATATAAACTCGTGCTCGCTCACCCCGAGCGATATGTCTATCTTCAAAACAATATGAGCCGTATTGAAGATCTTATCAACCGCGGAGTATTGTTTCAATTGAATGCAGCGTCCATCGCAGGCGCTTATTCAAAGCCAGTACAAACCCTGGCAAATAAACTAATTGATCTTGGGTTCGCACACCTCATCGGTAGTGATTGCCACAATATTCAGCATGCAAAAGTATTGGAGCAAATACAAAACTCCCGTTACTTTAAAAAAGCATTAACTTTGCCTTTGTTGAATAATTCTCTCTGATCCAAAATGATAGCGGTAACCGGTGCCACAGGGCTTCTTGGAAATGCAATCATCCGAAAATTGGTTGACGCTGGTGAAAATTTCATTGCGATCAAACGAAAGGGTAGTGATACTTCGTTGTTGACCGATATCGCCAGTAAAATTTCCTGGCGCGAAGCGGATGTGACGGATACTGTGGCGTTAGATGAGGCGCTTCAAGGCGTGACATGCGTTATTCATTCAGCCGGCCTCGTTTCCTTCAACTCCCGCGATAAAAAAAGACTCTATGACGTCAACGTGATGGGCACGCGAAACCTGATCAATGCCAGCCTGCGACGCAACATCAGGAGATTTGTCCATGTCAGTTCAGTTGCCGCGTTGAGCAGACCGAAGGATGTCATTCAAATTGACGAAGAGCAAAAGTGGATCGAGAGCCCGTTGAATACTACCTATGCGGAATCAAAATATCTATCAGAACTTGAAGTGATGCGGGGACATGAAGAGGGATTAAACACTGTCATTGTTAATCCATCTGTAATTCTGGGTCCGGGCGATTGGAATCGAAGCAGCGCTAAATTTTTCCGTTACATCTGGAATGGTAATTCCCTCTACACCGATGGCTCCATGAACTATGTGGATGCAAACGATGTTGCTTCTATCATCATTGCACTGATCAATACACCATTCAACGGAGAACGCTTTATCGTTAATGCCGGAAGTATCCCTTACAAATTATTATTTGAGAAAATAGCCGAAAATTTCAATAAACATCCTCCTTCTATTAAGGCGGAAAAAAAAGTACTTAGTTTTTTTGCAGGAGTCGAACGCCTTCGTTCGTTCATTACCGGTTCAGAGCCCTTAGTCACAAAAGAGACTGCACAATTAGCCAACACAACAATTGTTTATAGCAATGAAAAGGTAAAAAACAAACTAAATTTTATATTTCAATCGATTGACGACACACTTAAACAGTGTTGTGAATATTATATACTGCAAGGAAATGGCAAAAAATAACGTGATATGTTCGTAGCTTTACATCGGATTTATCTATTTTAGGAAAACCTTAATACCATGCCAAGAGAATTTCGCAAACGAGAGGAGGAAAATGAGCTGGTAAAACGCTTCGAGGATCACCTCAAAAAAAAGAACGCTGAATTTTTTGATCTGGATGCCTATGAACAGATCATTGACTATTACCTCATCAGAGCAAAATACAATAGAGCATTACAAGCTGTCAACCAGGCTATCGGTCAATATCCTTTTTCGACAGAATTGCTTACAGTAAAGGCAGACATCCTGGTAAATCTTGAAGAGTATGATCAGGCCCTTGAACTTCTTGAAAAAGCAAAGGCATTTCAACCAAACGATTGGGAAATTTTCCTCACCACCGGTTCCATTTTATCTCAGCAGGGAAAGTATAAAGAGGCAATACAAAGCTATGAGCAGGCCTTGACCTTGGCCGAATACAAAGACGAAGTATATTATAGCATGGGGCTCGCCTATCAAAGTATGGAGGACTATGAGGAGGCTATTGAAATGTATAAGCAAGCCATCGAGGTCAACATCAATCACGACGGCGCTTTGTATGAGCTTGCATATTGCCTTGATGTTATCGGTCAATTGGATAAGAGCATTGACTATTACAAAAAATTCATTGACGAAGATCCTTATTCTGCTGCCGCCTGGTACAACCTTGGCATTGTTTACAACAAGCTCGAGCGTTTCGAGGAGGCCCTGGACGCTTACGACTACGCCATCACCATTGATGATACCTTTGCAAGTGCCTATTTTAATATGGGCAACACTTATATGAATCTCCAGCAATACACAAAAGCGCTGGACACATTCAAAAAAACAATCGAACTTGAAGGACCCAGTCCTGAAGTCTATTGCTGCGTTGGTGCTGCCTATGAAAGCCTTGAGCAATATGAGTTAGGGCTTAAGTATTTTCAGAAGGCCATAAAACTTGACACCCTGTACGACGAAGCCTTGTTCGGCGCAGGAGCGTGTCTTGAAAAACAGGAAAAATGGTATCAGGCGCTGCATTTTTACAACAAGGCACTTAAAATCAGACCGGAAAACGGTGAATACTGGAAAGCCGTCGCCCATGCCGAATTCAAAATCGGGAATACCGTATCCAGCCTGGATGCCTACGAAGAGGCATCTAAACTTGAGCCCACCGACCAGGAAATATGGTTGAATTGGTCCTATATCTATTACGAACAAGGAAACTATGCTAAGGCAATAGAGACTCTTTTACTGGGTTTTCAGGATATACCCGATGACGCCGAATTATTCTACCGCATGACCGTCTACCTCATTGAAGAGGGACAATTTAAAGAAGCCTTTAATTATTTAGAAAATGCCTTAATTTTGAACTTTGATGGTCATACAACTTTGTTCGATTTCTTCCCGAAGCTCGAAACACAAAAAGCGTTGTTTAAGATCATCGAGCAATTTAGAAAAGAAAACACTTAATGAATTACGACCTGAAGAACCTGCCTGAGCGGACAATTAAGCCCAGGCAATATGGCTTTACTATGGCCATGGATAAAGGCATGAGCGCAAGGGAAGCCGAAGATTTTGTAGATGTTTGCGCAGATCATGTCGACATTATAAAACTTGGATGGGGCACCTCCTATGTTACACCAAATCTTAAAGACAAGCTAAAAGTCTACAAGGACGCCGGTATTCCAACCTACTTCGGAGGAACACTATTTGAAGCCTTCATCATACGCGATCAGTTTGATGATTACCGGAAAGCGCTGGATAAGTATGAAATGTCTTTCGCAGAAGTTTCTGATGGAAGCATTGACCTCGACCACGATAAAAAATGTGATTACATAAGCAAACTTTCAGAACAGGTTACGGTATTATCAGAAGTTGGATCGAAGGATGCTGAAAAGATCATTCCTCCCTATAAGTGGATCGAACTCATGCAAAAAGAGTTGGACGCAGGCGCCTGGAAGGTAATTGGGGAAGCCCGCGAAAGCGGAAACGTAGGCTTGTTCAGGTCAACCGGTGAAGTCCGGTCCGGTCTTGTGCAGGAAATCCTGACAAAAATTCCTTTTGAAAAAATAATATGGGAAGCACCTCAAAAGGCTCAACAGGTCTGGTTTATCAAGCTCCTCGGTGCCAATGTTAATTTGGGCAATATCGCTCCGAATGAAATCATTCCGTTAGAAACTATCCGATTGGGGTTACGGGGCGATACCTTCCTGCATTTCCTCGGTATTGAAAAGAAAGGTAGCAACACCCCTCCGTTTTTTACCGAATAAAATAAACGTTGAGACAACCTAAAGATTATATTCTCCTATATCTGAAAGGCTTATGCATGGGAGGGGCAGATGTTATACCGGGTGTCTCGGGTGGTACCATTGCTTTCATTACAGGCATCTATGGAGAACTCCTCCATTCTATCAAATCAATTGACCTCGAAGCGGTAAGACTTATCAGGGCATTGAAACTGGCGGACTTTTGGAAGGCAATAAATGGAAATTTTCTCCTGGCGGTCCTGGCGGGTATCGTTACCAGCATTGTCTCATTGGCCAGGTTAATGACGTACCTCCTTTATCATTATCCCATACAAATCTGGTCATTTTTTTTTGGTTTGATCCTCATCTCCTCACCCTTGATTCTTCGGCAGGTAAAAAAATGGAGAATCTCAATCGCGTTGTCTTTCATTGTTGGTGTCGCTGCCGCCTACTTCATCACAATCCTTTCACCCACACAGACTCCGGAAGCTTTGTGGTTTATCTTTATTGCCGGATGCATCGCGATCTGTGCGATGATATTGCCCGGCATTTCAGGTGCATTTATTTTGTTACTGCTGGGAAAATATGAATTCATTATAACAGCCTTGAATGAACTTAATATTCCTGTTATCCTTGTCTTTGTTCTGGGTTGTATCATCGGACTGTTATCCTTCTCTCACTTGCTCACGTGGATTCTGGACCATTACCACGATCTTACAATAGCCTTATTGGCAGGCTTCATGATCGGTTCACTAAATAAAGTTTGGCCCTGGAAGAAATGTCTGTCTTTCAGACTTGATTCAGCGGGCGACCAGGTATGTGCATTCGACAAAAGTATTCTTCCAAATGATTACCTCATTGAGACAGGCAAGGATCCTTTGATATTTCAGGCTATTATGATGGTGGCACTGGGCGTGTTTATTGTTGTCGTTATCGAAAAAATTGCAGAAAGACTTAAAACCAAATTTTAACCCATGGAGAAAGTGTATGGTTTGATCGGTTTGACGGTAAGTCATTCCTTTTCAAAAACCTATTTTGATGAAAAGTTTTTCAGGGAGGGGCTTCGTGATCATCGTTACGAATTATTTCCATTAA
>DASUGQ010000001.1:0-5251 GCA_036273935.1 Cyclobacteriaceae bacterium | reverse complement strand
ATGAATTTCCCGCCATTTCTTTTCGTCGCTATTCGTCAGGTCATCGCCGGACTCATCCTTATCATAGCGTTGCCCCTGTTCAGCAAGGTTGAATGGCCATCCATCAAATATTTCTATCACCAGGCCATTGCAGGTTTCTTTTTGATTACGCTTGGCAATGGATTAGTGGCATGGTCTGAAATGCATATACCCAGCGGTATCGCCGCCGTCATTTGTTCCCTTATGCCCGTTATGGTTGTCGTCGTCAACCTGACGATCAGTAGAGATGAGCGCCCCAACATTCCCATTGTCGTTGGAATTGCCCTCGGATTTATCGGCATCTCCATGATCTTTGGCGAAGACTTGAATTCATTTACGAATTCTGGCTACGTGAAGGGCATGGTGCTTACTTTGCTTGCCGTGATCTCCTGGGCCGGAGGAAGTGTCTGGATAAAACGGCATAATCAGAAGACCAATGTATTCTTCAACGCCGGATTGCAAATGTTCTTTGGTGGTTTATGGTCTTTCCCGCTGAGCTTTGCCTTTGATGACCTTTCAACAGTGCACTGGTCTGGTGAAGCGTTTTTTGCATTGCTGTATTTAATAGTCTTCGGTTCTGTTATTGCTTATAGCTGCTACTCATTTGCATTACGCAATTTGCCCATGACCATCGTATCCCTCTATGCGTATATCAATCCGCTTGTCGCTGTTATCCTGGGATGGCTGGTGCTGGATGAAAAACTTAACACAACCATGGGTATCGCGATTATCATGACCGTTGCCGGAATTTACATTGTAAACCGCGGTTACCAGTTAAGGGATGTTTGGAAAGCACAATTCAGCAGATAATACCATGAATTCAATATTATTTCACACTACAGACTGGAGTTCAGTAGCAGTCGCCGAATATTCGGGTGAGAGCGGAGTAGCCCGCTGGCGCACATTGCAATATGAGGGTTTTCGCATCCGGCTGGTGGAATATTCAAAAGGTTATAAAGCCGACCACTGGTGCAAAGCCGGCCACATGGTGTATTGCCTTGAAGGTGAAATGACTTCAGAGCTCTCCGACGGAAGAATATTTACGCTTTCAAAAGGAATGAGCTACCTCGTTTCAGACGAGGCGAGCATGCATAAATCGTATTCAAAAGATGGCGTGACACTATTGATCGTTGACGGCCATTTTCTGAGCCAGAGAAAAGAAGGCATCTTCAATCCGTGGAGATTTTAAAAATGGATGGAATGATCGATGATAAAACGACCGTGCAAATTCTCGAATATAAACCTTACCATCAACCATGGTTTGAGAGTCTCAATCGTGCCTGGATAGAAAAATATTTTTGGATGGAACCGGTTGACATGCTTGTACTCCAGCACCCCGATGACTACATCATTAAGAACGGCGGAGCAATACTAATGGCATATTGGAAAAATGAGGTCGCGGGAACGGTGGCGCTGAAATTTGCCGATGAAGGTGTGTATGAATTCACTAAGATGGCCGTGCATGAAAAATTTCAGGGCAAAGGAATTGGCCAGGCATTAACAAAAGCTGCCATTCAAAGAGCAAAGCAGTTGGGCGCTTCCCGGATCATTCTGTATTCAAACACGGTGCTGGCTCCTGCAATTGCATTGTACAGAAAAAACGGGTTCAGGGAAATTCACGTTGATGGTCCGTATGAGAGAAGTGATATCAAAATGGAGTTGATGTTATAATATGAAGGTGCTCATCCGTAAGGCGGGCGTCGACGATGTCGAAGTGATCCAAAAGTTCGGTACCAAAACTTTTTGGGAAAGCTTTGGAAAGTTCAATACACACGAGAACATGAACTTTTATATAGAAAAGAGTTTTTCCTATGAACAGATCATGCGTGAGCTTGTTGAGTTAGAAACTGAGTTTCATTTAGCCTATGTCGACCAAAGGATTGCGGGGTATACAAAAATACACTTCAATAAAAGTGTTGATAGGTTGAAGAGTGATAAAGCCCTGGAAATTGAGAGGATTTATGTTGACCGTGAATTTCATGGAAAGAATTTGGGTAAAGTGCTGCTTGATAAATGCTTTGAAATCGCGGAAGCAAAAGGTATGAACGTTGTTTGGCTGGGAGTATGGGAACACAACCCCAGGGCCATTGCATTTTATCAGAAATGGGGATTTGAAAAATTCGGAGAACACGTTTTTATGCTCGGGACTGATGCGCAAAATGATTGGCTTATGAAAAAATTAATCTAAAATGAAATTCAGAGATGCCACAATTGAGGATTTGCCCGCCATTGTCGAAATCTATAATTCGACGGTCGGAAGCCGGATGGTAACGGCAGATACTCAACCCGTGAAAGTCGAGCAAAAGAAAAAATGGTTTGAAGGGCATTCAGTTAATAAACGGCCCTTATGGGTCATTGAAGATGAAGGAAGATTGATCGGATGGATAAGCCTTCAGTCATTTTATGGACGACCGGCCTATGATAGCACATGTGAGATCAGCATCTACATCCACGAATCCGAACGGGGGAAAGGTGTTGGAAAAAAGGCATTACAGTTCGCAATGGATAATTGCAGGCGCTTCAATGTGAAAACCCTGTTAGGATTCATCTTTGAACATAATGTACCAAGCCTGCAACTCTTCAAAGATTCCGGATTTGAGCAGTGGGCACGCTTGCCTGATATCGCTGAATTAGACGGGCATGAAAGAACGTTAGTTATTGTTGGGAGAAAAATCTGACGCGGATGGAGAAGCTCCAATGGTTTAAACGAAAATTTGATTTCGGCGCCCCCGCGGGCATGCTTCCGTTTTATCTGGAAAGGTTAAAGGGCACGGCAACAAGGATCCATGCAAAAGTAAATGGAGTACCTGATGACGTGCTTTCCAATAAACTTGATGGTAAATGGTCGGTAAAGCAGAACATCGGGCACCTCGCTGAGGTGGATGAAATTGCGCTCAAAAGAATTGACGAGATCATCAACGGCAAATCGCCCATGTCGCCGGCGGTGTTCGAACCAAAACAAGATTATAACGCCAGGCCAGTGAGTGAAGTATTGGAATATTTTCGTACAAACCGGTTAAAATGTCTTATTCGTTACCAAAGCGTCAGCGAAGAAGATCTGACGAAAGCATCGCTTCACCCGAGGTTAAAAGTCATGATGACCCCAATTGATCTTGCGTTCTTTGATGCCGAACACGATGATCATCATTTGGTAAGAATGGATGAGATCCTCAGTCTATTAGCAAGTTAGAGATTGTAACATTCGAAATAAGATGAAATAAAATGGACAATAAATTATTAAACGATAAAAAGAAAATCATCCGGATTCTCGATAAGACAAAAGAGATTGCCGCCCGGTATTTCATGAGACAGGATTCTCTTCCGGCGGGAATACAGGTAAATGACATTGCTCTTGAAAATCTTCCGCACGCAGGGATCGGAGCAGAAGCGGCCCTTGAATTCTTTGAAGATAACTTTGCAGACAAGATTACAAACAGTGCAGGATCGAGATATTTTGGCTTTGTAGTAGGCGGATCAACACCCGCTTCAGTGGCCGGTGATTGGCTTGTCAGCGCCTATGATCAAAATCCATTTGGCAGTAATAATTCCATTGCTCCGCAGATTGAAAGGCAGGCCATCCATTTTCTTAAACAATTGTTCGGGTTGGACGATGAATACTTCGGTGCGTTTGTGACTGGCGCCACCATGTCAAACTTTACGAATCTTGCCGTGGCACGTCAATGGATCGGAGAGCAAAGAGGAATTGACTTTAGCTGGGAAGGTCTGACTGACACAACGCCTGTTAAAGTATTGAGCGCTTCTCCTCACATCAGCATCTACAAAGCATTGTCGATGTTGGGCATCGGAAAAAAATCGGTAGTGAAGATCAAAATGCTTCCTGATCGTGAGGCCATTGATGTGTGGGATCTCGAACGTCATTTACAGCAGGTAAATGAACCGGTTATCGTTGTGGCAAACGCCGGAACCGTAGATACCGTCGACTTCGACAACCTTAACGTCATTGGGAAGTTGAAAAACAAATACCGTTTTTGGATGCATGTGGACGCGGCCTTCGGTGGCTTTGCGGCGTGTTCGGAAAAGTATGCTCATTATCTCGATGGAATAAATTATGCGGACAGCGTCACCGTCGATGCTCACAAATGGTTAAACGTTCCTTACGATTCAGGTATGCAGTTTACACGGCACAAAAATCTCCAGAAGAAAGTCTTTCAAAACCAGGCAGTCTATCTCGGCGGTGATAAAGCCGGCAATGACATTTTGAATTACACACCTGAAAATTCGAGGAGGTTCAGGGCGCTGCCGGCATGGTTTACCCTGATCGCGTACGGACGCGACGGCTATCGTGAAATTATCGAGCGGAATTGTGAGTTGGCACAAAAGCTCGGCGAAAAGATTAAGGCATCCGAAGAATTTCTTCTTTTGGCCCCGGTACGGTTGAATGTTGTTTGCTTTACGTTGAATCGAAAAGACTTGTCGGTTGAAATGATCCAGTCGTTTCTGGATCGGATACGGGATGATGGAAAGGTATATTTTACACCAACTGTATATAAAGAAATACCCGGCATCCGGGCGGCAATCTCTAACTGGCAAACTCTGGAGAAGGATATTGAAATTGCTTTCGAAGTGCTTAGTCGTTTGATTCCTTCTCCTCAATTGCCACAGGAGGACTTGAAAGCAGTGAAAGCATTTTAAAGGACCATTAATAAAATAAGCGTTAAAAATCTCGTGCGTATCTGAATACTTAAAAATATCTTTACATCCCAATTAAAAATTACACCTATGGCAGTCATGACAACTTCTATCGCTGTTGAACGAACGAAACAATCGAGGCTTAAGGAAACCGATTTCAACAACCTGGAATTCGGAAAATACATATCCGATCACATGCTGGTGGCTGCCTATGACGCGGGACACTGGCAAGACATGAAAATAATGCCCTTTGGTGAAATTCCTATGACGCCAGCCATCCTCGCATTACATTACGGACAATCTGTGTTCGAAGGGCTTAAAGCCTTCAAAAATAAGAATGGTGACATTTGCATTTTCCGGCCGCATAAACACAGCGCGCGATTAAACAAATCCCTGGAAAGAATGTGCATGCCTGAGATCAGTGAAGACATGTTTATTCAAAGTCTTCATCACCTGATTGAATTTGACCAGGAATGGATTCCGACTTCTGAAGGATCATCATTGTATATCCGGCCACTTGTATTCGCCACTGAATCACGCTTCGGTGTAAAGATATCAGATAAATACCTGTATGTGTTGATGA